>CAYGMD010000276.1:2132-4479 GCA_964350785.1 uncultured Acidobacterium sp. | reverse complement strand
CGCTGGTGGTCGTCGGCGACGCCCACGGGGTGGTCGGCTACGGCGTCGGCAAGGCCAAGGAAGTGCCCTCGGCGATCAAGAAGGGCATCGAGGCGGCGAAGAAGAACCTGATCCGCGTGCCGGTGCAGGGCACGACCGTGCCGCACCCGATCGTCGGCCGTTACGGCGCCGGCCGCGTGCTGCTGAAGCCCGCCCCGGACGGCACCGGCATCATCGCCGGCGCGGCGGTGCGCGCGGTGGTGGAGTCGGCGGGCGTGACCAACGTGCTGACCAAGTCGCTGGGCTCGGCCAACCCGCACAACGTGGTGCGCGCGGCCTTCACGGCGCTCAAGGAACTCAAGGACCCGGGCAAGCTGATGCGCTTGCGCGGCAAGGACTCGCTCGAAGAGCTGGCCGGCGGCCGGACCGCGTAGGACATAGAACAATGGCGAAGGCGAAGCAGGCAAAGCAGGCGGCGGCCGCGAAGACCGTCACGATCGAGCTCACCAAGAGCCCGATTGGCTTCAACAGGAACCAGGCGATGGTGGTCGAGAGCATCGGCCTGCGCCGGATCAACCACGTGGTGACCCTGGCGGACACGCCGGAGACCCGCGGCATGATTTTCAAGGTCCGTCACCTCGTGACGGTGAGCGAGTAATGCCGCAGATGACGCAGATAACGCAGAAGCGGATCAAATCATGAGTCTCGATAAGTTGAAACCGGCCGAACGGTCGAAGTTCAAGAAGAAGCGGGTCGGGCGCGGTCCCGGGTCGGGCCTGGGCAAGACCGCGGGCCGCGGCCACAAGGGCGCGCAGTCGCGTTCGGGCTACTCGTTCAAGCGCGGCTTCGAAGGCGGCCAGATGCCGCTGCACCGCCGGGTGCCGAAGCGCGGCTTCACCAACATCTTCCGCACCGAGTACGACGTGGTCAACCTGGACCAGCTCGAGGCGGCCTTCGACGCCGGCGCGATCGTGACCGTCGCGACCCTGCGCGAGCACGGCCTGGTCGGCAGCCGCAAGGCGCTGGTCAAGGTCCTCGGCCGCGGGGAACTGACCAAGGCGCTGACCGTGCACGCCCACAAGTTCAGCGGAAAGGCCGCCGAGAAGGTGGCCGCCGCCGGTGGCCGGACCGAAGCCATTGCCGACGGCTCCACGGCCGGCGCGGATGGCGCGGCCAAGGCCGAAGCGTAGCAATCAGTAAGTAACTGAGGGCTGTTGTGCTGGATACACTGAAGAACCTGTTCGCCGTCGCGGACCTCCGCAACCGAGTGCTGTTTACGCTCGGCATGCTGGCGGTGTACCGCGTGGGCAACTTCATCCCGACGCCCGGAGTCAATTCCGAGGCGCTGCGGATCATGTCGGAGCAGGCCCAGAACACCATGTTCGGGCTCTACGACATGTTCACGGGCGGAAGCTTGTCGCGCGTCACGATCTTCGCGCTCGGCGTGATGCCGTACATCAGCTCGTCGATCATCCTGCAGTTGCTGACGGTGGTGTGGCCGTACCTCGAGCGGCTGTCGAAGGAAGGCGAACTGGGGCGGCGCAAGATCACCCAGTACACCCGCTACCTGACGCTGCTGCTGGCGGCCGTGCAGTCGCTCGGCATCGCCATCTTCCTCGAGCGCCAGACCGAGATTGCCGGCGGCCTGCCGCTGGTCTACGAGCCGGGCTGGAGCTTCCGCCTCGGCGCCATGCTGACCCTGACCACCGGCACCATGTTCATCATGTGGCTTGGCGAGCAGATTACCGAGCGCGGCATCGGCAACGGCATGTCGCTGATCATCTTCGCCGGCATCGTCGTCAACTTCCCGCGCGCGGTGATCGCCACCATCGACCAGATGCAGACCGGCCAGATCGGCCTGCTGACGATGGCGTTCCTGGTGGTGCTGATGGTGGGCGTGATTGCCGCCATCATCTACGTCGAGCGCGGCCATCGCCGGATCACGGTGCAGTACGCCAAGCGCGTGGTCGGCCGGCGGCAGTACGGCGGCTCGAGCACGCACATCCCGCTCAAGGTCAACACCGGCGGCGTGATCCCGGTGATCTTCGCCAGCTCGATCCTGACCTTCCCGCAGACCCTGTCGGGGATGTTCACGCCGGGCGGCTGGGCCGACGGCGCGATGCGGCAGATTGCCTACGGCATGCCGCTCTACAACCTGCTCTATGTGGTCGGCATCATCTTCTTCGCGTATTTCTACACCGCGATCATCTTCAATCCGGATGACGTGTCGGAAAACATGCGCAAGTACGGCGGCTTCATCCCGGGCATCCGGCCCGGCAAGCGGACCGCCGAGTACATCGACACGATTCTCGCCCGCATCACGATCGTCGGCGCGGTCTACCTGGCGATGGTCGCGATCCTGCCGGAA
>CAYGMD010000276.1:0-2122 GCA_964350785.1 uncultured Acidobacterium sp. | reverse complement strand
CCGGCTTCAAGGTGGCGCCGATTCCGTTCATCGGCGAGTCGCTCGACGCGATGCTGCCGCGCTTCATCACGCAGGGCCTGAACGTGCAGTTCTTCTTCGGCGGCACGTCGCTCCTGATCGTGGTCGGCGTGGCCATGGACACCGTGAACCAGGTCGAATCGCAGCTGATCATGCGGCACTACGACGGGTTCATGAAGAAGACGCGCATCCGGGGACGGCGCGGCTAAGGTGGCGCTCAACCTCGTGATGCTCGGCCCGCCGGGGGCCGGCAAGGGGACGCAGGCGGAACGGTTTGCCCGTGAGCACGGGATTCCCAAGGTGTCGACCGGGGACATCCTGCGCGAGGCGGTGCACAGCGGCTCGGACCTGGGCCGCGCCGTGAAGGCCGTGATGGAACGCGGCGAACTGGTCGGCGACGACCTGATCATCGGCATCGTCCGCGAGCGGCTGACGCAGCCCGACGCGATGGCCGGGTTCGTGCTCGACGGCTTCCCGCGCACGGCCGCGCAGGCCAAGGCGCTGGACGAGATTACCGCGTCGCGGGGACCGGTGATCTGCGTCGAGATCCAGGTGCCGGACGAGGAACTGGTGCGGCGGGTGCGCGCGCGCCGGGTGTGCGACGACTGTGGCGCCAACGCCGACGCGTTCGAGCACAAGTTGGATGCGCTGTCCGACCTGTGCCAGAACACCGAGCGGTGCCGGACGATCGGCCCGAAGTGGGTGGCGCGCTCGGACGACTCGGAGACAGTCGTGCGGGAACGGTTGAAGATTTACTGGCGGGACACGCGGCCGATGATCGAGTACTACAGCGCCCGGCCGACGTTCCGGGTGATCGACGGCCTGCAGTCGCCGGAACAGGTGCGCGAGGCGCTGGTCAGCGCGGTGGCGTCGGCGCTCGGTCAGCCGGTCGCGCAGTTGCGGACGCTGGCCAAGAACACCGGAGCGCAGGCGTGATCGTCTGCCGATCGGCGGCGGAGATCGAGAAGCTGGCGCGCGTGAACGCCCTGGTGGCGCGCGTGCTGAAGGAACTGGCGGCGGCGGTGCGGCCGGGCGTGACCACGGCCGACCTCGACGCGATCGCCGAACAGCGGTTGCGCGAAGCGGGCGCGGAGCCGGCCTTCAAGGGGTATCACGGCTACCCGGCGACGATTTGCGCGTCGGTGAACGAAGAAGTCGTGCACGGCATTCCATCGCCGCGCGCCCTGGTCGAGGGCGACATCATCTCGATCGACATGGGCGCGAAGCTCGACGGGTTTTACGGCGATTCGGCGGTCACGGTGCCGGTGGGCACGGTCTCGGCTGAAGCGCGACGGCTGCTCGAGGTGACCCGGATCGCGCTCGAGAAAGCGGTCGCGACGGTCAAGGCCGGCGCGCGGGTGTCGGATATCGGCGCCGCGGTGCAGGCCTACGTCGAGGCCCAGGGGTTTTCGGTGGTTCGCGAGTTCGTCGGCCACGGCATCGGCACGTCGCTCCACGAGGAGCCGCAGATTCCGAACTACGGGACCGCCGGACGCGGTCCGCGGCTGGCAGAAGGCATGGCGCTCGCGATCGAGCCCATGGTGAACGCGGGCAAGCCCGCGGTGAAGGTGTTGGGAGACGGCTGGACGGCGGTCACGAAAGACAAGACCCTGTCCGCGCACTTCGAGCACACGGTGGTGGTCACCGAAGACGGCTGCCGGGTGCTGACGCTCCCAGACGTGACCGTTGACGATGGACGCACCGCAAGCGCCGCCCGATAGGACGGCGGACGGCGTAGTGTTGGAACTGCTGCCCAGCCAGCTCGTGCGAGTGGAGCTGGAAGGACGGCACCAGGTGACGGCGCACCTGGCCAGTCCGGTCGGACGCAATTACGTCCGCGTGCTGGTTGGTGATCGGGTGAGGGTCGCGCTCATGAGCAACGACCCGAGCCGCGGACGGATCGTGGAGAAGCTATGAAGGTTAGAGCCTCGGTTAAGAAAATTTGCGTTAAGTGCAAGATCGTCCGCCGCCAAGGGGTGGTCCGGGTGATCTGCGCGAACCAGAAGCACAAGCAGCGGCAAGGATAAGACATGGCGCGTATTTCAGGTGTCGATCTCCCGCGCACGAAGCGCATTGAGATTGGTCTCACGTATATCTTCGGTAT
>CAYGMD010000275.1:0-4645 GCA_964350785.1 uncultured Acidobacterium sp. | reverse complement strand
CCTGCCCATTGGCGATCGTTTCACGATGGGGCCCGACACCGCGGCGATCGCCGCGAGGTGGCTGGGCGTGAAGCAGGTTGTGCCCATGCACTACGGCACGTTTCCGCTGCTGACCGGCACGCCCGAACAACTCGAGCACCACCTGGCCGGGTCGGGCATCGAAGTACTGAAGTTGAAGCCGGGCGAGACCGCCGAGTGAGGTTGGCGGCGGCGTGTTTGTGCTGCGCCCTCACCACGCGCGTGGTGCTGGCGTTCGGCATGCCCCTCGGCAACGCGCGGGCCGAGCAGGCCGCGGCTTGCTCCGGCGTCGCCGATTGTCGCGCGCAGACCGAAGCCGCCATTGCCCACGGCGACTTCGAGCGCGCCCACGACCTGGCCTGGCGGACCACCCAGCAGGGCCCGCGCAACGACCGCGCGTTGATGTTCCTGTTGGCGCGCACGCAGGCGCTCAGCAATCGCCCCGATGATGCGCTGGTGATGATTCGACGGTTAGTGGGACTGGGCGCTGCCGTGAATGCCGGTGGCGACGAATTCGCCCGCACGCGCGAGTTGCCCGGATGGCCCGCGGTGGAAGCGCTGATTGCCGGTGGAGTGGTTTCTGTCGTAACTCCACCACCAGCGCTCCCAATTGGGGCACCAGTGGTTGCGCCGAAGGCGGCGGCAGCTGAGTCGCCAAAGCCAACACCCGCGATGGCCACCGAGACGCCGGGGGCTCCAGCGGTGCCGGCGGCCGTCGCGGCGGTCGCGTCCGTAATGGTCGAAGAGGCCGGGCGCTTCACCAGCGCCGAGTTCGCGCCGGGCGGGCTGGCCTGCGATGCCGTCTCGAAACGATACGTCGTCGGTGATCGCCCCGGCCGCAAGCTCCTGATCCTCGCGGAGGGCAGCGACCACTCGATTGACCTGACGCGCGCCGACGTGGCCGGCTTCCTCGACGTGGCCGCGCTCGACATCGACACGACCAACGGCAACCTGTGGGTCGCCAGCGCCGAAGCCGACGGCCGCGGCGCCACCCTCAACCGCGTGCAGTTGATCTCGGGCCGTCCCCTCGCCAGTTATCCCGTGCCCGACGCGCTCGCGCCGGCATTGCCGGTGGATGTCGCCATGACGGCGTCAGGGGTGCTGGTGCTCGACGCCGCCCGGCGGCGGGTGCTCGTCCTGCGGGCCGGCGCCGAATCTCTGACCGTGCTGGCCGGCCTTGGCGACATCGTGCCCCTCAGCCTGGCCGCGGGCCGCCGGGACACCATGGCGTATGTCACGCATCGCGAGGGCATCGTGGCCATCGACCTTCGCGCGCGCACCGTGGCCCCGGTCACCTCCCCCAAGGCCGTCTCCCTGGCCGGGATCGAACGACTGCGCCGGCAGGGCGCCGGTTTCGTCGGGGTCCAGGCCCAGCCGGATGGGTCGCGCCGCCTGGTTCGCCTGGCACTCGATGCGGCGGGCCGGCGGGTGTCACGGCTCCGGGTGGTTGATGTCGTGATGGCCGCCGGAACTGCGCCGGTGCCGCTGGCGGTGTGTGGGGACTCGGCGGCATTCCTGGTGAGCGAGGCCGCAGGGCCGGCTGCTCCGCAAGACACGGCCTGGACGATTCGCCGCGTCCGCCTCACTCCGTAGACCATGGACGCGGCCCGCACCGGCATCGCGACCGGGGCCGGAGCCGTGATTGGCGCAATCGCGGCCGGGGGCAAGGGGGCGGTGATTGGCGCGGGCGCGGGAGCCGCGGCGGCGGTCATTCCCACCGAGACGCTGATCGAGTCCAAAGCTGGCGGCGCCGGCGACGATTGTGATCAGGAACCAAGCAGGCCGCCGACCAGGTAGTCGGCGAAGGCGTTGCCAATCTGGTCGGACGTGGCCGGACCCTGCGGGTCGAACCACTTCGGGATCCAGTTGACGGCGCCCATCATGGCGAACTCGATGAGCTTCGGATCGCCCGGCTTGAACACGCCCTGGTCGATGCCCTGCTGGATGATCGCCCGCACGCCCTGGTCGAACTGATCGCGCTTGGCGATCACGCGCTTGAACAGGACGGGGGAGAGCGCCTCGGGATCGAGCGTGAGCGCGGTGCCGTGCAGCTCGTCCAGGATCAGGTGCACGAAGGCCAGCACCAGCTTGCGCAGCTTGGCTTCGGGACTCGACGTCTCGGCCTGCACGTCGGCCATCAGGGCCAGCAGCAGGTCGAGCGAGTAATCGTGGCAGGCGAAGAGAATCTCTTCCTTGTTCTTGAAGTAGTAGTAGAGGTTGCCCTTGGTCATTTCCAGCGCCGAGGCGATCTCGTCAACGCTGGCGCCGTAATACCCGCGGCGGCGGAACGCGGCCGCGGCGCTCTTCAGGATTTCGGTCCGGCGATCGGCGGCGGCAGTCTTGGCCATGGGGGACGGGGGAATTATGCCACACATTTGAACGACCGTTTAAGAACGTAGTAAACTCTCCGGGTGGAACAGACTGTTACGGTCCCGTCGGTGAATTTCGAGACCTCCCCCGACCAGTACAAGCACTGGAAGCTCACCGTCGACGGCAACGTCGCGACCCTGGCGATGGACGTGCGCGAAGACGCCGGCCTGCGGCCCAACGACTACAAACTGAAGCTCAACTCGTACGATCTGGGCGTCGACATCGAACTGGCCGACGTGCTGCAACGCCTGCGCTTCGAGCACCCCGAGGTCCACGCGGTGGTGCTCACCAGCCTCAAGCCGCGCATCTTCTGCGCCGGCGCCAACATCTTCATGCTCGGGTCGTCCAGCCACGCGTTCAAGGTGAACTTCTGCAAGTTCACCAACGAGACGCGCCTCGGCATGGAGGACATGAGCGCGCACAGCGGCATCAAGTTCATGGCCGCGGTCAACGGTATTTGCGCCGGCGGCGGCTACGAACTCGCGCTGGCCTGCGACGAGATCCTGCTGGTGGACGATGGCAGCGCCTCGGTTGGCCTGCCCGAGACGCCGCTGCTCGGCGTGCTGCCCGGCACCGGCGGCCTGACCCGCGTCGTCGACAAGCGCAAGGTGCGCCGCGATCTCGCCGACGACTTCAGCACGCTGACCGAAGGCGTGCGCGGCAAGCGCGCCGTCGAGGGCCGCTTTGTCGACGCGGCGTATCCCACCAGCAAGTTCCAGGAGGCCGTCGCCAAGCGCGCGGAGGAACTGGCGGCGAAGTCGGACCGGCCGAAGAGCGGCCCCGGCATCACCCTGGGCCCGCTGTCGCCCGCGATTGACGGCGACACCATTGCCTACAAGTACGTGAAGGCCACGATCGACCGCGCCAAGCGCGTGTGCGAACTGACCATCAGCGCCCCCGACACCCCGCAGCCGGCGACCGCCGACGAGTTCCTGGCGGCGGGCGATCAGTCGTGGGCCATTCGCGCCTTCCGCGAGCTGGACGACACGCTCTTGCGCCTGCGCCTCAACGAGCCGGAAATCGGCACCGTGATCCTGCGCGCCGCCGGCGACCCGGCCACGGTGCTGGCCGTGGATGCCTCGCTCCACGCCAACCAGTCCAACTGGCTCGTGCGCGAGATCATCAGCCTGATTCGCCGCACGCTGAAGCGCGTGGACCTGACCTCGCGCAGCTTCTTCGCCTTGATCGAACCCGGGAACGCGTTTGCCGGCACGCTGTTCGAACTGGTGCTCGCCGCCGATCGCGCCTACATGCTCGATCATCCGGACGAGCCGAACACGATTCAGTTGTCGGTGATGAACGGCGGCGCCTACCCGATGAGCAACGGCCTGACCCGCCTGCAGGTCCGCTTCCTCGGCGAGCCCGATTCGGTCGGCAAGGCGCTCGCGCACGACGGCCCCATGGACGCGCAGGAAGCGCTGGCCGCCGGCCTGGTGTTTTCGGCGCCCGACGACATCGATTGGGACGACGAGGTGCGCATGGCGATCGAGGCGCGGGCGGCGTTTTCGCCCGACGCCCTCACCGGCATGGAAGCCAACCTGCGCTTCGCCGGGCCCGAGACCATGGAGACGAAGATCTTCGGGCGCCTCACGGCGTGGCAGAACTGGATCTTCCAGCGGCCGAACGCGGTGGGCGAGCGGGGCGCGCTGATGACCTACGGCCGTGAGGGCCGGCCGACGTTCGACTTCAAACGCACATAGGCCGCAGATCACAGGGCCGCAGATGATCAGGGCCGCAGATGACGCAGATAACGCAGATCTAAAGACCACGGGCGACGCTCATGATTTCAGCGGAAAAGATTCCCAATAACGTTGATCTGGCCGGCAACAAGCGGCTGCAGCGCGCGCTCGAGCACTGGCAGCCCGCCTATCTCGACTGGTGGCGCGACATGGGGCCGCCCGGGTTCCAGGACAGCCACCAGGTCTACCTGCGCACCGCCATCAGCGTGGATGCCGCCGGCTGGGCGCACTTCGATTTCGTGCGGCTGCCCGAGTACCGCTGGGGCATCTTCCTCGCCGAGCCGGTCCCGGATCGCCGCATCGGCTTTGGCGACTTCAAGGGCCAGCCGGTGTGGCAGGAAGTGCCGGGCGAGTTCCGCAACCAGCTCCGCCGGCTGATCGTGATCCAGGGCGACACCGAGCCGGCCAGCGTGGAGCAGCAGCGGTCGCTCGGCGCGCATTGCCCGAGCCTGTACGACCTGCGCAACCTGTTCCAGGTCAACGTCGAGGAGGGCCGTCACCTGTGGGCGATGGTCTAC
>CAYGMD010000274.1:0-4653 GCA_964350785.1 uncultured Acidobacterium sp. | reverse complement strand
GTGGCGGCAGCCGCCACGGTGCTCAGGAATCGACGCCGCGAGAATCCGGGGTCAGGGTTCATGACTGCTCCATTTCGCGCCCATTATGGGGCAAGAGTCACTCGCGGTTGTGCAATTTGGCACAGCTCCCACCGGGGCGATGGGCGCAAGCTGGTGACCATGGGCATCACAAGCTATCGACCACGAGCACTGGCGTTCGGCACACTGGCGCTGCTGGTGGCCTTGGGGACAGCGGCGTGCGCCTCGGTCACCATCAACAAGGTCCTCAGCGATCCGGGCCGCTATCGCGACCGCGAGGTCAACGTGTCGGGTGAAGTCGCCGACAGCTTCTCGATCGGCTCGCGAGGCGCCTATCGGCTCAAGGACGGCTCGGGGCAGCTCTGGGTCGTCTCGGAACACGGCGTGCCGCGCAACGGCGCGCGGGTCGTGGTGAAAGGGAAGATTCGCGAGGGCTTCAACCTGAGCGGACTGGGTGACCGGCTGCCGGCGGGACTGGGCGCCGGCCTCGTGCTGGTCGAGTCGTCTCACAAGGCCAAGTAGCGAGGCAACCCCGCGGAAGGGGTTGCCGCCACCAGGCGCGCACGAGTCAGAGCATGCCGAGCTGGAGCTTGGCCGCATCCGACATGCGGTCCTTGGTCCAGGGCGGGTCCCACACCACTTCGACCTTGGCGTCGGTCACGCCCTCGACCGACCGCGCCTTGTCGCGCACCTCGATCGGCAGCGACTGGGCGGCCGGACAGGCCGGTGCGGTCAACGTCATCTTGACGCCCACCTGCCCCGCGGCGTCGATGATGACGTCGTAAATCAACCCCATCTCGAAGATGTTGACCGGGATCTCGGGGTCGAACACGGTCTTGAGCGCCTCGATCACCTTCGGCGCGACCGTCTCCATCATCACCGGATCCGGCGTGATGTCGATGGTCGACTGGCTGACGGCATTGGCGGCGCTGTCTTCGGGCAGGCCGCCGGTGGTCATGACAGGTAGATTCATTCGGTGGATACCGGCGCGTCGGTGTCGTGCGCGACCGCCGCCTTCATGGTGTGCCAGGCGAGGCTGGCGCACTTGATGCGCGCCGGGAACTCGCGCACGCCCGCGAGCACCGACAGCTTGCCCAGATCGGCCGTCGGACCGGCATGGTCCGACGTGATCATGGCGTGGAACTGGTCGAAGAGCGCCCGCGCCTCGTCCGCGGTCTTGCCCTTCAGGGCGTCGGTCATCAGCGACGCCGACGCCTTGGAGATGGCGCAGCCCGAGCCCTGGAACGCGACATCCTTGATCACGCCGCCGTCCATCGCGACATACAGCGTGAGGCGATCGCCGCAGAGCGGGTTGTACCCCTCCTGCCTGGTCGCGCCCTCGATCACGCGGAAGTTGTGCGGCCGGCGATTGTGGTCGAGGATGACTTCCTGATAGAGGTCGGTGAGTTCGGACATATTAGACCGGCAACCCTAAAAGGCTGCCTCCACCTCAAACAAAGAGTTCCCGGACCTTGTGCAGGCCGCGCACGAGGGCATCAATGTCCTCGCGGGTGTTGTACATGCCCAGCGACGCGCGAATGGTCGCCGGAATGCCGAAGCGGTCCATCACCGGCTGCGCGCAGTGCTGGCCGGTGCGCACCGCCACGCCCTGCTGATCCAGGATGGTGCCCGCGTCATGCGGGTGCACGCCGTCGAGCACGAACGACAGCACGCCGGTCTTGTGGCGGGCCTCGCCGACAATGCGCGCACCGGGAATCTCGCGCACCTGTGCGGTCAGGTAGTCGAGCACCGCATCCTCGTGCGCGAGCGCCGCCTCGCGATCGAGGCCCGCCAGGTAATCAATCGCCGCGCCCAGGCCGACGACGCCGGCCATGTTGGGCGTGCCGGCCTCGAACTTGTACGGCACCTGGTTGTAGAGCGTCTTCTCGAAGGTGACCGACGCGATCATGTCGCCGCCGCCCTGGTACGGCGGCATCGCCTCGAGCAGCGCGGCGCGGCCATACAGCACGCCCGTGCCGGTGGGGCCGAACATCTTGTGGCTCGACAGCACGTAGAAGTCGCAATCAAGCGCCTGCACGTCGATCACCAGGTGCGGCGCCGCCTGCGCGCCATCCACCAGGACCACGGCGCCGGCGGCGTGCGCCTGCGCGATCATCGCCGCGATCGGGTTGACGGTGCCGAGCGCGTTCGAGACGTGGCCGACCGCCACGATCCTGGTGCGCGGCGACAGCAGCGCCGCGTACTGATCCAGGTCGAGCTCGCCGGCCTCGTTGATCGGCACGACCTTGATCGCCGCGCCGGTCTGCGCCGCGACCATCTGCCACGGCACGATGTTCGAGTGATGCTCCAGCCACGTCAGCAGGATCTCGTCACCGGGCTTCAGCGTCGCCCGCCCGTAGCTCTGCGCCACCAGGTTGATGCCGTCGGTGGTGCCCTTGGTCAGCACGATGGTGTGCGGGTCGGGCGCATTGAGGAAGGTGGCCGCCTTGGCGCGGCCGCCCTCGTACAGGGCCGTGGCGCGCTCGCTCAACAGGTGGGTCGCGCGGTGGATATTGGCGTTGGCGTGGCGATAGTAGTCGTCCATCGCCTTCAGCACGGCCTCGGGCTTCTGGCTGGTGTTCGCGCTGTCGAGATACACCAGCGGCTTGCCGTGCACCCGCTCGGCGAGGATCGGGAAGTCGGCCCGGATCTTGTCGACGTCGAACGCCGGCCCGCCGAAGCCCTGGCGAAGGCGGGGCACGTCGGCACTGGTGAGCGTGGCCATCAGCGTGCCTCCAAGTCCCTGGCCAGCGCAGCGAAGAAGTTGGCCTCGATCTGCTCGCGCAGCGCCGGGATCTTCAGGCCGGCGATCACCTCGCCGGCAAACGCGTGCAGCAGCATGTCGCGGGCGTCGGGGCGGGTGAGCCCGCGCGCCTGCAGGTAGAACAGCGCTTCCTCGTCCAACTGCCCCACCGCCGCGCCATGCGTGCACTTCACGTCGTCCGCGAAGATTTCGAGCTGCGGATTCGAGTTGATGGTGGCGTCGTCCGACAGCAGCAGCGCGCGGTTGGTCTGCTTGGCGTCGGTCTTCTGCGCGTCGAGCTGCACGATGATGCGGCCGTTGAACACCGCCTTCGACTTGCCGGCCAGGATGCCCTTGTAGATCTCGTGGCTGGTGCAGTGCGGCATCGCGTGATCGAGCGAGGTGTGCGTGTCCATGAGGCGCTCGCCGTCGGCGAGGTAGACGCCGTTCATGGTGCAGTCGGCGCCTTCGCCCTTGAGGCCGATGCCGATGTCGTGGCGCATGATGCGGGCGCCGGTCGAGAACGCGTGCGACTCGAAGACGCCCTTGGCGCCGACGCGGGCCTGGATGTTGGCGACGTGGAACGCCTGCGCCGACTCGCGTTGATCGGTGTAGAGCTCGACCCGCGCGGAGTCGCCCACCACCACCTCGGCCACGGCGTTGTTGAAGTACGCCTCGCCGGGCACGCCGATGAAGGTCTGCGCAATGCGGACCTGGCTGTGGGCGCCGGCCACGATCAGCACGCGCGGGTGGGCGGCCACGGCCTGGCCGTCGCCGCCGGTCACGATCACGATGTGGATGGGCGTCTCGACGACCGCGCCCGCGGTGACCATGATGGCCACGCCGTCATCGAGCAACGACGTGTTCAGCGCCGCAAACGGATGGGCGGCCAGGTCGAACACCTTCCCCAGGTGCGTCTCGATGCCGTCGGTGGCATCCCGCGCGCCATCCCGCAGGCTGGCAATGCGCAGCCCCTTCGGCAGCGTGCCGAGGTCGGACAAGCCGGCCGCAAACTGGCCGTTCACGATCGCCAGCCGCACC
Organism: uncultured Acidobacterium sp.; assembly: GCA_964350785.1. Lineage (GTDB taxonomy): Bacteria > Acidobacteriota > Vicinamibacteria > Vicinamibacterales > UBA2999 > 12-FULL-67-14b. The sequence goes on along the minus strand of CAYGMD010000274.1, from coordinate 851 downwards.
GCGCCGGGCACGGTGACGGAGGCGACGAGATCGGCCGCCTGCGTGAAGCCGCCGTGCGCCAGGGGCCAGTTGGCCTCGGCGATGGGCGAGACGTTCGTGAAGCGCCAGTCCTCGAGACGGGTCGTCGGGTAGCCGGCCGCGGCAAACCGCTTCGCGGCGGCTTCGCGGCGCTCCTTGACCCAGGCCGGCGCGGTCTGCACCAGGGTCGCCATTACTTCCTCGCCCCGGCGGGCTCGGTCCAGCTGTAGCCCTTCTCTTCGAGCTCCAGCGCCAGCTCGCGGCCGCCCGACCGGACGATGCGGCCGTCGGCGAGCACGTGGACGTAGTCCGGCACGATGTATTCGAGCAGCCGCTGGTAGTGCGTCACGACGATGAACGACCGCTCGGGGCTGCGCATGGCGTTGACGCCGTCCGAGACGACGCGCAGGGCGTCGATGTCGAGGCCGGAATCGGTCTCGTCGAGCACGGCGAGCGTCGGCTCGAGCACCGCCATGTGGAAGATCTCGTTGCGCTTCTTCTCGCCGCCCGAGAAGCCCTCGTTGACCGAGCGCATCAGCATCGATTCGTCGACGTGCAGGATCTTGAGCTTCTGCTTGACCAGCGCCATGAAGTCCATGGCGTCGAGTTCGTCGAGGCCCTGCTGCTTGCGCTTGGCGTTCAGCGCCGCCTTGAGGAAATAGGCGTTGTTGACGCCGGGAATCTCGACCGGATACTGAAACGCCATGAACACGCCGACGCGGGCGCGCGTCTCCGGATCCATCGCGAGGAGATCCTCGCCCTCGAACAGCACCTCTCCCTCGGTCACCTCGTACTCGGGGTGGCCGGCCAGCACGCGCGCGAGCGTGCTCTTG
>CAYGMD010000273.1:0-4692 GCA_964350785.1 uncultured Acidobacterium sp. | reverse complement strand
CCGTGGTGGCCGCGATCCTGCCAATGGCTTTCGTCGGCGGGCTGATGGGGCCGTACATGCGGCCGATTCCGGTGGGCGCGACCGCCGCCATGCTCTTCTCGCTGGTCGTCGCCTTTGTCGTCACGCCGTGGGCCGCGGTGCGCCTGCTCAAGCAGCCCACCGGCCACCACCATGAAGGCGATGACCGCCTGACCGCGCTCTATCGCCGCGTCATGGCCTCGCTCATCACCAACCCGGTCAGCCGCTGGGCCTTCCTCGGCGGCGTGGCGGCGCTGCTCGTCGGCGCCGTCGTGCTGGTGCCGGCCAGGCTCGTGACCGTGAAGATGCTGCCGTTTGACAACAAGAACGAATTGCAGGTCGTGGTGCGGATGCCCGACGACAGCCCGCTCGAAGCCACCGCGCGGGTGGCGTCGCTGCTGGCCGACGAAGCGCTCCGCGACGCCGACGTAATGAGCGTGCAGAGCTACACCGGCACGGCCTCGCCCTACACGTTCAACGGCCTGGTGCGGCACTACTTCCTGCGGCGCGAGCCCCACATGGCCGACCTGCAGCTGATGCTCACCGCGAAAGACGAGCGCAGCGATCAGAGCCACGCCATTGCCGGGCGCCTGCGCACGCGCCTGCAACCGCTGGCGCAGACGCTCGGCGCCGAGGTGCAGGTGGTGGAAATCCCGCCCGGCCCGCCGGTGTTGCAGACGCTCGTGGCCGAAGTCTACGGACCGGATCCCGACAAGCGGCTGGCCCTGGCCAGGCAGGTGCGGGACGTGTTCACGGGCACGGCGGGGGTCGTGGACGTGGACTGGTACGTCGAGTCGGCGCGGCCCAAGGTGCGGCTCGCGGTCGACAGCGACAAGGCCGCCGCGGCCGGCGTCTCGGCCACCGAGGTGATGGCCGTGGCGCGGATGGCGGGCGCCGGTTCGCCGGCCGGCCTGCTGCATGACCCCGCGGCGCGCGAGCCCGTGCCGGTCGTCATGCGGTTGCCCCGCTCGTCGCGCGGCTCCACGGCCGCGCTGTCGGCGCTGCGCCTGGGCAGTGGCGTCTCGGTCGGCGAACTCGTCGAGACCAGCACCGGCGTCGAAGACGTCAGCATCTATCACAAGAACCTGTTGCCGGTGACCTACGTCACCGGCGACGTCGCCGGCGCGGTCGAAAGCCCGGTCTACGCCATTCTCGGCATGAACCGCGCGATCGAGGCGCTGCAGCTGCCGGCCGGGTACGGGTTCGAGATCTTCAACACGGTGCAGCCCTTCGACAGCTCGAAGTACGCCATGAAGTGGGACGGCGAGTGGCACATCACCTACGAGGTGTTCCGCGACCTGGGCATCGCCTTCGCGGCGGTGCTGGTGCTGATCTACATCCTGGTGGTCGGCTGGTTCCAGTCGTTCATCACGCCCGTGACCATCATGCTCGCCATCCCGTTCTCGCTGGCCGGCATCCTGCCGGCGCACGTGGCGATGGGCGCCTTCTTCAGCGCCACCTCGATGATCGGCTTCATCGCCGGCGCCGGCATCGTCGTGCGCAACTCCATCATCCTGGTGGACTTCATCGAATTGCGCGTGGCCGACGGCATGCCGCTCGAGGAGGCCGTGGTCGACGCCGGCGCGGTGCGGTTCCGGCCGATGGCGCTGACCGCGGCCGCCGTGATTGCCGGCTCGGCGGTGATGCTGCGGGACCCGATCTTCCAGGGGCTGGCGATCTCGCTGATGGCCGGCGAGGTGGCGTCGCTGTTGCTGTCGCGCATGACGGTCCCGATTACCTACTACCTGACGCATCGCAAGCCCGCGGCGGCGGCGCCGGCGCTGGTGGCAACCCCCGCCGAAGGCGCCTGAGGACGACATGACGATTCTGCCGAAGAAGATCCTGGTGGCCGTGGACTTTGGCGACGCGTCGGCGCGCGCCGTGGCGATCGGCGGCGAACTGGCCGCGCGCACCGGCGCCGCGCTGTGGCTGATGCACGCCGAGTCGCTCGAAGTGCCGCCGTATTTCACGCCGGCGCAATTGCAGGCGCTCGAGGGCGAGGAGCGGGCCAACCTGAAGCGGGCCGGCGAGTACCTGCTGAAGTTCGGCAAGCGCCAGACCGCGCAGGCCTTCACGACCATCGTCGAGAGCCGGACGGCGGCCGACGCCATCCTCCACGCGGCGAGAGACGCGGACCTGATCGTGATGGGGACGCACGGCCGGCGCGGCCCGTCGCGGTGGTGGCTGGGTTCGGTCGCCGAGCGCGTGCTGCGGGAGACCCAGGTGCCGCTGCTGGTGGTGCATGCCAGTGCCGATGCGCCGCCGCCCCAGCAGGTGTTTGCCCGTGGCCTGCTCCTGGTCGACGGTCACCCCCCGGCCGATCGCACGAGGCAGCTGGCCGGCGCGATTGCCGCGCGCGCGGCCGGCGCCGTCACCGAGGTGGCCGGCGACGATGCGCCGGCGGCGCGCGCCCAGGTCGACGCGACCTGGGCGGCGATACCCGTGCCGGTGCCGCGCACGGCCGCCTGGCGTTCGCACGTCGGCGAGCCGCTGCTGCAGAAGTGCGCGATTCCCGTGTTGTTCGTTCCCGAGGCCGATGGAGGGCCTGCCCGATGACCGTTGAACCCATGTTGCGATTGATTGCCGGCGCGTTCGTGATGGCCAGCGTGCTGCTGGGGATGTATGTGCATCCCGGCTTCCTGTGGTTTACTGCCTTTGTGGGGCTGAACCTGTTCCAGTCGTCGTTGACCGGCTGGTGCCCGATGATGGCGATTTTGCGCAAGGCCGGCGTCAAGGGCTGAGGCCGGTGACGGAGATGACACGATGGTGAGACACATGGCGCTGACCGCTGCTCTGTTGGCCCTGGCCGTGGCGGGGCTTTCGGCCCGGCCGCACGAGCAGCACCAGCCGCCGGCGGGCCAGAAGCCCGATCACATGCGGCACGCCTTCGACGACCCGGACAAGTACGCGAAGCAATTCGACGATCCGGCGCGCGACGCGTGGCAGCTGCCCGATCGCGTGGTCGCGGCCCTGGGCCTCAGGGCCGGACACTCGGTCGCCGACCTCGGCGCCGGCACCGGCTACTTCGCCATGCGGCTGGCCAGGGCGGCCGGCGCGCCATCGGTCTACGCCGTGGACATCGAACCGAAGATGGTGGCGTACCTCAAGGGCCGGGCGGCCAAGGAGGGCCTGAAGAACGTGACGGCGGTGCAGGCCAGCACCGACTCGCCGAACCTCCCGGCGCCGGTCGACACCATCCTGGTCGTCGACACCTACCATCACATCGCGAACCGCGTGGAGTACTTCCGCAAGCTGCGGGCCTCGTTCAAGCCCGGTGGCCGGTTGGCCATCATCGACTTCCGCAAGGACGCGCCCGACGGCCCGCCGGTGGAGTTCCGCTTCACCGCGGACGAGATCAGCGCCGAGTTGGCGAAGGCGGGGTATCGCCTGGCCGCCAGCCACGCGTTCCTGCCGCGCCAGCTGTTCCTGATCTACAGTCTGCAGTAGATGTTCGTCGCCGCCATCATTGCCGCCGGGGGCCGGGGCGCCCGGCTCGGCGCCGATCGCCCCAAGCAGTTCCTCGAACTCGGCGGACGCTCCATTCTCGACCTGAGCATCGACGCGCTGGCGTCGTGCGGCCGCATTCACGAGATCGTCGTTGCCGTCCCGCCGGACCACCTGGCGGCGGCGTCGGCGTCGTGGGCCGGGGCCACGAGCCCGCCGGTGACGTGCGTGGCGGGCGGCGCGCGCCGGCAAGACTCGGTGGCGAACGCGTTCGCGCGCACGTCGGCCCATGCCGACATCATCCTCATTCACGACGCGGCGCGGCCGTTCGTGACCGCCGCTGTCATCGATCGCGCGATCGACGCCGCGCGCGCGCATGGCGCGGCGATCGCGGCCATCCCCGTGCGCGACACCGTCAAGCAGGCCGGACCGGCCGCGGCCGATGGCGCGCGCCCGATTGCGGCGACGATTCCACGCGAAACGGTGTTTCTGGCGCAGACGCCGCAGGCCTTTCGCCGCGACGTGCTGGCCCGCGCGCTGGCCGCGGGCGGCGGCCTCGACGCGACCGACGAGGCCATGCTGGTGGAGCGGCTCGGCCTGCCGGTTCAACTCGTGGATGGAGACCCAGGAAACGTGAAGATCACAACGCCGGACGATCTCGCCGCGGCCCGCGCCGCCGCCACCCCCGCGACCATCCGCATCGGCAACGGCTACGACCTGCACCGCCTGGTGGCCGGCCGCCCGCTGATTCTCGCCGGCGTGACCATTCCGTTCGAGCTGGGACTGGACGGCCACTCCGACGCCGACATCGTGTGCCACGCGGTGACCGACGCCGTGCTCGGCGCCGCCGCGGCCGGCGATATCGGCCGGCTGTTTCCCGATACCGATCCGCAGTGGAAGGGTGCCGACAGCATTGCGCTGCTGCGCGGCGCGCTCGCGCACGTGCACGCCGCCGGCTATCGCGTGTCGAACGTGGACGTCACCGTGATCGCGCAGCAGCCGAAGCTGCTGCCGTACTTGCAGGCGATGCGGGAGAACCTGGCGGCCGCGCTACAGGTCGACGTGACGGCGGTCAGCGTGAAGGGGAAGACCAACGAAGGGGTCGATAGCATGGGCCGCGGCGAGGCAATGGCTTGTCACGCCGTGGCCCTGCTGATCAGTTCTTAGGAGCCGGGCGTCATGATGTGCGCGGCCGTCGTGCCCGCACCCATGATCCACGCGCCGCCCATC
>CAYGMD010000272.1:0-4745 GCA_964350785.1 uncultured Acidobacterium sp. | reverse complement strand
GGGTTCACCGCGGCCCGGAATGCGCTGGCGAAGCAGGCTGGTCCTCGGGCCGCGGAGGTCAAGGCGCTCGAGAAACCCAACGCGGCCGCGTGGGCGGTGAATCAATTGTACTGGCGCGAGCGTGCCATCTACGACGAGCTCATCGAGACGTCGCAGCAGTTGCGGGCCGCGTATCGCGACCAGTTGGCTGGCAAGTCGCCCGACGTGCGCGGCGCGGAAGCAACCCATAAAGCGGCGGTCAAGCGGGCCACGCAGACCGCCCGGACGCTGGTCGAGGCCGACGGCGGCAAGGCGTCGGACGCCGTGATGGACGCCGTGCGCGAGACGCTCGACATCCTGCCGAGTGCCGATCCGCCCGGCCGCCTCACCAAGCCGCTGAAGCGAACGGGCTTCGAGGCGCTCGAGGGCTTTGCCATTGCCGCGAAGCCCCGGCCGGCCCCGACCCGGCTCGAGCCCAAGGCCGGGCCGGCCCAGCCCAGGCCAACCGGCACCGAGAAGCGGGCCCACGAGGCCGCGCAGCGCGAGCGCGAGATGACGCGCGAGCGCCTGCGGTTTGCCGAGGCCGCCGAACGGGAAGCCGAAGCGGCGCTCGACCGTACCCGGCGCGCCGTGGACCGGGCCGAGCGTACGCGCGAACGCATCGAGCGGGAACTGGATGAGGCGGCGACCGCCGAGAAGGGCTTGCGGAAGGAACAGTCCGTGGCGCAGGCGGCGTACGACAAGGCCGTGGCCGAACGAAAGCGTCTGGCCGGCCGGCTCGGTTGACCCGCCTTGCGGCCGCACCAGCGAGCGTAGAATCACCAGAAGGAGGCGACGACGCTCAGACGATGGTGGCCGGTAGTCGTGCTTGGCCTTGCCGCGCTTGGCGCGACGGCCGAGGGGCACACCAGTCCGCCCGCGCCATTCACGTGGTTCGAGCCCGAGGCCTCGGTCTCGGCCGAAGACATGGATCGCCTCGCCCGCGGCGAGGTGATTGTCAAACCCCTGCCGTCGAAGAGCGCGCAGCTCGGCGTGTTCGCCGTCACCGGGTTGCGCCAGTCACCCGAGATTTTCGTCGAGTGGATCCGCCAGATTTCGCAATTGCAGCGCAGCAAGGCCGTGGTGGCCAGCCGCCGCTTTTCCGAACCGCCGGTGTTCTCGGACCTTGACGGGCTGACACTCGATCCACGGGACTTGCAGGCGGCGCGCGAGTGCCGGCCGGGGCGGTGCGCCCTGAAGCTGTCGGCGGCTGAAATCCAGGCAATCCGCCGGATCGCCGATGGCGGCTCAGACGAGGCGATCCAGTATGCGTTCCGCCGCGTGCTGTTCGAGCGCCTGACGGCGTACCGGAACGGCGGCGAGCCGGCGATGGCGGCGGCCGGCGGGGTGTTTGCCGCGCTGCAGGCCAGCTCTCCCTACATCGGCCGGTCCGACGCGCGGCTGGCGCAGTGGCTGAGCGCGCCGGACCGGACCCCGAGCCCGGACGTCGAGTCGTTCTACTACTGGTCCAAGGAGTACTACGCGTCGGGCAAGGCGGTGATTGCGCTGACGCAGGTGGGGATTACGCGCAGCCCGCATGGTGACGCTTCGCCCGAGGTCGCCGTGGTCGGCAAGCAGGTGTTCGCGTCGCGATACATGAACGGGATGTTCACGCACATCACCCTCGTTCGCGACCCCGACGGCGGCGGGACCTACATGACTTACGTGAACCGCGCGCAGCTCGACGTGCTGACGGGGTTCTGGGGCGGGCTCGCCCGCACCATCATCAACAGCCGCCTCAAGGGCGACGCGGCGACCGTGCTCCGCACGCTGCGCAACCGCATCGAAAGCGGCCCGCCGAAGGCCAGCACCAAGCTAGGCCACGCGCCTGGCTTGGTTTTTTCTCCGCAATCGCCTGCTTGACGAGCTCCACGGTGCGCGCGGCGCGGGCCTCGACGTGGCGCGCGCCCGTTCGCGCGACCGATTCAGGTTCGAGATGTCGACGCCGTTGATGGTGGCCTTCTTCGCCTTCACCCGCGCGTCCCAGCGAACTGTGCGGAGAGCATGTCGGCGACGGCTTTCTGGCCTGCCCGGTTGCCGCCGCTGTCGCCGATCAGGATGATGTTCTTGAAGCCGTGCACCTTCAGGCTGTGCGCAATGTCGGTGAGCAGGCCTGGAAGGTCTCCTCGCGCAGGCTGATGGTGCCGGGGCTGTTCGGCTCCATGCCGCCGGTCGCTGCGTTCCGGCCGGCTATAGGGCGCCCCTCCCGTCCACCGCGGCCAGCCGCGCGGGAAAGTCCGCGCCGCCGGCGGGTATTCGCCGTCCGCGCAGGGAATAGTCCGCCAGCAGGCCCGCCTGCTGGCGAAATATCTCAGTAAAGCAGGCCCTCGTCCGAGGCACGAGGATTGCTGCGAAATCTTCGAGACGGCCGTGAGGTCGGCCGGCCGTGAAGGGTGAGTTATGTGGAGTTATCCCCAGCGCCCGGGACCACGGTACGCGGACCGGGAGTCGGCCGGCCAGGCACTGGCCGGCCTGCTTCAGCGGTTCGCCGGTCGCGACGATGTCGTGGTGCTCGGATTGCCGCGGGGCGGAGTGCCCGTGGCCTACGAAGTCGCCAAGGCTCTCGCGGCGCCACTCGACGTCTTCGTGGTCCGCAAGATTGGCATGCCTGGACACGAGGAATTCGCCGTGGGGGCCATCGCCAGCGGCGGAACCAAGGTCATGGACGAGGACGTGATCCAGCGCTACTCGCTCTCCGCGCCGGCGATCGAGGACGTATGCCGCCGCGAACGCGCCGAGTTGGAGCGACGCGAGCACTTGTACCGTGACGGCCGGGCGCTGACGCCCGTCGAGGGACGGCTGGTCATTCTCGTGGACGACGGCCTGGCCACCGGGGCGACCATGCGGGCGGCGATCCACGCCGTCCGCGACTTGCGGCCCGCGCGCATCGTCGTGGCCGCCCCGGTTGGCGCACCCGAAACCTGCCACGCGCTGGCGCGCATTGCCGACGAAGTGATCTGTCCGTATACCCCGGAACCGTTCTCGGCGGTTGGTCTCTGGTACGGCGACTTCGCGGCCACCACGGATGACGAGGTGCGCGCATTGTTGGCGACGTCCACGACGGTGCCGCGCCTCGAACGGCGGGCGTGATGGCGGACACCCTTCCCGAAAGCATCCGCGAGCACGCCGTCGTGTTCGACGCCGGCGGCGCGGTGGCCAGGTTGCTCGAGGCCGTTGAACCTGGCCGATCCCTGGTGTTGATCGGCGAAGCCACGCACGGGACGCAGGAGTTCTATCGCCTGCGCGCCGATCTCACGCGGGCCCTGATCGAGCAGCGCGGCTTCAACGTCGTGGCCGTCGAAGCCGATTGGCCCGATGCGTATCGGGCCAATCGATGGGTGCGCGGGCGCGGGGACGACGACACGGCCGAGACCGCGCTGGCCGACTTCACGAGGTTCCCGCGCTGGATGTGGCGCAACCGCGAGGTGGTCCGCTTTCTGCGCTGGTTGCGCGACGAGAACGCCGGCCGTCCCCCCGAGGCGCGAGCGGGCTTCTACGGACTCGATCTCTACAGCCTGCACCGCTCGATGGCGCGAGTAATCGAGTACCTCGACACCGTCGACCCGGCGGCGGCCCGGCGAGCGCGCACGCAGTACTCGTGTTTCGATCGGTATGGCGACGATCCGCAGGCGTACGGATACGCCGCGACGATCAACGCCAGCCGGTCGTGCGTAGACGAGGCCGTGAGGCAACTGGTGGACCTGCGCCTGCACCGCGCCGCGTACCTGAGCCGCGACGGGCGCCCGGCCGCCGATGACTTGTTCTCGGCCGAGCAGAACGCCAGCGTCGTCCGCGACGCCGAGGCGTACTACCGGTCGATGTTCCGCGGCCGCGCCGAGTCGTGGAACCTGCGCGACGCGCACATGATGACGACGCTCGAGGCGTTGCTGGCGCACGAGCGGGGCGCCGGCCGGCCGGCGAAGGCGGTGGTGTGGGCGCACAACTCGCACCTGGGCGACGCGCGGGCCACGGCCATGGCCGCGGGTGGCGAGTTGAACCTGGGCCAACTGGTCCGCGAGCGCTTCGGCCAGGACGCGTGCCTGATTGGCATGACCACCCATCGCGGCGCGGTGACCGCGGCCCGTGAGTGGGACCAGCCCGCCGAGCACCGCTCGGTGCGGCCGTCGTTGCCCGGCTCGTACGAACGGCTATTCCATGACACCGGCCTGCCGATGTTCCTGCTGCGGTTGAGTGGGCGGCCGCTGGCGACGTCGCTCGGCCGGCCACGCCTCGAGCGGGCCATTGGGGTGATCTACAAACCCGAGACCGAGCGGGGGAGCCACTACTTTTCCGCGCGGCTGCCCGGCCAGTTCGACGTGGTGGTCCACGTCGATAGCACGCGCGCGCTCGAGCCGCTCGAGACGTGGGCGCGGCATGAAGCCGACCTGCCTGAAACCTACCCCACGGGAGTCTGAGCCATGGCGAACGCAGTTCGGGACTCAACGGCCATCCAAATCCGCGTCGGCGGCGATCTGATCGAGGGCGATCTCCTCGTGCCGGCGGCCGCGTCGGGGCTGGTCGTGTTCGCCCATGGCAGCGGCAGCAGCCGCTTCAGCGGCCGTAACCGCGCCGTGGCCCTGGTGCTGCACCGGGCCGGCCATGCCACCTTGTTGCTGGATCTGCTGACCCGTCAGGAAGAAGTCGTCGACAACGCCACGCGCGAGTACCGCTTCGACATCGAACGCCTCGGGCGGCGCGTGACTGCGGCCCTCGACTGGGCGCAGGGC
>CAYGMD010000271.1:0-4798 GCA_964350785.1 uncultured Acidobacterium sp. | reverse complement strand
ACCTTGAGCTTGGTGCCGACGCCGTCGGCGCTCGACACCAGCACGGGCTCTTGCCAGGCGGCTGTGTCGAGCTTGAACAGGCCGCCGAACGAGCCGATTTCCGACAGCACGCCGGGCGTAAAGGTCGACTGCGCCAGCTTCTTGATGCGGCGGACCGTCTCGTTGCCCGCGTCGATGTCCACGCCAGACGATTTGTAGTCCATTAGAAATCCAGTTTGGTGATCAGCAACTCGCAGAGCTTGCGCGTCGCCGAGCCGTCGGCGGCCGACCAGTAGGCGCGGCGGACGGCGACGAAGAAGCGCTCTTCCTCGAGGTCTTCCTCGAGCATGTCGAACGCCTCGGCGAGGATGCCGATGGCGCCGGCCTGGTCGGCATGCGATGCGAGCGCCTTCAGCATCAGCGGCGTGTTGCGTAGCGCCACCAGGCCGAGGGCCAGCGTCACCGGGGCGCGCACCGGATCCTGCGACGGGATGCCGACCCGAAACAGGATGCCGAGCGCCTCGTCATTACCCTGCCGGGCAACCGCGCCCAGGCCGGCGGCGGCGCCGCGCAGCAGGTCCTGGTAACCCGGGTAGGTGTCGGCAAAGGTCAGGGTCTTCTCGAGGTAGCCGATGTGGGCGGAGCAATTGGTCCCCATCAGGCAGATGGCCGCGGCAATGGCCGGCTGCGCCTCCTTCGGCGCGGTGCGTTGCAGCTCCGCGAGGGTGCCGAGCGCCGCCTTGTCGCCAATCTTCCCCAACGCGGTCGCCGCATCGTCCTGCAGCGGGCCATCGATCTTGGCAATCTCGCTCAACTTGGGCACGGCGGCGGCAACCCGGTAATCGCCCAGCGCCTCGATCACGGTGCTGCGGAAGAAGTCGACGCCGCGGCCGGCGTCACGAATCAGCGTGTCGCTGACCTTGGGTTCCTTGTGGATGGCGGCCAGCGCGCGAATCAGGGCCGGGCGCAAGAACTCGCCTTCCTCCTTGTCGAGGGCGGCCAGCAGGCGCGGCGCCAGCGCCGGCTCGGGATGCTGCTCCAGGTACGCGTACCCGACCTCGCGCAGGCGATCGTTGGGCGACGCCATGGCCTCGCGCATGGTGTCGGCGGTGCGGGGATCGCTGAACCCGGTCAGCAGAATCAGCGCCTTATAGCGGATGTAGCCGTCGGCGTGTTCGGCCACGGCCTGCAACAACGCCGGCACGACCTGCGCGGCCGGAGCGCGGCGCAGCGTGCGGCCGGCGCCCATGCGGGTCGGGTAATCGAAATCGGCGAGCCTGCCGATGGCCTCGCGAATCTGTTCGGGCGACGCGGGCGTGGGTCCGCGTTCCTGCGCCAGCGCGGCGCTGGCCGCCAGCGTCAATGCCAGCACGACGATGCCGAGGCGCTCAGCCAACGGGCTCTTCTTCCGGAAGGGGCTGACGCGGGCCATCGATCTTGAGCGACAACTGGAGGTAGCCGTTGTGATCGCGCGGGAAGGCAACCGGATACTGCCCGGTGTAGCACGACGTGCAGTACGACGGCCCCTGGCCTTTCACCGATGCGAGCAGGCCGCCGAGGCTGAGGTAGCCGATCGAGTCGGCCGCCACGTACTTGCGGATCTCTTCGAGGGTGTGGGTCGCCGCGATCAGCTCCTGGCGGCGGGGGGTGTCGACGCCGTAAAAGCAGGGCGACACCGTCGGCGGGCAACTGATGCGCAAGTGCACTTCCTTGGCGCCCGAGGCGCGCACCATCTTCACGATCTTGCGGCTGGTGGTGCCGCGCACCAGCGAGTCGTCGATCAGCACCACGCGCTTGCCGGCGAGGATGCTCTTCACCGGGTTCAGCTTCACCTTCACGCCGAAGTGGCGGATCGACTGCGCCGGCTCGATGAACGTGCGGCCGACGTAATGATTGCGAATCAGGCCCATCCGCAGCGGGATCTTCGATTCCTCGGAATAGCCAATCGCCGCGCACACGCCCGAGTCGGGAATCGGCACGACCACGTCGGCCTCGACGCCGGTTTCCCGCGCCAGCGCGCGGCCGAGCTCGGTGCGCACTTCGTTGACGCTCTGGCCGAACACCTCGCTGTCGGGCCGCGCGAAATAAACGTGCTCGAAAATGCAGTGCGACAACTGCGCCTTCGGGAACGGCTTGATCGAGCGCAGGCCGTGCGGACCGACAATCAGCACCTCGCCCGGCTCGACGTCACGCACGTAGGTGGCGCCAATCAGGTCGAGCGCGCAGGTCTCGGAACTGACGACCCAGGCGCCATCGAGCTTGCCCAGGGCCAGCGGCCGGAAGCCGTGCGGATCGCGCACGGCGATCATCGAGTCCTTGGTGATCAGCGCGAACGAGAAGGCGCCGGTCAGCTGCGTGACCGACTCGACCAGCGCGTCCTCCACCGACCCGGCCTGCGACCGCGCATACAGGTGCAGCACGACCTCGGTGTCGCTGTTGGTCTGGAAGATCGAGCCGGCGCGGACCAGCCGGTCGCGCACTTCGTTGGCGTTGACGATGTTGCCGTTGTGGCAGATGCCGACCTGGCCGTGGACGCAGTCAATCAGGATGGGCTGGGCGTTCGACAGCTTGCTTTCGCCGGCCGTCGAGTAGCGCGTGTGGCCGATCGCGATCGGGCCGCTCAGCGTCGCGAGCGTCGTCTGGTCGAAGATCTCGTTGACGTAACCCATCTGGCGGACGAGCCGCACGCGCTCGCCGTCGGCCGAGGCAATGCCGGCGCTCTCCTGCCCGCGATGCTGCAGCGCATACAGGCCCAGGTAGGCCAGCTTCGAGGCCTCGGGGTGCCCGTAAATGCCGAAGACGCCGCACTCGTCGTGGAACTTATCGAACATGTCGTCCTTCCGCTGTGTGACCCATCTGAGTTATCTGCGTCATCGGCGGCTCATCTGTGTTGCGATACACGTTGCCCAGGACTGCTCGGCGTCGGCGATGGCCGCATCGACCACCGCGTTGCCGGCCACGCTCAAACGAATCCGATCGCCGCCGGTCCTGCCGATCACCGTGGCCGGCACGCCGGCGCCCTTGGCGGCCGCCAGGACGGCGTCGAGCTTGTCGGCCGGCGCCGACACCACGACGCGCGAGGCCGATTCGCCAAACAGCGTGGCGTTGACACCGTAGGTCCGGCTGAAGCCGGACGCTACATCAGATGTGGTGTCCGGCTTTAGCCGGACCTCGGCCAAATCGGCCGTGACGCCAATGCCGCCGCTGTTGAAGGTGCACTCGGCCAACGTGACGGCCAGGCCGCCTTCGGAGCAGTCGTGCGCGGACTCCACCAGGCCGCCGCGAATCAACGCGATGATCAGCTTCTGCACCGCGGCTTCGCGCGCCAGGTCCAGCGCGGGCGGCTGGCCCGCCACCCTGCCGTGCATGGTGGCGAGGTATTCGCTGCCGCCCAGCTCGCCCAGATTATCGCCCAGCAGCACCACCGCCGCGCCCTCGCGCTTGAAGACGCGCGTCGTCGTCTTCGAGGCGTCTTCGAGCAGGCCAACCACGCCCAGCACGGGCGTCGGGAAGATGGCCCGACCCTCGGTTTCGTTATACAGGCTGACGTTGCCGCCGGTGATGGGAATGCCCAGCGCCCGGCAGGCGTCGCCAATGCCACGGACGGCCTCGCCGAGCTGCCACATGATTTCCGGGCGCTCGGGATTGCCAAAGTTGAGGTTGTTGGTGCCGCCAATCGGTTCACCGCCGGCGCACGCGACATTCCGCGCCGCTTCGGCCACGGCCAGCATGGCGCCGCGGTGCGGATTGAGGTAACAGAACCGGCCGTTGCCGTCGACCGAGACCGCCAGGCCGGTCGGGGCGCCCTTGACGCGCACGACGGCGGCCGACATGCCGGGCTGGGCGATGGTGTTGGTGCCGACGCTGTGGTCGTACTGCCCGTAGGCCCAGCGCTTGCTGGCGATCGTCGGCACGGTCAGCAGGCGGTCGAACGCCGCCTGCGCCGACGGCGGCGTGCCGAGGGCGTCGAGCGACAACCGCTGCGCGTCCTGCTGCCACGGCGGCTCCTGCATGGGCCGGCGATAGACCGGCGCTTCATCGGTCAGCGCGCGATTGGGGACGTCGGCCACCAGCACGCCGCGCTCGTGAATCTTCAGGCGCGTGCCGTCGATCACCTCGCCGACCTGCACGGCGTGCAGGTCCCATTTCTCGAACACCGCGGTCACTTCGTGCTCGCGGCCCTTCTCGACCACCAGCAGCATGCGCTCCTGCGACTCGGACAGCATGATTTCGTACGGCGTCATGCCGGTCTCGCGCTGCGGCACGTGCATCACGTCGATGGTCATGCCGACGCCGCCGCGCGATCCCATTTCCGAGGTCGCGCACGACAGGCCGGCCGCGCCCATGTCCTGGATGCCCAGCACGGCGCCGGTCTTCATCACCTCGAGGCAAGCCTCCATCAGGAGTTTCTCCATGAAGGGGTCGCCCACCTGCACCGCCGGGCGCTTCTCCGCCGACTTCTCGTCGAACTCCGCCGACGCCATGGTCGCGCCGTGGATGCCGTCGCGGCCGGTCCTGGCGCCGACGTAGAACACCGGATTGCCCGCGCCCCTGGCCGCGCCCTTGACGATGCCGTCGATGCGCGAGATGCCGAGGCACAGCACGTTGACCAGCGGATTGCCGGCGTACATGTCGTCGAACACGATCTCGCCGCCGACTGTGGGAATGCCGATGCTGTTGCCGTAGCCGCCGACGCCGGCGACCACGCCCTCGAAGATGCGGCGGGCCAGCGGCTGGTCGAGCGACCCGAACCGCAGCGCGTTGAGCAGCGCGATCGGCCGCGCGCCCATGGTGAAGATGTCGCGGATGATGCCGCCGA
>CAYGMD010000270.1:0-4856 GCA_964350785.1 uncultured Acidobacterium sp. | reverse complement strand
CACGTCGTCGCGCGTGCCAACCACGCTGGTCAGCACGTGGCGCAGCGGGTGCGCGGGGTCGGCGTCCTCGGCTTCCTTCGCCCCCAGGACCGACGCCAGCCACGTGTCGTCCTTGGTCAACTGCTCGAGGCTGCCATCGCGCAGCCGATAGATCCGGCTGTCGCCCACGCTGGCGAGGATCATGCGGTCGCCGCTCACCAGCGCCGCCACCACCGTCGTCCCCATGCCGCTCAGCTCGGCATGCCGCGAGCCTTCGGCGTAGACCTTCCGGTTGGCCAGCCGCACGGCGGTGGTCAGCCGGTTGACGTCGATCGAATGGGCCACTTCGAGGCCGAACGGCCACGTGAAGTCGGCCGCGCCGGCCGCGCTGTCGGCAATGAACTGATGGATGGCCTCGACGGCAAGGTGGGACGCCACCTCGCCCGCGTTATGCCCGCCCATGCCGTCGGCGACCACAAACAGGCCCAATTCCGGCCACCAGCCGACGTGGTCCTGATTCATCTTGCGCGGACCGATGTCGGTCCGGCTTCCAACGCTCAACTCCATATGTCAGTGGGGATTATCGCCTATGGATACCTTGTATACTCGCACTCGTGGCTAATGCAGCCCTGCAGCCGGTCGTCGCCCGCGCCACCACCGCCCTCGAGCGCGGCCAGGCGGCGACGACCATCGACCTGCTCGCTCCCCTCCTGCGCGCCCCGTCGTCGCTGACCCGCGACGACGAGCTGGCCGTTCGCGTCATGCTGGCTGAATCGTACCTCTTGCAGGGGGATCTTGCACAGGCTGGGACGGTGCTGGGCCGCCCGCCCGACACGATTCGCGAAAACCTGCCGCAGGTGCTCCACTCCAATCTCTGGCGGCTCCACGGGCGCGTTGCTTTTGCCCGGGGGGAGCAGTCCCGGTCCATTGCCCTGCACAACCGCGCGCTGAAGCAGGCCGAAATTGCCCACGACTCGCGCGCCATCGGCCTGGCCCACTTCTACCTGGGCCAGTGCTACCGCCAGGTCGGCGACATGGCCATCGTGCGCGAGCACATTGCCGAAGCCGCCGCGGCGCTGCATGCCGCCGGCGACCGCCGGCACCTGGCGATGGTGCACTCGCTGTCGGCGGTCATGCTCGCGCAGACCGGTCGCTACGACGAGGCCAACGCCGCCCTTCGCCAGGCCGAGCGCATGGCGTCGTTGCTGCAGGCCGACGATGTGCTGGCGACGGTCTACGGCAACCAGGCCAACGTCGCGCTGATTCGTCACCGCTACGAGCAGGCGCTGGCGCTGGCCGAGCGGGCCGTGAACCTGCACGAGGGCCTGGGCCAGGGACCCGGCCTGTCGGTGGCGCTCGCCACGCTCGGCCAGATCTGCGTGCGGGTCGGCAACCTCGATCGCGCCGACACCGTGCTGCACCGCGCGCTCGACGTGCGCAGCGCCATGCAGTTCCACGAGACCACCGGCGCCGTCTACGACACGCTGGCGCAGATGTCGCTCATGCGCGGCGACTACGAAAACGCCGCGGAGTACCTGCGCCGGGCGGCCGAGGCCTACGGCGCTTACGGCCGCAACACCAGCCGCTGGTACGAATGGTCGCTGCGGGTCATCACCGCGCGGCTGGCGACGCGGCGCGGCCAGCCTGACGAAGCCCTCGCCATTGCCGACGAGATCGCCAAGTCCACGAACGCCCCGCCGGCGGAGGCCATCGAGGCGGAGCTGATCGCGGCCGAGGCGTTGCTGTCGGCCTCGCGGGTCGAGGAGGCGGAGCACCGGCTCACGCATGTGCAGTCGCGGCTGGACCCGCGGACGACGCCGGGCGCGTGGGGCGAGTTCCTGCGCTTGCGCGGCGACCTCCGCGCGCGCCAGACGCGCACCACCGAGGCGTACCACGACATCGCCCAGAGCTCGAGCGTGTTTGAACTGGTCGGCGAGCGCTACCAGGCGGCGGTCAGCCAGATGGCCCTGGCGAGGCTCGCCGCCAAGGCCGGCGCCCGTTCCACCGCCGACCGGCATTACCAGCTTGCGGCGCAGGTCTTCCGCGCCCTGGGCGCCACCCGCGACCTCGAGGAGGTCCAGTCGGAGATGGCCGCCGCGCAGCCGCCTGGCACCGGCGAGTACGTGGGCTCGCCCGCCGACGCCGACGACGCGCTGGTGCGGCGGCTGGTCGACGCCGCGGTCCTGCCCGACCTGCTGGCGCGCGAACTGGCGGCGACCCTGCTCGAGGCGGTCACCGCCGACCTCACCGTCGTCTACGCGGCACTGCCGGGCGGCGACGTGCGCGTCATTGCCTTCGCGGGCGGCGACGCCAGCGCGGCCGCCGCCATGGCGAGGGTGGCCTCACAGGGCGCGGCCTACGGCGCCGGGGTCCTGCTCATCGAAGCGATTGGCCGCGAGCCCGACGGCCCGCGCCATGTGGCCATCGCCACGCCGCGCACCCTGGGCCACCCGCTGCTGCGCCGCATCCGGATGATGGCGGCCGTCGCGCGTCAGGGCTTTGACCTGTGTGGCGTGCGCGATCGGCCGACGTCGCCAGTCGACTCGACCACCGAACGGCCGCTCGAGCCGCTGCTGCCGGGCTTCCTGTGCGCCAGCGCCGCCATGCACCGGGTGGTCGATCAGATTCAGCGGCTGCAAGGCAACGACCTCACGGTGTTGATCACGGGCGAAAGCGGCACCGGCAAGGAACTGGTCGCGCGCGCCATCCACGTGGGCTCCTCGCGCAACGCCGCCACGTTCTTGCCCTACAACTGCACGACGACGACGCGCGAGCTGGCCGACAGCCAGTTGTTCGGCCATCGCCGCGGCTCGTTCACGGGCGCGGTCTCCGACCAGCCCGGCCTGATTCGCACGGCCACCGGCGGCACGTTGTTCCTGGACGAGGTGGGCGACTTGCCCCTGGATGTGCAACCGAAGCTGCTGCGCTTCCTGGAACAGGGCGAGATCATGCCGGTGGGCGAAAACCGGCCGCAGCCGGTTGACGTGCGGGTGCTGGCTGCGACCAATGCCGACCTCGAGCAGCGCGTGGCGGAGGGCAAGTTCCGCGAAGACCTGTACTATCGGCTGAGCGTGATCCGCATTCACGTGCCGCCGCTGCGCCAGCGCCGCGAGGAAATTCCGCACCTGACCACGTTCTTCCTGCGCGAGGCGTCGGACCGCCTGGGCAAGCCCGACATGCAACTGAGCGCCGAAGTGCTCGACCTGTTCGCGCAGTACTTCTGGCCGGGCAACGTGCGGCAGCTGCGAAACGAGATTCAACGCGCCGTGGCCATGGCTCCCGCCGGCGGCACGATTGGCCCCGAACACCTGTCGGCGGACCTGACCGCGGCAGCCGCGGCGCCCTCGTCATCGGCCTCGAGCTCCCGCGTGTCGCTGCGCGGCGGCCAAACGCTGGCGTCGGTGGTCGACGAGATCGAGCGCGACCTGATCCGCGAGATGCTCACCCGGCATCGCGGCAACATCTCCGAAACCGCGCGGGCCCTGGGACTCACGCGCAGGGGTCTTTATCTGAAATTGCGCCGTCTGGGCATCGAAGGCGGCCCCGAAGTGGCTACCAAGTAGCCAGTCACCTTGATAGCTGTATACCTTCTAACCACCCCCTCTCTTGATTGAGGCGGCCACACTGTCCGTCTACGACCCCTTCTGGCGGTCATCTGACGCTTACCATCCATCATTCCAGTCGCTGCACAGTATCGGCGTGGATCTTGGAGTGATTCCGTGCATTGAAAGCCATTGATTTTCGCGCGGTGTCTGCATCCCTGGAGTTTCCCGTGACTGACAAACGCAACCCGACGGGAAGAAAAGTTGAACGGTCGTCGGAACGGCGGGCCATTGCGATGCCCGCCCGGCTGACATGGAAAGACGCCTCAGGCGCCGTGCGGTTCATCTCGGTGATGACGCGCGACATCAGCGAGGCCGGCGTGTTCGTGGAGTGCGAGGCGGGCGCCGCCATCCCGCTTTATCGACTGGTGCACATGCAGGTCGAGCGGTCGAACAGGGCCAGTGAATCGCTGCCCATGCGGTTGCGCGAAGGGCGTGTGCTGTCGGCGGTGTGGCGCGTGGCGCCGTGCCGGCGTTCGACGGGGACGCCGTCGGGCTATGCGCTGCGCTTCCTGGTGGATCCGCAAGTCGCGGCCGTGCAGTCGGCGCCGCTGGTCGCCGCGATTGCGGTTTAGCAGGTTGCCGAGAACGCCGACAACCTGAAGTGAGAAGTGAGAGGTCAGGCTGCGTTCTGCAGCAGCCTGTTAGGCCTGCTTGCTCCAGTAGCGCGCCAGGCCCTGCCACAGTTGATCGAACGGCGCGGCGAGTTCGGTCGCCCGGGCCTCGTGCTCGGGCATGGCCTGGCGGACGTCGCGCCGTAGCTGCTCCACGAAGACCCGCGTCCGCGCCTCGTCCGTGTTCCCCGCGGCCAGCGACTCGCGCACGGCCTCGGCCTGCCATACCAACGTCTCGCGAAAGCGCGCCAGGTGCGCCCTGGCGCCGCCGACGGCGCCAAAGTGCGTGAGGAACAACGACACCGGCCGCCAGGCGTCAATCGCATCCAGGCTCTGGCGCCAGGCCGCCAGGTCGATGTCTGGCGGCGGCGTCGGCGCGAGCAGGTAATCGCCGCTCACGCGAATGCCGCCGGTGTCCCCCACATACGCCACGCCCGTGGTCTCGTCGAGGTAGCTGACGTGGTGCTTGGCGTGGCCGGGCGTGTAGGCGACCCGCAGCGTGGTGCCCGCCGCGGCAATCCGCTCGCCGCCCTGCAGCGCCGTGACGTTGGCCGCCGGCACCGGGAGGAAGGCGCCCCACAGGGTGTCCATCTGGTCGCCGTACAGCCGGGTGGCGCTGGCGAGCAGCTTCGCCGGATCGATCATGTGCGGCGCGCCGCGC
>CAYGMD010000269.1:0-4866 GCA_964350785.1 uncultured Acidobacterium sp. | reverse complement strand
GCGCAGCAGCTGCGCTTCCACACCCAGACCGCGGGCAGCACGCTGACCGCCCAGCAGCCCGACAACAACATCGTGCGCGTCGCCGTGCAGGCGCTGTCGGCGGTGCTCGGCGGCACGCAGTCGCTGCACACCAACGGCCGCGACGAAGCGCTGGCGCTGCCCACCGAGAACGCCGCGCGCATTGCCCTGCGCACGCAGCAGATCATCGGCTTCGAGTCGGGCGTCGCCAACACGGTCGATCCGTTTGCCGGCTCGTATCACGTCGAGAGGCTGACCAACGACATCGAGAGCGGCGCGCGCGAGCTGATCGCCCGCATCGAGGGCGTCGGCGGCACGCTCGCCGCCATCGAGGCCGGCTACATCCAGCGGCAGGTGCAGGAGTCGGCCTACAAGGCGCAGCTCGCCATCGACGCCGGCCAGGCCGTGGTGGTGGGCGTCAATCGCTACCAGACCGAGGACAAGTCCACGATCGAGGTCTTCCAGGTCGATCCTGACCTGGAGGTGCAGCAGGTGCGACGGGTGCAGCAGGTGCGGCAGGGGCGCGACCAGGGACGCTGGCAGGCGGCCCTCGCCGAGGTGGCCCGCGCCGCGGGGACGACGGATAACCTGGTGCCGGCCATCGTCGCGGCGGTCGAGTCGCATGCCACGGTGGGCGAGATTGCCGATACACTGCGTGGCGTGTTTGGCGAGTACCGCGAAGTGAGCCTGGGCTGAGCCGGGAATGAGCGAGTCCCTGCTCAAGGTGGAAAACCTGACGACCGTGTTCGACGTCAGGCCACGGCCAGTCGTGGCCGTGAACGACGTGTCGTTCGAGATCCGCAAGGGTGAGACCCTCGGCTTGGTTGGCGAGTCCGGCAGCGGCAAGTCGGTCACCGCCTTCTCGGTCATCGGCCTGCTGCAGCCTCCCGGGCGCGTGGCGGGCGGGCGCGTCCTGTTCCAGGGCCGCGACCTCGCGCGGTTACCGGAACCGGAGCTGCGCAAGGTCCGCGGCGCCGGCATCGGCTTCGTGTTCCAGGAGCCGATGGCCGCGCTCAATCCCGTGATGCGCGTCGGCGCGCACATTGCCGAGGCCCTGATCGTTCACGGACTTGCCTCCCGGACCGACGCCCGCGACCGCGCCATCGAGTTGCTGCGCGCGGTGAAGATCACGGATCCCGGGAAGCGCGTGGACGACTACCCGCACCAGCTGTCGGGCGGCATGCGCCAGCGCGTGATGATGGCGGTGGCCCTCGCCTGCAAGCCGCCGCTGCTGATCGCCGACGAGCCGACGACGGCCCTGGACGTCACCGTGCAGGCGCAAGTCCTCGACCTGCTGCGCGAGATGAAGCAGCAGTTCGACTTGTCGCTGCTGCTCATCACCCACGACCTGGGCGTGATTGCTGAAACCGCGGACCGCGTCGCCGTGATGTATGCCGGCCGCATCGTCGAGCACGGCACCGTGCGCGAGATCTTTCATCAGCCCAGCCACCCCTACACGCGCGGGCTGCTCGCCTCCATTCCCGGCGGTCTCGCCGGTTCGCGGCTGAAAGCCATTGACGGCACCGTCCCCAACCTGGCCTCCCTGCCGCCGGGCTGCTCGTTTGCGCCCCGCTGCGCAGACCGAATGGCCGTGTGCGAGACCGCGTTTCCGATTCAGACCGCGGTCGCCGGCGAGCACACGGTCCGCTGTTACCTGAACGGAGGCCGGCCTTGACCCCGCTCGTCGAGGTCAAGAACCTCGTCAAGCACTTCGAGCGCGGCGGCGGCCTGTTCCGCGCCAAGACCATCGTCAAGGCGGTGGACGATGTCAGCTTCGTGGTGAATGAGGGCGAGACGTTCGCGCTGGTGGGCGAATCGGGCAGCGGCAAGAGCACGGCCGGCCGCTGCATGTTGCGATTGGTCGAGCCGACCTCGGGCGAGGTGCTGTTTCGCGGCAAGAATGTGCTCGGCTACTCGGGGGCGGAAATGCGCGCAGCCCGGCGCGACATGCAGATGGTCTTCCAGGACCCCTACTCGTCGCTCAACCCCCGCATGCGCGCCTTCACCATTGTCGAAGAGCCGCTGGTGATTCACTCGATTGGCTCGAAGAGCGACCGCCGGGCAAGGGTGGCGGACTTGTTCAAGCTGGTCGGCCTCGATCCGGCGCATCTCGACCGCTACCCGCACGAGTTCAGCGGCGGCCAGCGGCAGCGCATCGGCCTGGCGCGGGCGCTGGCGCTCAACCCGTCGTTCATCATCGCCGACGAGCCGGTGTCGGCCCTGGATGTCTCGATCCAGGCGCAGGTGATCAACCTGCTGATGGACCTGCAGGACCAGCTGAAGCTGACCTACCTGTTCATTGCCCACGACCTGCGGCTGGTCCGGCACATCTCGACGCGGGTCGCCGTGATGTATCTGGGACGCATTGTGGAGATGGGCAGCACGCTGGAGATCTTCGCCAACGCGCGGCATCCCTATACCAAGGCTCTGCTGTCGGCCGTGCCGGCCACCGATCCGGACGCGCCACGGGCACGCATTGAGCTGGATCCGGCGCTGGTGTCGCACGACGCGCCGCTCCGGCAGGTCTCAGAGGGGCATTTCGCCGCGGTGTAGCGGTGCTGCGAGCCGCTGACCTCGGCTAGGATTGTGCGGCCACCACCAGGACGCGGCAGCTGCCTTCATGAAGGAAGAGCTCTATGCCGGCCGCTTCCGCGAGGGCACGGGCACGGCGCGGCTACACCGGCGCCGCGACGTGGGCGTGCGGTTCCTGCCGGGTGTCCTTCGCGACCTCACCGTCACGGATCGCGATCACGCGATGCGCGTAGGCGGCGATGTCGGCCTCGTGGGTGACCACGATGATGGTGTTGCCGGCTTCGTGCAGCCGCGCGAACAACGCCATGATTTCCACGCCGGTCTTCGAGTCGAGGTTGCCGGTCGGCTCGTCGGCCAGCAGGATCGAGGGGTTGTTGACGAGGGCGCGGGCAATCGCGACGCGCTGGCGCTGGCCGCCCGACAGCTCGTTGGGCTTGTGGTTCATGCGGTGCGTCAGCTCGACCTTTTCGATCGCCGCCTTCGCCTGCTCGAGCCTGGCCGTCTTCGACATGCCCGCATACACGAGCGGCAGCTCCACGTTGTGGAGGGCCGAGGCGCGCGGCAGCAGGTTGAAGGTCTGGAACACGAACCCGATCTCTTCGTTGCGGATGCGGGCCAGCTCGTTGTCGTTCATCTCGCTGACCATCTTGCCGTTCAGCAGGTAGGTGCCCTTGCTGGGCGTGTCGAGGCAGCCGATCAGGTTCATCAGCGTCGACTTGCCGGAGCCGGACGGCCCCATGATGGCCACGTACTCGCCGCGTTCGATGGCAATCGACACGCCGCGCAGGGCGTGAATCTCCTCGTCGCCCATCACGTAGGTCTTCCAGAGGTCCCGGGTTTCAATCAGCGGCATATAAGAAGTCTACCAACCTAGACGTCAATACCGGCTCCGGGGTTTCCGGACCGCTGTTCTCACTCGCAAATCCTGTCCACCAGCTGGCGGACGGTGGCCGGCAGTTCCTCGGCGGTATAGCAGGTCCAGTCGCCGATGTTGACCACCACGACCACCAGTTCGTGGGGGCCGTCGGCCACCGGCCGCTGGCGGGAGGCGCCCTCGATCGCCTTCATCAGCTCCCGCGGCGGCGCCAGGTTCTTGCCGCACAGCAGCACCACCACCGGCGACTTGCCGGCATGCACCCGCGAGCGCGCGGCCCCGGTCCAGGCCTCCGCCACCGCGGCGGCGTCGACCTCCTCGCTCACTTTCACCAGCACACGCGGGGGATGGGCGCCCATGAAGCGAGGCTTGGCCAGGGGCACCAGCGCCGCGTCGAAGCCGCGGATCGCCGGCAGGGCGACCGCGCCGAACAGCGACTCGACGATGGCGCGGACGCGGGCGGTGATGGCGCGGCGCACGATCACGTCGCGGCCGGCGCGTTCCGACTCGAACAGCCGCCTGCCAGGCGGTGGCGGCGGCGCCGCATCCGGCTCCACCGGCGGCTTCACGAATTCGGGGTCGGCCGCCGGCGGCGCCGGACGCGACGGCTCGGCAGCCGCGCCGGGCGCCGGCGCCAGGCCGGGCACGCTTGCGTCGTACTGCTCGCGCAGCACCGGATCGCTGAGCGTCTTGTACGCGACCGTGAGTTCGGCGGCGCGGGTCGCCGCCATCTCCTGGAACTCGGGACCCAGGTGAATCACTTTGTCAGGGTGGTAGCGGGCGATCTCGCGGCGAAACGCCTTCTTGATGGTGTCGGCGTCAGCGCCGGGCGCCACGCTCAGCAGGTCGTAATGGGTCTTCAGGGCAGGCCCTTCTTGAACTCGGCGACGTTGGTCACGCTCGCCGCCGGCAGCTCGCGCGCGACCTTGCGTTCGCGCAGGCGCCGCTCGTTACGCCCCTCGGTGCCGCGCGCGCAGTAGGGGCAGAAGGTCCAGCCCGGCTGCAGGCTGCGGGAACACCCCGGGCAGGCGCCGCTCAGGCGGCGGCCGCAGTTCGGGCAGGCGACAAAGTCGAGCGCCACCGGGCCGCTGCAGCCCGGGCACACGCTGCGCATCTCGCGCACCTCGGTGACCACCCGCAGCAATTCCTCGGCGGTGGTGACGCCGGCCTTGACCTTGGCCAGGGCATCGTCACCCAGGGCGAGCATGCCGGTGGACTGCGCCACTTCGCGCACCGCGTCTTCCGAGGCGCGCTGCGCGATCATGCGGCGGATGCGGTCGGTGATCTTCATTACCTCGTAGATGCCGATGCGGCCCTTGTAGCCGGTGTGGTGACAGGCGTCGCAGCCGACCGGGCGGTAGAACGGGATGTTGGCGGCCTCGGCTTCGGTGATGTTGAGCGCGCGCAGCGTGTCGGGCGGCGGCGTGTACTGGCGGCGGCAC
>CAYGMD010000268.1:0-4887 GCA_964350785.1 uncultured Acidobacterium sp. | reverse complement strand
GTCGAAGGCAATGTTGCCCTGGTCGGCCGCGGCCAGCGCCACCTTCGAGATGGGCGTCAGCACCTGGTCGAACTTGGCCTCCTGGTTGTTCTTCAGCATCACCCGCTTGCTGCCCTTTTCGCGGATCACGCGCTCGTCGTTGGGCAGGTTGAAGGCGGCGGTCTGCACGCCGCGATTGCCGTCGCCGGATGAATACACGGTGTTGACCACCGCAATCGGCGCGAGCGCGCCCAGCCGCTTGTTGCGGTAGCCGGGGTCGATCGGCAGGTTGTTTTCAATCTCCTGCAACGAGCCGGCAAACTTCTTGAGCTTGTCGGACTCGGTCTGGTCCTTCACCGTGATGAAGGCCTCGAACGCCGCCTTGTAGTTGAACCACTCGTCTTCGTAGACCTCGTACGGCCCGATGGTCGGCTCGATGGTCGCGTCCAGTTCCATCCACTTCACGTCGCTGTCGTAGTAATCGTTCGACACGAACGCGGCGGCGCGCGACTCGAGGAAGGCCTTCAAGGTCGGTTGCCTGGTCGCGGCAGCGGCCGCGCGGAGATGCTGGGCGGCCAGCGCCAGCTCGCCCTGGTATTCCGTGCTGTACGGCACGGCCATCAGCTTGCCGTCGGGGCCGCGGCGGATGGTGGTGAAGAACCCGGTCGCGCGTTCCTTCTCCGCCGGGCTCAACGAGGCGATCCATTTCTCCACTTCCTCCTTGGTCGCGCCGGCCGGGTAGAAGTTGGCCGATGCGGGCTTTTCGGGCACGCCCGGCACGAATGGCTCGTTGTGGTCCAGCCGCGACCACGGTCCCTTGTTCACCAGGAACGCGTGGAGACGGGCCCGGCCGAGCGGCGAGTCGTCTTTCGCGAGCACATGGAACGTCGTCTCGTTGCCCGACCACACCTGCTCCAGGAACAGCGCGTCCATCACCTGCGCGGCGCGCACCATGTGGGCCAGCGCCTCGCGCTCGTTGGCCGGCAGCGCCGAGAGATCGGCCGTCAGGTCAGTGACCGCAAACCGCGCGGTCTTCTGCCGCAGATCGGTCGCGGCCCGGTCGCCGGCCTGCGCCGGCGGTTCAGCCGCCTGCGCCCGGCACCCCGCCAGCGCCATCACCAACGAAGCCGCCGCTACCGCCATGATGCCCCGTCGCATGATTTGCTCCCTGTCCCACCTTCGCGCGCCGCGCTACGGTGGGCAAGCAATGTTTGTGTCTCCGTCAAGCCATGTCGCCCTGTCAAGAAGTGACGCCCCCGCCTGGGTCAGCTAGTGCACGCCCGAGGAACCCTGAAGCATCGAGGGCTCAGCACCCAATCGGCGAATGGCTGCCGCCCACATGTCGTCGACCGGGGTCGAGAAGATCAGGTCCGACTCGACCGGCGCCAGCAACCACGACGACTCTGCCAGCTCGGAGTCGAGCTGGCCGGCGCCCCAGCCGGCGTAGCCGACGATCATGCGCACGCCCGGATCGGGCGAGGCCTCGAGCGTCCGCCTCACGAGCGTGGGCGAGGCCGACAAATAGACGCCCGCCTGCACTTCCAGCGCCTCCGGGTCGAGTTCCGGCTTGGCGGTCAGGACCCAGGCGCGGGTCGGCTCGACCGGACCGCCGGTAAACAGGTGCATCCTGGGATGGATGGCGATGGGCTCGTCGGCCGTGACAATTGCTTGCGCCGGCTCCGGCATGCGGCGGTTCAAGATCAGGCCGAAGGCGCCGTGCGCGCCGTACTCCGCCAGCAGGATGACCGTGCGCGAGAAGTTCGGGTCGAGCATCTGCGGCATCGACACCAGCAGGACCGGGGCGAGAGAGGCGTTCGCCATGGATCGATACTACTTCAATCGTCCCTTCGCCCAGGCCACGGCCTCCCCGACCACCGGCGTGTGGGCGCTGTGGGCGGAGTTCTTCACGCCGTGCCCGGGACGGTCCAGGATCCCGGCCAGGGCCGGGTCGCCGCTGTTGCCGATCACGGTCGCGAGATTGCGGCGAAGGCCCGACAGCGGGAGGTGGGTCATGGCACTCCCCTTCACGAACTCGTGCAGCTCGCGATCGGTACGCTGCCACAGTTCGGCAGCCGAGACGCCGTCTCTTGGCGTCGCCGTCCACACCGGATCGGCCGTCAGCACGGGCGCCAGGTTCCACGGACACACGTCCTGGCAGATGTCGCAGCCATACGCGTGATCGCCAATCTGCGCCCGCTGCCCCTCGGGAATGCCCCCGCCCACTTCAATCGTCAGGTACGAAATGCACCTGGTCGCGTCGAGCACATGGGCATCGACGATGGCGGCGGTGGGACACGAATCAATGCAGAGCGTGCAGGCGCCGCACTGATCGGCGGCCGGGGCATCGGGCTCGAGCGGCAGGCTGGTGGCGACGCCGCACAGGAACATGAACGAGCCCAGCTCGGGATTGATGACACAGCTGTTCTTGCCGATCCAGCCGACCCCGGCGTGCCGCGCGTAGACGCGCTCCTGCACGTGATGCTTGTCGACGAAGATCGCCGTCTCGAACGCATCCGCGTGCTGCTCGCGCATCCACGCCACGAGCCGCTCCAGCCGTTCGGCGAGGACGAGATGGTAATCCTGTCCACGCGCGTAGCGGGCAACTTGAATGTGATCGGCGTCCGACTCCCGGTTCCCGACTCCCGGCTGCTGCGTGTTGTAGATCGCTCCCGCGACGATGACCGAGCGGGCCGAGGGAAGAAAATTGCGGATATCAGCCCGGACGTGGGCGGACTTGTGCAGGTAGACCATCTCGCCCGCGTAGCCGCGGGCGAGCCATTCAGGCAGGAACGCCAGTTCCGGCAGCGCCGCCGCAGGCGCCACCCCACAAACCTCGAACCCGAGGGCGAGCGCCTGCTGCTTGATCGACGCGGTGGTCAGCACATCACTTGGAGCTGCGAACCAGCTGCCGCAACACGTACGGCAGGATGCCGCCGTTCGCGAACGCGACCAGTTCCTCGGGCGTGTCGATCCGGGCGACCGCGGCAAAGCTCTTGGTCGAGCCGTCCTCGGCCGTCGCCGTCACCGTCACCTCGGCGCGCGGCTTCAGCGCCGCCCCGGCGCCGGTCAACGAGAAGGTCTCGCGCCCGGTCAGGCCGACGCTCGCCGCGTTCTGGCCGGGCTTGAACTGCAGCGGCAGCACGCCCATGTTCACCAGGTTGCTGCGGTGAATGCGCTCGTAGCTTTCGGCCACCACCGCCTTCACGCCCAGCAGCATGGTGCCCTTCGCGGCCCAGTCGCGCGACGACCCCGAGCCGTACTCCTTGCCGGCGATCACGACCAGCGGCACCCCGGCCGCCTGGTACTTCATCGCCGCGTCGTAGATCGGCATCACCTCGCCGCCCGGCAGGTAGGCCGTGACGCCGCCTTCGATTCCGGGCACCATCTGGTTCTTGATGCGGGTGTTGGCAAACGTGCCGCGCATCATCACCTCGTGGTTGCCGCGGCGCGCGCCGTAGGAGTTGAAGTCCCTGGGGTCGACGCCGTGCTCGACGAGATACTTGCCGGCCGGGCTGTTGGCCTTGATGTTGCCGGCCGGCGAGATGTGGTCGGTGGTGATGCTGTCGCCCAGCACCGCCAGCGCGCGCGCGTCCGTGAGGTCGGTCAGCGGCGCCGGTGTCATCGACAGGTTCTCGAGGAACGGCGGCTTGCGGATATAGGTGGAGTCGGCTTCCCAGGCGAAGCGGTCGCCGGTCGGCACCGGCAGGCTCTTCCAGCGCTCCTGCCCCTCGAACACGTTGGCGTACTGCTGGCGATAGGCGTCCGCGGTCACGCTGTGCAGCATGGCGGCCTGGATTTCCTTCTCGGTCGGCCACACGTCCCTCAGGTACACCGGCTTGCCGTCCTTGCCCGTGCCCAGCGGTTCGGTGGTGAGGTCGATGTTCATCGACCCGGCCAGCGCATAGGCGACGACCAGCGGCGGCGACGCCAGGTAGTTGGCGCGCACCTCCTGCTGGATGCGGCCCTCGAAGTTGCGGTTGCCGCTCAACACCGACGCGACGATCAGGCCGCGCTCGAGGATCTCGGCGGAGACCTCTTCCGGCAGCGGACCACTGTTGCCGATGCACGTGGTGCAGCCGTACCCAACCAGGTTGAAGCCGATTTGATCGAGGTAGGTGTCGAGCCCGGCCTTCTTCAGGTAGTCGGTCACCACCTTCGAACCGGGTGCGAGGCTGGTCTTCACCCACGGCTTGCGCGTGAGGCCCTTCTCCACGGCTTTCTTGGCAACCAGGCCCGCGCCAATCATGACGCTCGGGTTCGAGGTATTGGTGCAGCTTGTAATCGCGGCGATCACGACGGAACCGTGTTCAAGCTGGGTGGCCGTCGCGACGGCCGTCCCGCCGGAGCCGGCCACCGCCTTGACGCCCTTCTTCAACTCGTCGAGCGAGCCGGCAAACGAGCTCCTTGCGTTCGACAGCGACACGCGATCCTGCGGCCGTCGCGGGCCGGCCAGGCTCGGCACCACGCCCGCCAGGTCCAGCTCCATGGTCTCGGTGTAGACCGCATCCGGCGAGTCGGCCGTGGCGAACAGGCCCTGCGCCCTGGCGTACGCTTCGACCAGTGCGATCTGCGAGGCCTCGCGGCCGGTCAGGCGCAGGTACTCGAGCGTCATGTCGTCGATCGGGAAGATCGCGACGGTCGCGCCGTACTCCGGGCACATGTTGCCCAGCGTGACGCGGTCGGCAATGGTCAGGTGCGCCAGGCCGGGACCGTAGAACTCGACGAACTTGCCGACCACGCCGCGCTTGCGCAGCGCCTCGGTGATGGTCAGCACCAGGTCGGTCGCGGTCGCGCCTTCGGGCAGCTGGCCCGACAGCCGATAGCCGAGCACCGGCGGAATCAGCATCGAGCTCGGCTGGCCGAGCATGGCGGCCTCGGCCTCGATGCCGCCCACGCCCCACCCCACCA
>CAYGMD010000267.1:0-4896 GCA_964350785.1 uncultured Acidobacterium sp. | reverse complement strand
CCACGCGGTAGTGCCTGCACTGTGCCAGGCCATGCGAATGAAGAACGGGCCGTAGTGGCCGAAATCGGCCGGCCACCAGCTCTGCGAGTCGGTCATCACCGCGAGCAGGTCCCTTTTCACCGCCGCCAGGTCGAGGCTCTTGAACTCCTCGGCGTAGTTGAAGCCCTCGCCCATCGGGTCGGCGAGCGGGGAATGCTGGTGGAGGACCTTGAGGCTCAGCTGCGTGGGCCACCAGTCGCGGTTCGAGCGGCTGCCGCGGGCGGCGTGGTTCACGGGGCATTTCGGTTCGGTGGACATGTGTCTTTCTACCTCTGGGTCGGACGCTCTTCAGACAGCGGGAATCTCCCGCACTACGTTGGAGTCTAAACGGTCGAGTGCGTCGTGTCTAAGATATCGTGTCTCTCAAAGTGATAGCCTATGGCTATGGACCTCTGGGACGCTACGCCGTATTCCCTCCGGCAGTTGCAGTACCTGGTCGCGGTTGCCGACCTGCGCGGTTTCCGCAAAGCGGCCGAGGCGTGCGGCGTGTCGCAGCCGTCGCTGAGTGCTCAGATCGCCCAGGTCGAGGGCGCCCTCGGCGTGCAGGTGTTCGAACGTAACGCGCGTGGCGTGCGGATCACCGAGCGAGGCCACCCGCTGATCGAACGCGCCCGTCAGGTGCTGCTGGCCGCGAGCGACCTGAACGAGGCAGCGCGGCAACAGGGCGACCCCCTGCGGGGCCGCTTGCGCATTGGCGTCATCCCGACGGTGTGTCCCTACCTGTTGCCCGACGTTGCTCCCGCACTGCACCACGCCCTGCCCGATCTCGCCATCGTCTGGAGCGAGGACAAGACGCAGACGCTGGTGAAGCAGATCGAAGATGCCCGCCTTGACGCGGCGATCATGGCCAACGACGCCCGCATCGCGGGACTGGACGCCGTCGCCATTGGCGAGGATCCGTTCGTGCTGGCCGCGGCCGCGGGGCATCCGCTGGTCAGGAGCGCCGCGCCGGCTCCGCCGTCGGTGCTCGACGGCGTGACGGTGCTGCTGCTCGAGGATGGCCATTGTTTTCGCGATCACGCGCTGGCGTTTTGCGGTGCCGTCGGCGCGCGGGAAGGCGGCCTCAGCGCGACGGGGCTCTCGACCCTCGTCCAGATGGTGAGTGCCGGCGCCGGTGTCACGCTGCTGCCGCGTATGGCGGTGGCCGTCGAGAACCGCCGGGGCCAGCTCGCCATTCGCCGCTTCAAGCCGCCGGCCCCGTCGCGCCGGTTGGTGCTCGCGTTCCGCAAGGGCACGGCGCGCAGGCCGTCGCTGGCGGCCGTGGCGAGCGTGGTGCGGACGGCGTGGGCGGGTGAGGTCGCGATGGCCGCGAGCCCGTGGGTCGGGACGGTCGACGCCGCCAGGAAAGGTCTCCTATAGTCCCCGGCCCGGGCGGCCGAGAAGTACTGCGGCAATACCAGGCGTGCCAACCGGCGGGTTGGCGGTCTTCGCGTCGGGCGCTTCGCAATATCCGTTCAGTCGATTCTCAGAGGTCCGAACGATGGTGACGAGAACACCCGGTCAGGTTTCGACGCAGAGCGTCCGCCGAAAGCCAACGAACAAACGTGCGTCCACGGCGGCCGGCGTGCCCTATCAGGAAATGTTCGCGTCATCCCCGGACGGCATCCTGTTGATCGATCCCGAGACGCAGCGGGTCATCGAGTTCAACGATGCGGCCTGCCGGCAACTCGGTTACACGCGCGAAGAGTTCGCCGATCTGCGGATTGCCGACTTCGAGGCCGCCGAGACTCCTGAACAGGCGCACGCGCGCATGCAAGCGTTGCTGCGCGACGGTCGAGCCGAGTTTGGTCGAGCCGAGTTTGAAACAAAGCAGAGGACGAAGACCGGCGAAATCCGCGAGATGCATGTCTGGGCCAAGACGCTCGACCTGGCCGGTCGAGCGGTGTTCTACGGCATCGTCCGCGACATCACCGCACAAAAGCAGGTGGAGCGCGCCCTGCGGGACAGCCAGCGGCTCCACGAGCTGTCACAGCGAATCGCGCGCTTCGGACACTGGACCGTCGACCTCGAAACAAACACGGTGACGTGGTCCGATGAGTTGTATCTCATCTATGGCGTCCCGCCCCGCACGCCCGTGTCGTTGGATTACCTGCTCTCGCTGGTTCATCCCGATGACCGGTCGCGGCTGCAGGCGTGGAACGACCGCGCGCTGTCGATGAAGCCATCGGGCCCGCTGGAGTTTCGCGTGGTTCGGCCGGACGGCGCCGTTCGCGTCATCGAAGGCGACGGCGAAGTCCAATTCAGCGAGGAGCACAGGCCGATCCGCATGGTGGGTACGGCGCGGGACGTTACCGAGCGCAAGCAGTCCGAGCTGGCACAGCGTCGTTTGCTTGACCTGCTCGACCAAACCGGGCGCGTGGCGAGAGTTGGCGGCTGGGAATTGGATGTGGAGACGCAGGTCCTGCACTGGACGCCCGAAGTCTATCGTATCCACGAAGTCGATCCCGCCAGCCCGCCGACCGTCGATCGAGCGCTCGAATTCTACGCCCCGGAAGCCCGGCCGGTCATTGCCGCCGCCGTGCAGGCTGCCATCGACGAAGGCAAGGCATGGGATCTCGAGCTGCCTCTGGTGACGGCCCGCGGGCGGCGCATCTGGGTGCGCGCCCAAGGGACGGCGGAGCAGCGCGGCGGCAAGACCGTTCGTGTCTATGGCGCGTTTCAAGACATCACGGCTCGCCGGCGCGCGGACGATACGCGGCGCCTCCAGAGCGCCGCGCTGAATGCCGCCGCCGATGCCATCGTCGTTACGGACTGCGCGGGCACGATCGTCTGGGTCAATCCGGCGTTTAGACAGCTCACCGGCTATGCCCTCGACGAGGCCGTCGGCAGAAATCCCAGGGACCTGATCAAGTCGGGCAAACAAACCCCGGCGTTCTTCCAGGAGTTCTGGGAGACCATCCTGGCCGGCCGCACCTGGCGCGGACAAGTCATCAACCGGCGGAAGGATGGGAGCCTCTACACCGAAGAGCAGGTCGTGACGCCCATCCGGGACGGGTCTGGCGCCATTACCCACTTTGTCGCGATCAAGGAAGACATCAGCGACCGGCTGCGGCTCGAGGCCCAGTTCCGCCAGGCCCAGAAGATGGAGAGTGTCGGCCAACTCACCAGCGGCATCGCCCACGATTTCAACAACCTCCTCACCGTAATCAACGGGATGTCCGAGCTCGTGCTGGAACAGATCGGTGAGGACCATCCGGTCCACGCGGATGTGCGGGAAATCCAGACCGCCGGGGAGCGAGCGGCGGGGTTGACCAGGCAGTTGCTCGCCTTCAGCCGCCAACAGGTCATGGCCCCACGTGTGATGGACCTGAAGACGGTGGTCGAAGGTATGACCGGACTGCTGCGCCGGCTGCTTGGCGAGGACGTCGACCTGGTCCTTCGCTCCGAGCCGGGGCTGGGAAGGGTCAAGTCGGACCCCGGACAAATCGAGCAGGCCATTGCCAATCTCGCCGTCAATGCGCGGGATGCCATGCCGCGTGGCGGCCAGCTGACCATCGAAACCCGGAATGTCACGCTCGGCGAAGCCGACGCGCGCCAGTTTCTCGAGCCCGTGCCGCCTGGGTCGTATGTGCTTTTGGCCGTCACCGACGTGGGGGTGGGCATGGACGACGCCACGCGGGCGCGTATCTTCGAGCCGTTTTTCACCACCAAGGCGCCCGGGAGGGGCACTGGCCTGGGGCTGTCGACCGTCTTCGGCATCGTGAAGCAAAGCCTTGGCGCCATTTCGGTCCAGAGCGAAGTGGGCAAGGGGACGCGCTTCAATATCTACTTCCCGCGCGTCACGGAGCCCCTGATCACCGGCGGGTCGAGCCCGGCCTCGGCCCCGGGGCGCGGTACCGAAACCATCCTCGTCGTGGAAGACAACGACGGGCTGCGTCGGCTGGCCGCGCGGATTCTCACCTCGGCCGGTTATACCGTGCTCGAGGCGGCCAATGGCGAGGAGGCGCTTCGCCTCGTGGAGCAGGGCGCGGATCCCGTGCATCTGCTGCTCAGTGATGTCGTGATGCCAGGCATGGACGGACGGCACCTTGCGGAAC
Organism: uncultured Acidobacterium sp.; assembly: GCA_964350785.1. Taxonomy (GTDB): domain Bacteria; phylum Acidobacteriota; class Vicinamibacteria; order Vicinamibacterales; family UBA2999; genus 12-FULL-67-14b. The sequence goes on along the minus strand of CAYGMD010000267.1, from coordinate 820 downwards.
AACTTGCGCGCGTTCGGCGCGGGATCAAGGTGCTGTACATGTCGGGCCACACGAGCGACACCGTGTTGAGGCATGGCATTGCGGAGGGGCAGTTTGCCTTCCTCCAGAAGCCGCTCAGCGCGGCGGCCCTGCTTCGCAAGGTCCGGGACGTACTGGACGCGGGGGCGTAGAGGCCTTCCCCACGGGCGCGAGAACTACTGCGCCGCCTGACCGTTCGACTCGGCACGCCACGCCAGGTAGATCGGGCACTCTTCCGCGTGTGCGATTTCGCAGATGCAGCTCTTCTCGTGACGGACGGCGCCGCATGAATCGCAGACGTCCTGCTTGTCGCAGCGAACGTACTCGCGGACCACGGGCCGGCCCCACATGTCGCAATCCTGGCCTTCCAGGACTTCGGCACCAGCGACCCGACGGCGCCAGTCATGGTGTTGCCACTCCAGGCCTATGAAGCGGGTGGTGCAGCTCATATCGCCCCCCTTTTGGCGGGAATCTGCAAAAGCCGATCCACCTGAGGCGGCTCGGAAACCGCCGGGATCGATGCGTCTGGCCGCGTGTGGTCCTGCGAAAACCCGCGCGGGTGGGGGAAATCCGCGAATTGGGGTCGGGGATCTTTTTCGGAGCCAGTCCGAAATGGGGCCAGATCCGTCAGCCTCGTTGACGCGAAACTCTGGCGAACTCCAAGCGAATACGCCGAAAAGCCGTTCGCCGGAGGCCAAAAAAGATCCCCGACCCCTTTTTCTAGCGAGCGACCAGGGCGCCGCGCAGGTAGACCGCCGAGATTTTGCGGGTGTTGGTGATGTCGTCGAGCGGGTTGGCGTCG
>CAYGMD010000266.1:0-4911 GCA_964350785.1 uncultured Acidobacterium sp. | reverse complement strand
AGATACATCGCCGCCGGCGAGCCCAGGCCGCCGGCGCCGATGCACAGCACCTTCGCCGCCTTCAGCTTCCGCTGACCGTCGACGCCCACCTCAGGCATGATCAGGTGGCGGCTGTAGCGCTTGACCTCGTCGCCCGACAACTCGGGCAGCGCCTCGCCCACCGCGGGCGCGCCGCCGGCGACCGACGGGATGATGCTGACCGTGTCGCCCGCCTTCACCGGCGTCTGATCCTTCTGCAGATACCGGATGTCATCGTCGTTGACGTAGACGTTGACGAAGCTGCGCAGCTTGCCATCGGCGGCAAACAGGTGCTGCTTCAAGCCGCCGTACTGGGTGGTCAGGTTCTGCAGCAGCTCGCCGACCGTGGCGCCGCCCACCTCCACGGTGTCGAGCTTGTCGGTGAACGGGCGCAGCGGCGTCGGAATCAGGATCTTGATCATTCGGTTGTCCCTACAGGTTCTTCGTCGAAGCCGGAGCGGTCGTCCCTCAGGCGCCACGACGTCAGCAGTTGGTCTTCGCCCGCCATCACCGAGACGATCACGTACGAGAACGACGGCCAGGCATGGTCCAGGTCGTACTGCGACGGGCGCGCCGGGTGATCCGGATGCGAGTGATAGAAGCCGAGCAGGTCGAGCCCGGTTTCGCGGGCGCGCTGCTCGGCGCCGCGGTAATCGCCGGGCCGCACCAGGAAGCGGCGGCGCGGCCCTTCTTCGGTGGTGTTCGGCAGCGGATGCGCTTCGTGCACGACGCCGTCCCGGCCCAACAGCGCGCCACAGCACTCGTGCGGAAAGGTCGCGCGGCCATGCGCGCGGATGGCGGCGTCAACGGCCGGCGGCAGCACGAGACCGGCCATCAGTTCGTTCCTGCCACGAGGGCGCCTTCCGGCGGGTTCTCCCAGAAGCGTTCCGACAGGTAACGCTCGCCGCCGTCGCAGAACACGACCACGACCACGGCATCGGCGCGCGCCACTTTCAGGGCACCGGCCAGGTTCGCGCCGCTCGAGATGCCGACCAGCAGGCCTTCTTCCTGCGCCAGGCGGCGCGTCATCTCGTACGCCTCTTCGGTGCCGACGCGCACGTCGCGATCGGCCAGCGTCTGGTCGTAGATGCCCGGCACCATGGCCGACTCCATGTGCTTCAGCCCCTCGAGGCCGTGCAGCGGCGAGTCGGGCTGCACCGAGGCGAGCACGATACCGGGATTGAACTCCCGCAGGCGGCGGCCGGTCCCCATGAAGGTGCCGCTGGTGCCGAGGCCCGCCACGAAGTGGGTCAGCCGCGCGCCGGCCTGCCGGATGATCTCGGGCCCGGTCGTGTCGTAGTGCGCCTTCCAGTTGAAGTCGTTGTTGTATTGATCCGCATAGAAGTATTTGCCGGGCGCGGCGGCGTTCATCTGCTGCGCCATGCGGATGGCGCCGTCGGACCCTTCGAGCGGATTGGTGAAGATCAGCTCCGCGCCGTAGGCCCTGAGAATGCGCTTGCGCTCCGGCGTGACGTTCTCCGGCACGCACAGCGTGACCTTGAAGCCCATGGCGGCGCCGATCATCGCGTAGGCGATGCCCGTGTTGCCCGACGTGGCGTCGAGGATGACCTGGCCGGGCACCAGCCGGCCCTCGGCCAGCCCCTCCTGCACCATGCGCAACGCCGGGCGATCTTTCACCGAGCCGCCCGGGTTCATCCATTCCGCCTTGGCGTAGAGCTCCACACCCGGCAGGTCACGCTCCATGCGGCGCAGGCGGATCAGGGGCGTCTCGCCGATCAGGTCGGCGATCGACGGCGTGACGTTCGCGGTGGTGGTGGGCAGCGGCATATCCGGCTTGCAGGGGTCCTAATTCTAACTGCAAACGACGAGGCCTGCCCCGTGGGCATGGGACCCATGATTCTGTGTCATCTGTGTCATCTGCGTCATCTGCGGCCCCCGTTGTCTGTGTTGGATGACGCCGAGCGACGATCAGATACGCGCGGCAGGGTTCGGCGGCCGCGGCAGCTCGTCACTTGATTGAGGCGACCAGGCGCACCTGGGCGCGAATCTCCAGTTCGCCGGCCGCCACCGGCGTGCCCGCGTCCTCGGCCTTCATCCGCATGGCCATGACCGGCATCTCGGGGCCGCGGCCCACCGACGACTCTTCGATGCGCATCACGCGCTCGATCGTGCGCTTCGCGCCGGCGGCCAGCGCCTCGGCGCGGCCCATGGCATTGGCCACGGCCAGTTGCAGCGCCTCGCGCTCGAGCGCCTCACGGCGCTTGACGTCGAAGCGCAGCCCGTGGAGGTTGGTGGCGCCGGAGCCGACCGCGGCATCGAGCACGTCACCCAGCTTCGCAAAATCCTCCACGCGCACCTCGATGGTGTTGCGCGCGACGTAGCCGCGCGGCGTCTGCCGGCCGTTGGCGTAGTCGTACTCCACCTGCAGATCGATGGCGATCGTGCGAATGGCGTCCTTGGCAATCCCGAGGGCGGCCATCTTCTTCTGGACGGCGGTCATCGCCTCGGCGTTGCGGGCCTGCGCCTCTTTCGACACCTTCGATCGGCTCTCGGCGCCGATTCGCACCCACGCCTGGTCGGGCACGGCGGTCACCACGCCTTCACCCGACACCACCACCGACGGCGGCTCCGGCGGCAACGCTTGCGCGAACGCGGAACCTGAGCCGGTCACGAACAGGACGAGGGCGATTCTAAGAAGTGCCAGGGGGGCCAAGGGTGCCATGGGTGCCAGTGTGCCATGGTGCCACGGTGCCGGAAAGCTCAACAGGTGCACTCTGGCACCCTTGGCACCTTAACTCGATCCGTCGTCAGAGTAGACGACGCGGAAACCGATGCTGTAGGCGTAGGTGTCGGGCGGCACCTTGTGGCGGTGGGCGCAGCGCAGTTGATCGACATCATGCGTGACCCACGAACCCCCGCGGACCAGGCGCAACGTGCCGCTGCCGGGGCCGCGCGGGTTGCGGTTCTCGCCGGTGCGGTAGGCATCGGCGCGGTACCAATCCGCCACCCACTGCCAGACGTTGCCCGCCATGTCGTACAGCTGCATCTCGTTGGGTGGATAGCAGCCGACCGGCCGCGTCCCGCGGTGCCGCTTCAACGCCGGGTCGGGCAGGAAGTTCGCGCGCGAGGCGTCGACGTCGTCGCCCCAGGGGTAACGCGTGGCGTGCCGGCCGCCGCGCGCCGCGCGTTCCCACTCGGCTTCGGTGGGCAGCCGCACCAGCCGGCCGATGCGCCCGCTCAGCCAGCGGCAATAGGCGGTGGCATCGGCATGGGTGATCAGCGTCACGGGGTGGCGCGCGCGGTCGCGCGGCGGCTCGCCGCCGCGCCACACGTACGGCGCCGCCAGTTCGCGGAACGCAGACTCGTGCGCCGGCGTCACGACCATGGGCAGGTCGCGAATGGTGGGCGCGCCGTAGCCGGACTCCCGCGTGAACTCGGCGTACTGTTCGACGGTGATGGCGTGGATCGACGCATAAAACGCGTCCACATGAACTGGATGCGAGGGGCGTTCGTCGTCGGCACCTTCGTCCGATCCCATGGCGAACTCGCCTGCCGGGACGCGAACAAAGCGCGGGATTGGGTCGTCGCGCATCCGTGAGCCGCAGAAAGTATAAACTGCCGGGCATGCGCCTCGAACAATTCGACATGGAACGTATGCAATCGACTTTCGAGAACCTGGTTGAGTTCAACCTGTCCGAAAGTGGCGTGCGGCCGCTGACGCCCCGGGAGCTGATCGAGGACGCCGGCGGCCTCGACGGGCTGCTGGACCAGCCCCTGGTCTACTCCCAGTCGAACGGCACCATCGAACTGCGGACGGCCATTGCCGCCCTGTATCCCGGCGCGGGCCTTGATCACGTGGAGGTCACCAACGGCGGGTCCGAGGCCAATTTCATCACTGCTTTCCGCCTGATCGAGCCCGGCGACGAGGTGGTGATGCTGGTGCCCAGCTACATGCAGACCTGGGGGCTGGCGCGGGCGTTCGGCGCCACGGTGCGCGAATGGCGGTTCATCGAGGACCGCGCCGCCGGCCGCTGGCGCGTCGACCTGGCCGCGCTCGAGGCGCTGGTCACCGCCAAGACCCGGATGATCGTGATCTGCAACCCGAACAACCCGACCGGCGCGCGGCTCACGGCGAGCGACCTCGACGGCATTGCCAACATTGCCGACCGCCACGGCGCGTGGATCCTGTCGGACGAGGTGTATCGCGGGGCCGAAATCGACGGGCAGGACACCGCGTCGATGTGGGGCCGGTCGGAGCGCGCCATCATCACCAGCGGCCTGTCGAAGGCGTACGGCCTGCCGGGCCTGCGCATCGGCTGGATCGTGGCGCCGCCGCCGCTGGTGGCCGCGTTCTGGTCGTACCACGACTACGTGACCATCGCCCCGGGCGCGCTGAGCGATCGCCTGGCGCGGGTGGCCATGGCGCCGGCGCGCCGCGCGCGCCTGCTGGAGCGGACGCGCACCATCCTGCGCACCAACCTGCCGCTGATCGAGGCCTGGCTGCGCGAGGCCGGCGGCTTCGAGTGGATCGCGCCCGAAGCCGGGGCCATCGTCTACGTCCGCTACGGCCACGCCATCAACTCGACCGCCCTCGCCCACCGCGTGCGCGAGGAGAAGAGCGTGCTGATTGTGCCCGGCGATCACTTCGGCATGGACGGCTACCTGCGGCTGGGATTCGGCGAGCCGCCTGCCTATAACCGCACCGGCCTGGAGCGGTTGCGCGAGGTGCTGGCGTCACTGCCGACGGGCGCCACCACGCCGCGCGCGCCGTCGTTCGCATGAGCCAGACCGAACTGCCGCTCGTCCTGATTGGGTTCGGCAACGTCGCGCGCCGGTTCCTGCGCCTGCTGGATGAAACGGCCGACCGCCTCGACTTCACCTGGAAGGTGGTCGGCATCGCCACCAAGCACCATGGCTCGGTGGTCGACGTCC
>CAYGMD010000265.1:0-4946 GCA_964350785.1 uncultured Acidobacterium sp. | reverse complement strand
CCTCTTTGGTTAGTTACAGTCGGGAGTCGGGAGTCGGCGGGAGTTGGCGGAAGCCGGCGGGGTTGGCGGAAGTCGGCAACTCAGCAGGCAAGTGTTTTTCCGCCTCCCGACTCCCGACTCCCGACTCCCGGTATGATCGTTCCATGAACGACGAACCCAAGAGCGCCGTGGAGCTGGCGATGGCGCGGCTGAAGAAGCAGGACGCCGATGCCGGCGTCCCCGAGCACACCCTCAGCGACGACCAGAAGGCCGAGATCGGTGAGGTCCGCAAGACCTACGCCGCCAAGCTCGCGCAGGAAGAGATTCTCTACCACACGAAGATGACCGGCGCCGTCGACTTCGAGCAGCGCCAGACCATCGACGACCACTATCGGCGCGATGTCGAGCGGCTGACCCACGAGCGCGATCGCAAGATCGAGAAGATTCGAAACGCCTGATGGTGGCCGACGCCGAGATCTACGCTCGCATCGGCGAGGAGGGCTTCGCGCGCCTGGTCGCCGCGTTCTACGCGCAGGTGCCGGGCGACGAGGTGCTCGGGCCCATGTACCCGGCCGACGACATGGCCGGGGCCGAGCAGCGCCTGCGCGACTTCCTGGTCGGCCGCTTCGGCGGCCCGCCGCGCTACGAGGAAAGCCGCGGCCATCCGCGGCTCCGCATGCGGCACCATCCTTACAAGCTGGATCAGCTCGCCCGCGATCGCTGGGTGCAGTTGATGGACCACGCGCTCGACCAGGCGGCGTTGCCGCCCGACGTCACGCTGTTCCTCCGCGACTTCTTCCATGGGACCGCGACATTCTTGATGAATAGGCATCAGTAGCCAGTAGCCAGTAGCCAGTAGCCAGATGTCCACCCGCGTATTCCTGAGCTGACCCCAATCACCCGTGCAGTAGGATGAGACCATGCGTGACGTGCTCGTCGTTTCTGATGGCAGCAAGGTTGGCCAGGACATTACTATCGGCGAGTTCCGGCTCCGCGCCGACGAACCGGTGGAGAAGGCCGGCGGTGATACCGGGCCCGAGCCCCACGAGTTCCTGCTCGCGGCGCTCGGCGCCTGCACCTCGATGACGCTGCGGCTCTATGCCGAGCGGAAGGGCTGGCCGCTGGCGGGCGTCCACGTGCGGCTGAGCGGCGGGCCGGCCGACGGCCGGTATGCCATCACGCGACACATCACGATGGACGGCGACCTCGACGCCGAGCAGCGCGCGCGCCTGCTCGACATCGCCGGCAAGTGCCCGGTGCATCGCACCCTGACCGGGGAGGTGCTGATCGAGACGAAGGAGGGGCCATGAGCAAGGACGTCATCAAGCGATACACCAACGGCGAGGTCACGGTCGTCTGGCAACCCTCGCTGTGCGTGCATTCGACCATCTGCTTTCGCGGCTTGCCGGGCGTGTTCGACCCCCGCCGGCGGCCCTGGGTGGTGCTCGACGGCCACTCGACCGACGCCATCATCGCGCAGGTTGAAGAGTGCCCGTCCGGCGCCCTGTCGTACGAGCGGGTGGCCAAACCCGGGTAGCGGCATCACATATGGTGCTAGGGTGCCTAAGGTGCCTAAAGTGCCTGGGGCCTGCTCACCCTTGGCACCCTTGGCACCCTAGGCACCCTAGGCACCTTAGATTTTTGCGGTATGCCGTTTGCTCTCTCCGGGGAAGGGAGAGCAGACAGCCAATGAACCCGCGTTTCGTTTCCCGCGTCCTTCTCATCCTCCTCAGCTGTACGGCTGGTGTGACGGGATACACGATCTGGCAGATCAAGGCCGACGTGGATCGGGCCAGCGCGCGCCTGACGCTGGATCCCGGCCCGGCGTCGACGGTGATCTTCGACGCCCAGGACCGGCCGATCGCCGCGCTCTACAAGGAGCATCGCCTGCCGGTGTCGCTGGAGGAGATGGCGGACGTGCTGGTCCAGGCCGTGCTGACCACCGAGGACCGGCGCTTCTTCGAGCACGACGGCGTCGACCGCCGCCGCATCCTGGCGTCGCTGCTGGCCAACTTCCGCGAGGGCCGCGTCACGCAGGGCGCCAGCACCATCACCCAGCAACTGGCGCGCGCGGCCGCGCTCGATCGCCGCCGCACCTACAGCCGCAAGCTGCGCGAGGCATGGCTGGCGCAGCGGCTCGAAGAGAAATACGGCAAGAAGGCCATCCTGCAGGCGTACTTGAATCACGTCTACTTCGGCGAGGGGTACTACGGCGTCGAAGCGGCATCGCGCGGCTATTTCGCCAAGCCCGCCTCCGGGCTCAATGCCGCTGAGTCGGCGACGCTGGCGGCGTTGATCAGCCGGCCGTCTGGATACGACCTGCGCCGCACGCCCGCGCGCATCCGCGAGCGGCGGGACCGGATCCTGCGGCAGATGTTCGAAGCCCGGCAACTGGATGAGGCTGGTTTCGCCGCCGCCATCGGCACGCCGGTCACGGCCATGCTGGCCAGCCCGGCGCAGCGCGCCTCGATCGACCCTGCGGCCGCGACCCAGGGGCCGTATTTCGTCGGCCTCGTCACCGAGCAGGTCTACCGGCAGTTCGGCACTGAGCGGGCGCTCACGGGCGGGCTCCGCGTCTACACGACGCTTGATACCGAGGTGCAGCAGTTCGCCGAGACGGCGGTCAAGAAGCGGCTGGACGAACTCGACAAGCGGCACAAGGACGGCGAGCCGCTGCAGGCCGCGCTGGTCGCCATCGAACCGGCCACCGGTTTCGTGCGCGCCGTGGTCGGCGGCCGCGACTTTGCCGAAAGCCCCTTTAACCGCGCCACCATGGCGAAGCGGCAGCCGGGGTCGGCGTTCAAGCCGTTCGTGTTCGCGGCCGCGCTCGAAGCCGGTTTCTCGCCGGGCTCGACCATCGACGGCCTCGACGCGTTCGTGGGCTCCGCGCAGGGCGGCTACCGGCCCGGCGGCGAGCACGAAGTGGATGCCACCACGCTGCGCTCGGCGCTCGTGACCTCGAGCAACCGCGCCGCGGTCCATCTGATGCAGCGGGTCGGCGTGCGGTCCACCATCGATCTGGCCACGCGCGTCGGCCTGCGCGAGATGCCGGCGGTGCCGTCGCTGGCGCTCGGCACCGGCGAAGTCAGCCTGCTGGACCTGACCTCCGCCTATACCGCGTTCGCCAATGGCGGCGTGCTGCAGCCGCCCGTCATCATCCGGCGCATCGAAGACAGCGAGGGCCGCGTCCTGTTCCGCGCCGACGAGCAGGCCCGCCGCGTCTTCAGCGAGTCGACCGCGTTCCTGATGGCGTCGATGCTGTCGGACGTCGTCGATCACGGCACCGGCTACGGCGCGCGGCAGAGCGGGTTCCGGTTGCCGGCCGGCGGCAAGACCGGCAGCACCGACGATCACGCCGACGCGTGGTTTGTCGGCTTCACGCCGCGCCTGGCCGCCGGCGTGTGGATTGGCTTCGACCGTCCGCAGCCGATCATGCGCCGCGGCTTCGCGAGCGTGGTCGCGGTGCCGGCGTGGGCGGGGTTCATGAAGGCAGCGACGGTGGGGAACAAGGCCGAGTGGATGGCGACGCCGACGGGCATCAGCCGCATCCGGCGGTGCCAGGAGTCGGGTGGGCTGGCGACCGAGTACTGCGAGTTGCGCGGCGGGGTCGTCCACGATCTGGTCGCCAATGGCCGCGTGCCCGACCTATGCCCGCTGCATGATTCGACGGGCGTTTTGGCCCCGTTGCAGCCGATACCGCCGCCGCAATGAGCTGAATCAGCGGCATCGGTGTCATCTGTGGCTTGGTGTGGTTGATATCTTCTGCGTCTGCGGCTAGGCTTAGGCCGTTCTTCATACCAGTCGGTATTCGGAGGCGGCCTCATGCAGGTGATTCCGGTAACGGCCGTCCACCGTGGCTTCGGGCAAACGTCCCGTAAAGACACGTGGTGGGCGGCACCTCTCGGCGTGTTCCTCGGACTCTCGGCTTTCGTCGTCTACGCCACCTGGGCGGCTTTTCAAGGCGAGCATTACCACTTCGGCCCGTACCTCTCGCCGTTCTACGCGCCGGAGTTGTGGGGCGGCTCGCCGCACGCCTGGTTCGGCCCCAAGCCGGCCTGGTGGCCCGCGGTCGTCCCGTTCTCGCCGGCCCTGCTGATCCTGCCGTTCCCCGGCGGCTTCCGCTTCACCTGCTATTACTATCGCGGCGCCTACTACAAGGCGTTCTGGGCCGACCCGCCGTCGTGCGCGGTGGGCGAGCCGCGCAAGAGCTATCTCGGGGAGAACTCGTTCCCGCTGATCCTGCAGAACGTCCATCGCTTCTTCATGTGGGTGGCCATCGTCTTCATCGGGCTGCTGGCGTATGACGTGTGGGTCGCGTTCTGGTTCACGAACCCCACGACGGGCGCCAAGGAGTTCGGCATCGGCGTCGGCACCCTCGTGCTCGCCGTCAACGTGTGCCTGCTGGCCAGCTACACCTGGGGCTGCCACGTGCTGCGCCACGTCGTCGGCGGCCGCAAGGACGAGATCTCGAAGTCGCCGGTCTGCGACATGGCCTATTCGTGCGTGACCGGCTTGAACGTTCGCCACCAGCTGTTCGCGTGGTGCAGCCTGTTCTCGGTGATGGGCGCCGACGTCTACGTGCGCCTGTGCTCGATGGGCATCCTCACGGACTGGAGACTCCTGTAGTGGCGGCCCATGCAACCTATTCCTACGACGTCCTGGTGATCGGGGCGGGCGGCGCCGGCCTGCGCGCGGCGATTGAGGCGGCCAACGCGGGCGTGTCGGTCGGCTTGATCTGCAAGTCGCTGCTCGGCAAGGCCCACACCGTGATGGCCGAAGGCGGCATGGCCGCGGCCATGGCCCACAACGACGATCGCGACAGCTGGCAGGTGCACTTCGCCGACACCATGCGCGGCGGCCAGTATGTGAACAACTGGCGCATGGCCGAGATCCACGCCAAGGAAGCGCCGGACCGCGTCCGCGAGCTCGAAGCCTGGGGCGCCGTGTTCGACCGCACGCCCGACGGC
>CAYGMD010000264.1:0-4959 GCA_964350785.1 uncultured Acidobacterium sp. | reverse complement strand
GGTCCCCCGGCTCGATGCCGAACTTTTCCTTCACCAGCTTGGCAAAGGAGACCCGCTTCCAGGGCCGCTTGAGGTCCACCGTCTTACCGCCGAACTCCACCTGCTCCTTGCCGTGCAGCTCCTGCGCCAGCGTGGTGATCAGCTCTTCGGTCAGCTCCATCATGGTCCGGCAATCGCCGTAGGCCTCGTAGGCCTCCAGCATGGTGAACTCCGGGTTGTGCCGGGTGGAGAGCCCTTCATTCCGGCAGTTCCGGTTGATCTCGTAGACCTTCTCGAAGCCGCCCACGGTCAGCCGCTTGAGGTACAGCTCCGGCGCGATGCGCAGGTAGAGCCGCATGTCGAGCGCGTTGTGATGCGTGACGAACGGCCGCGCCAGCGCGCCGCCGGCAATCGGCTGCATCATCGGCGTCTCGACTTCCAGGAAGCCGCTGGCGGTCAGGAAGTCGCGGACGGCCGCCACCGCGCGCGTGCGAATCTCGAAGACGCGGCGCACGTCGGGGTTGACGATCAGATCGAGGTACCGCTGGCGATAGCGGATCTCGACGTCCTGCAGGCCGTGCCATTTCTCGGGCAGCGGCAGGAAGCACTTGGCCAGGAACTCCAGCTTCGCCGCCCAGATCGACAGCTCGTTGGTCTTGGTGCGGAACAGGTGACCGCTCACGCCGACCTGGTCGCCGACATCGAGCAATTGCAGCAACTGGTAGTCGCGCTCGCTCACGGCGTCCTGCCGCACGTAGACCTGCAGGCGCGAACGCCCGTCCGACAGGACCAGGAAGGCGGCCTTGCCAAAGCTGCGGATGCCGACGATGCGGCCGGCAGCGGCCGTCTCGATCTTCGGGTTCTCGAGCGCCTCGGCGGCGGTCTGGGTGTAGCCGTCGACCAGCTCGCTGACGGCGTGCGTGGTGTCGAACTTGTTGGGATACGCGGCAAACCCGAGGCGGGTAATCGCCTCGAGGTTGGCCTTGCGCTGCTCGGTCTGAACTACTTCACTGCTCATTTGTCCTACTCGGCCACGAGCCCTTCGTCCTTCAACTTGCGGAACACGCCGTCGAGGACGCCGTTCACGAACTTGGCGGCTTCTTCCCCGCTGTACGCGCGCGCCAGCTCGATGGCCTCGCTGATCACCACGCGCGGCGGGCTCTCGCGGTGGCTCATCATCTCTTCCACCGCCAGCTGCATCACCAGCCGATCGAGCACCGCCATGCGCTCGACGCGCCAGTTCTTGGCGGCATCGCCGATCCGCTCGTCGAGGGCCGCGCGGTTGGCAATCGCGCCCTTCACCAGGGCGATGACGAAGGCGTGTTCACCTTCGCCCGGGTCGGTGACGTCGGGCGGGCCGGCGTGGTGCAGCACGCCCAGCGCCTGCTGCGGCGTGAGGCCGCCGATCTCGCATTCGTAGAGGGCCTGGAGGGCCGCGGCGCGGGCGTTATGACGGCCGGCCCATCGGGAGCCGGCGTCGGGCGTGTCCTGGCTCACCGGCGGCCATCCCCGATCCGGGCAAACAGCCGCGCCATTTCCAGCGCGGCGTCGGCGGCCTCGCGGCCCTTGTGCGCGGGGCCCGGCGCCACGCGCTCGAGCGCTTCTTCCGCGGAGTTGGTCGTCAACACGCCGAACGCCATGGGGACGCCGGTGCTGGCCGCCGCGGCCGTGATGCCGTGCGCGCACGCCGAGGCGATGTACTCGAAGTGCGGCGTCGCGCCGCGAATCAGGCAGCCGAGGCAGATCACCGCCTCGACCTGGCCGGTTTCGGCAATGCGCTGCGCCGCCACCGGGATTTCAAACGCGCCGGGCACCCGGATCACCTCGACCGACTCGCCGCCGACGCCCGCGTCGGCCAACGCCGCGGTCGCGCCCTCGAGCAGGCGTTCGGTGATGAAGTCGTTGAACCGGGCAACGACAATGGCCACCCGCATTACTTGCCTTGCCACACGGCCTTGCGCTTCTCGAGAAACGCCGTGGTGCCTTCGCGCATGTCCTGGGACGAGGCGATGGTGCCGAACAGCGTCGTTTCGAGATACTCGCCGACCGCGAGCGGTGACTCGAGGCCCTGGTTGACCGCCTCGATGATGAAGCGCGTGGCGATGGGCGCCTTGCCGGCCAGCGCCTGCGCCAGCTTGGTGGCCTCGGCCATCAGCTCGGCCGCCGGCACGACGCGATTGACGAGGCCAATCTCGTACGCCCGCTGCGCGCTGACCATCTCGCCCGTGAGCAGGATCTCCATGGCGATGCCCTTGCCTACCAGCCGCGGCAAGCGCTGGCTGCCGGCGTAGCCCGGCAGCAGGCCCAGGTTGATCTCGGGTTGGCCGAACCGCGCGGTGTCGGCGGCCAGGCGCATGGTGCACGCCATGGCCAGTTCGCAGCCGCCGCCCAGCGCGAAGCCGTTGATGGCGGCAATTACCGGCTTGCCCATCTGTTCGAGGGCATCGAAGATCAACTGGCCGCGCCGCGCGTGCGCCTGGCCTTCCACCGGCGACAGCGCCGCCAGTTCGTTGATGTCGGCCCCCGCGACAAACGACTTCTCGCCCGCCCCCGTCAGGATGATGGCGCGCACGGTGTCGTCGGCCTTGAGGCCGGCCATGCACGAGGCCAGTTCCGCCAGCGTCTGATTGTTGAGCGCGTTGAGGACTTTGGGCCGGTTGAGGGTCACGACGGCGACGGCGCCGTCACGGGCAAGCAGGAGGTTGTCAAAGGTCATTGGAGAGCCCTGTACGCGGGCGTCAATCGTCCCGCGACGTACTCCTCATGATACCCCACGCCCACGCCACGCCCAGGGCGACCGCGGCGCCAATGCCGTCGTTCGCCAAATCGCGCCATTCGGCCATCCTGGTGGGGATATACATCTGCATCCACTCCACGGCGGCGCCATGCAGCATGGCAATCACCCAGGCGAGCGCGACCGCGGCGGCGGTGACGCCAGCCCATCGCCCCCGCGCCACGGCCCGGAGCGTGAGCAGGCCGAGCACGAAATACCCAGCAGAGTGAAGAATGGTGTCGGAGAACCAGTTGCCGACCGGCCCCGGCACCGACGCCATCGACGCGCCATAGAACAGGGCGGCCATATAGACCGCGACGGGGGCCCAGAGCTGAATCAAAGCGGCAGGAGGCGCATCACCCAGCCCAGCACGATGGCCGCGCCGAGAAAGCTCCCCATCAGCGATAGCCCGAGCCGGGCCTGCTCTTTGGGCGTGTCCTTGGCAATGACGGCAAAGACCAGCGAGACGAAGAAGGCAAACACCACCAGCAGGCCGAAATGACTGGTCATTACTTCCGGCCCAGGCGGATGTCGTAGGCGTCGATCACGACCAGCGTGTTCAAGAGGCCCGACACGATCAAGAAGGCGTTGCCATACTCGTACGACGCCGCCGTCACCACGCCCTGCCCGAGGCCCATGGCCGAGGCGATGAAATACGGCACGCCCATGCCGACGTTGGCCAGCGCGGCCAGGCCGACAAGGGGCTCTGCGAACACGAACGGGAACAGCCGCCCGCTGAGGGCGAGGCCAATGGCAAACATGGCCGGCAGCGCGAGCAGGAAGACCACGCCTTTTTGCCGGCGCCCTTGCATCAGGTGACCGGCCCCCGGCACAAGCCACGAAACAACACACACAACCGGCGGCGGCACGACTGCGAGTTTACCTCAGGTCTTTTGCCGCGACCGACGCGACGATGGCGCCAGCGGTGAGGCCGAGCGGCGCCGCCAGCACGAAGCGGATGGCGTTGGTGCCATCCCAGGCCCCGACCACGCCGGCAACCCACGACACCGCCGTCGGCACGGTCATGACCGCCAACGCCACCAGCCAGGGCCGCGCCCCAGCGCGGCGAACGGTGAACCGCCTCAGCAGCAGCCAGACGGTAAAGCCGGCGGCCACCCCAAGGTAAAGGCCGGCGCAGCGGGCGCAGACGGGCCACTGCCGGCCGGCGGTCAGGAACGACCGCTCGGGGATCTGGTGGCAGACCACCGACCCGGCAAAATAGGCAAAAGCCGACAGGAATCCCAGAAAACCAGCCAATTTCACCTTGTTTTACCACTAACCCGGCGGTCTTGTGAAATTTGGAACTTGCCGAAGGTGGCCGTCGTCTAACACCATTTGAAGACTGAACACTGTTCATTTATATGGGTATTGAAGAACGACGCGACCGCGAACGGCAAGCCGTTACTGATTCCATCCTCGACGCCGCCCGGGAACTCTTCCTGGCCGAAGGCTACCCGAGCGTCTCCATCCGCAAGATCGCCGAACGGATCGAGTACAGCCCGGCGGCCATCTACAGCTACTTCCCCAGCAAGGACGACATCTTTCTGGCCCTTGCCAAGGAGGGGTTCCACCGCCTCGATGCCAAGGTCCACGCCGCCATGGGGACGGGCGATCCGCTGGCCGACGTACGGGCATGCTGGTGGGCGTTCTACGAGTTCTCGAAGGAGCAGCCCGAGTACTTCCTGCTGATGTTCGTGGACCGCTCCGTGCCCCGGATCACCCAGCAATGGGACGGCTTTGAATTTCTCCAGCAGCTGCTGAACAACGCCGTGGCCGGGATTCAGCGAGCCATTGACGCCGGCGCCTTCCCGGCCGGCCTCAACGCCAATGCCGCGATGCACATGCTGTGGGCCGGCCTGGTTGGCCCCGCCGTGGTCGGCATCCGCCACCGCCTCGCCTCGGGCGAAGACTACGACGCGCTCGCGCGCGACGTCTTGAACGCGACCATCGCCGGCCTGCAGGCCGGCGTGGCCACGACCTTTGTGTCCTGCAAGTGTGTTGGAGAAGAGAACGCGGGCGCGGCTGTGCCTGCTGGAGCGACCCGTCATGAAGCGTAGTGTGCCCCACGTCCGACTCGCCGTTGCCGCCCTGTTCCTGGGTTCGTCGCTGATCGCCGCCGGCTGCGGCGCCTCGACCACCACCGAGGCCGCGCCCGAAACGACGGCGCCCGCTCCGGCCGTGGTCGACGTCACGACAGTGACCGCGAC
>CAYGMD010000263.1:0-5068 GCA_964350785.1 uncultured Acidobacterium sp. | reverse complement strand
TGGAATAGGTGTCCGAGAACCACGCCATGATCTGTTCGTTGGTGTTGACGTCGGGCGCCGGCACGTCCTTGTCGGGGCCGATGGCGTCGATGATCTCGGCGGTGTAGCGGCGGGTCAGCGCCTCGAGCTCGCGGCGCGACATCTTGGTGGGGTCGCAAATCACGCCGCCCTTGCCGCCGCCGAACGGCAGCTGGGCCACGGCGCACTTCCACGTCATCCAGGCGGCCAGCGCCGTCACCTCGTCGAGCGTGACGCCGGGATGGTAGCGAATGCCGCCCTTGGCCGGGCCGAGCGTCACGTTGTACTGCACGCGATAGCCGGTGAACACCTGGATCTCGCCGTTGTCCATCTGGACCGGGCACGAGACGATGATCTGCCGCTTGGCGTGCGTGAGCATCTGCCAGAGGCCGGGTTCGAGATTGAGAATGCGCGCGGCTCCTTCAAACTCCCGGAGCATCGCGCCAAATACGCTGCCTTGTTGCGTCATAAAAGCCTCGAGGATAAGTCCAGCGGACCGACGCATGGCGGAGTATTCCGCCGCGGTCCAAACGATCCAACGTAGCGTTGAAGCAAGCCAAATGTCAATTTGCTATCCGTAGCATGCGTTTTCGGCATCGGTCGCGGGCTCCAACGCGCCCGTCCAGTGAGTATGCAAACGGCGCGGGCGCCGGCCTTGCTCAACATGGCCAGCAGCGAGCTGGTCCTGTCGTTCGAGGCCAAGTACCCGATCAGATTACCGATGACATCGACGACGCGCTGGTGCACGGCGGCATCCACTTCCGGTTCGACCAGGAAGCCGGTGCCGGATGGGGCGCGAGGTCGCGACATACGTTTACCAGCACCACCTGCGACGGGTCCCGCAGGACCACGAGTGAACGCCCGCGCACGACCTCACGCTCGACGGGACAACCCGGCGACGTGCCGTAAGCCCGGCGGCACGGCCGGGGCTGTCCTGGTCCTGGCGGTTGCGGGCGGCGGCAGGGCCGCGTATCTCCCTATATAATTGTGGCGGCATGAAAAGCGTGGTCGACCGCACGGAAACGCGAAAACAGCGCTGGGAACGCGAGGTCCTCGAGCCCACCCTCCGCAAGTCGCCGGAGCGAAAAGGTCCCTTCACGACCATTTCCGGCCGGCCCATCGAGCGCCTCTACACCGCCGAGGACGTCAAGGGCATCGACTACGACCGCGACATCAACAATCCGGGCGAGTTCCCGTACGTGCGTGGCATTCACCCCACCGGCTACCGCGGCAAGCTCTGGACGATGCGGCAGTTTGCCGGGTTCGGGACACCGGAAGAAACCAACCAGCGTTACAAGGACCTGATTGCCGCCGGCGGCACCGGCCTGAGCGTGGCGTTCGACCTGCCCACCCTGATGGGCCGCGACCCCGACCACGAGTTGTGCCTCGGCGAGGTCGGCAAGTGCGGCGTCAGCGTCATGTCGCTGGCCGACATGGAGCGCCTGTTCGCGGGCATCTCGCTGGCCGACATCACGACGTCGATGACCATCAACTCGCCGGCGCCGATGATCTTCGCGATGTACCTCGTCGTCGCCGAGCAGCAGGGCGCCGACTGGAAGACCATTTCCGGCACCATCCAGAACGACATCCTCAAAGAGTTCATCGCGCAGAAGGAATACATCTTCCCGCCGCGCCCCTCGATGCGGCTGATCACCGACATCTTCGCGTTCTGCGCCGCGGAAGTGCCGAAGTGGAACACCATTTCGGTGAGCGGGTACCACATTCGCGAAGCGGGCTCGACGTCGTTGCAGGAGCTGGCGTTTACCCTGCGCGACGGGCTCGAGTACGTGCAGTACGGCGTGGACGCCGGCCTCGACGTGGACGACTTCGTCCCGCGCATGTCGTTTTTCTTCAACTCGCACAGCGACTTCTTCGAGGAGATCGCCAAGTATCGCGCCGCGCGCAAGCTGTGGGCCGAGGCGATGAAGCACCGCTTCGGCGCCAGGAACCCGCGCTCGTGGGCGCTGCGCTTTCACACCCAGACCGCCGGCGTGACGCTGACCGCGCAGCAGCCCTACAACAACGTGGTGCGCACGGCGCTGCAGGCGCTGGCCGCCGTGCTCGGCGGCACCAATTCGCTGCACACCAACTCGCTGGACGAGGCGCTGGCGCTGCCGACCCGGGAGACCGCCACCATCGCCCTGCGCACCCAGCAGATCATCGCCCACGAAAGCGGCGTCACCAACGTCGTCGATCCGCTGGGCGGCTCGTACTTCATCGAGAAGCTGACCCAGGACATGATCGACGGCACCCTGAAATACTGGGCGACCATCGACGGCATGGGCGGCATGGTCGAGGCCATCGAGCGCGGCTATCCGCAGAAGGAAATTGCCGAGGCCTCGTACCAGTTCCAGCAGGCGGTCGAGCGCAAGGACAAGGTGATCGTCGGCGTCAACGACTTCATCCAGGCCGACGACAAGCCGATCGAGATTCTCTACATCGACGACACGGCGTCCGGCGTGCAGCTGAAGCGGCTGGCCGAGTTGAAGCAAGCGCGCGACAACGGCCGCGTGCGACAAACGCTCGCGGCGTTGCAGGACGTGGCGCGGGGCAGCGGCAACACCATGGTGCCCCTGCTCGAATGCGTGCGGGCCTATGCGACGGTGGGTGAGATGTGCGACGCCTTGCGCGAGGTGTGGGGCGAATACGAAGAAGTGCCGGTGATATGAGTCAAAAGATTCGGGTCGTGATTGCGAAGCCGGGGCTGGATGGCCACGATCGTGGCGCCAAGGTGATTGCGCGCGCGTTGCGCGATGCCGGCATGGAAGTGATTTACACCGGCCTGCGCCAGACGCCCGAGATGATCGTGTCGGCGGCGCTGCAGGAAGACGCCGACGTCATCGGCCTGTCGATCCTGTCGGGCGCGCACATGCACATCTGCCCGCGGGTCGTGGAAGTACTGAAGGAGAAGGGCCTCGACGACGTGCAGGTGGTGATCGGCGGGATCATCCCCGATGTCGACCTGCCCAAGCTGCATGCCATGGGCATTCACGGCATCTTCATCCCCGGCACGCCCATGCAGCACATCATCGACTACATCACGGCCCATGCGCGGGCCCGGGTCTGAGGTGTTGATGGCCGGCGGTTCGTCCGATACGGGGAAGTAGCCGCCTTCATGCGCACCCTGCTGCTCGCCGACGACAGCGTCACGACCCAGCGCGTGGTCGGGCTGACGTTTGCCGACGAAGCGTTCCGGGTGGTGACCGTGTCCGACGGTCAGCAGGCCCTGGACGCCATGGCGTCGATGCGGCCCGACATCGTGCTGGCGGGTACCACGTTGCCGCGCACCAACGGCTACGAACTGTCGGCGAAGATGCGCGACACCGCGGCGTTGCGCGACGTGCCGGTGCTGTTGTTGTCGGGAGCGTTTGAATCGGTGGATGAGGCGCGGCTCGCGGCGAGCGGCGCCCGCGGGGTAATCGAGAAGCCGCTTGAGCCAACTGCTGTGATTAGTCGAGTACGGGAATTGCTCGGATTGAAGGACGCCAGGCCCGCCGCGCCGGTGGGCCGCCTGGTGACCTCTGCCGACACGGCCGCCGACCGGAAGGCGCCGCCTCGGCCGCCTGCCGCCGTGCCAGCCCGCAAGCCGCAGGTGTCGTCCTGGGACGAGCTGCGCAAGGAAACCCTCGAACCCGACGCGCGCTCGGTCGAAGGCGGCCCGCCGGGATCGGGCCGCGAAGACTACCTCGATACCCTCGACGCGGCCTTCGATTCGCTCGATCAGCAGCTGGCGGGACGGCAGGAACCGCACACGGCCCGCCGTAACCCGTCGGGGCCGCTCGGCCAGGCTTCCGGCGCGGCCGATCCGCGATCGCCGGGACGCCGGCCGTCGATGACAAGCGAGGATCAGGCGCCGAATGCGGTGTTCGAGGTCGACCACGACTGGTTCGCGGCCGACACCAAGGCGGCCGACCTCGCCGCCCGCGACATGGTCAGCGACGTGCACAAGGCCATGCCGGCGCGACCCGAGGCGGCCCCCGGCAACGCCGTCTTCGAAGTGGATGACGAGTGGTTCGCCGAAGACGAGAAGGTGCGGGAAGCGCGGCTCGCCCAGCAACGCGAGCTGGCCGCCGAGATGGGCATTCACGACGTCGAGTTACGGCCCGTGGAGCCGGTCTCGACCGCCCCGGCGTCTGACCCGGAGGCCCCGATGGCGGCGCCTCCCGTTGACGCGGCTCCCGTCACTGCGCCGGTCGTCGCGGTCAGGTCCGTGCCGGTGGTCGTGCCGCCTGTGGCGGCACCGGCGCCGGTGGTCCAGGTGCCGCTGCCCGCGCCGGTCGCGCTCTCTGGCGAGCTGCCGCCGGGTTCCGTGGCCGACGAATTCGCGGCACTCCTGGCCTTCGAGACCGGGGAGGGCCCGGCGCCGGCTCAGCCGCCGCCGGCTCCCGTGCCGGTCGTCGTCCAGGCCCCGGCGATCACCGAGGCCATGCTCGACCAGATCGCCCAGCGGGTCGTCGAGCGGCTGAACGCGGCCACCTTTGGCGCCGAGCTGCGCGCGGCGATGACGGCCGCGGTCCGCGACACCGTTCGGTCGGTGGTAGCCGACACCTCGGAACGGCTGGTCCGCGACGAGATCGAGCGCATCAAGGCCCGCGCCGACCGCGACACCCAGTAACACACGCCCCCCGCCGCGGCCCGGTTCCGCGAGATAATGGGGGGATATGCCCGTCCCGTAAAAGCCCGCACTGGAAGGCCTGGAAGCCACGCTCTCGGCGAAGTGGGAGCGTGACGGCACCTACCGGTTCGACCGCACCAAGTCACGCGATCAGATCTATTCGATCGACACGCCGCCGCCGACGGTGAGCGGGTCGCTGCACGTTGGGCACGTCTTCTCGTACACCCACACTGACATCATCGCGCGCTTCCAGCGCATGCGCGGCAAGGAAGTGTTCTACCCCATGGGGTGGGACGACAACGGCCTGCCGACCGAGCGCCGGGTGCAGAACTATTACGGCGTGCGCTGCGACCCGTCGCTCCCGTACGATCCGGGGTTCACACCGCCGGAGAAGCCCGGCAAGCAGCCGATCGCGGTGTCGCGCCCGAACTTCGT
>CAYGMD010000262.1:0-5072 GCA_964350785.1 uncultured Acidobacterium sp. | reverse complement strand
GGTCAGGCTGGTGTGATTACCTGCCCTGCCTGCCTTACCGGCCCTATCCGCCTAATTCGTAAACCTACGCATTCTAACGTTGAGGATGAGCCCGAACCCGGCGAGCGTCGCGATCATGGAGGAGCCGCCGTAACTCATCAGCGGCAGCGTAAGCCCCTTGACCGGCGCCAGACCCGCCGACATGGTGATGTTGTAGACAACCTGGAACGTAAACGACGAGAGCACGCCCAGGACAAGATAGGCGCCGAGTCGGTCCTTGGCCAGCCGGGCCGCATCGAGCGCACGCATAATCACGAACAAGTACAACCCGAGGGCGACGAGCACGCCGACCAGCCCCTGCTCCTCGGCGAGCACCGAGAAGATGAAGTCGTTGTGCGCGACGGGAAGGAAGCGCAACTGGCCCTGCGTCCCCTCCCTGAAGCCTTTGCCCCACACGCCGCCGGAGCCGACGGTGATGCGGGCCTGGATTTGCTGATACCCGGCGCCCCGGGGGTCCTGGGCCGGGTCGAGGAAGGTGGCAATCCGCTCCCGCTGGTAGTCCTGCAGGCCGAACTTGTAGGCGACCGGCGCCGCCAGCACGGCCAGCAGCACCATCGTGTAGACGTATTTCATCGGCATGCCGGCCACGAACGCGACCACCAGCAGGATGGGCAGCAACGTGACGGCCGTGCCCAGGTCCGGCTGGCGGGCGATGGCCAGGAACGGGATGGCGGTCAGCACGATGGCCAGGGCGAGATCGGTGTTGGTCAGCGCCGGCCGCCGATCCTCGCCGAGCATCTTGGCCAGCATCAGCGCCAGCGTGGCCTTGGCGAACTCCGACGGCTGCAGGTTGAACGCGCCGAGATCGATCCAGCGGCGCGACCCGCCGCGCACGGCGCCGAAGAACAGCACCCCGATCAGGGCCACGACCATCGCCAGGTAGAAGAAGTGCGACTTGTCGGCCAGCGAGCGATAGTCGAACGTGAGGCACAACACCATGGCCATGGCGCCGAGGCCCAGGGCGTAGACCTGCGTCCAGTAGACCGAGCCGGCGCCGCCCGTGGTGCTGTAGATCATGGCGAGGCCGAGCGCGCAGATCGCGAACACGGCGCCAATCAGCAGCCAGTCGATGTGGTAATACAGCCGGCGTTCGAACACTAGCGCGCTCCCCCGCCCGGGCCGGTGGCGGCCGCGGCGCGCACCGGCACCGGCGCGGCCGGCGCCGCCGGCGCCACGGGCGCCGGCGGCAGCGGCAGGCCGTCACGCTGCGCGTAATAGGTCTGGATGATGTGCTTGGCGACGGTGGCGCCGAAATAGCCGTGCTCGGCGTGCTCGGCGAAAATCACCCCGGCCAGCTCGGGATTGTCCTTCGGCGTCATGAACACGAACCAGCCGTGGTCGCGCAGGTCCTTGTCGGTGCCCCGCGCGCGTTCCTTGCCCTGGTTGGAGATCACCTGCGCCGTGCCGGTCTTGCCGGCGACGTCGCGGCCCTCGATCCGGCCGCGCACCGCGGTGCCGGCCCCGTTGACGGCCAGCCATAATCCATCGTGCACCGCCGCCACGGTCGCAGGCTTCATCAGGAACGGCGCGTACGGTGAGGGCGGCGCCGCGATCGGCTGCCAGCCCTTGCCGTCGCCGGCGTCCACCGCCTTGACCAGGCGCGGCACCACCCGGGTGCCACCGTTGGCCACCGTCGCCATCATCACCGCCAGCGACATCGGCGTCACGTCCACCATGCCCTGGCCGATCGACACCGAGATGGTGTCGCCGGCGTACCACTTCTCGTTGAAGCGTTTTCGCTTCCACTCCTGCGACGGCACGATGCTCTCGACCTCGTTGGGCAGGTCGATGCCGCTCTTGCCGGCCAGTCCCAGCTTCTCGCCCCACTTGTGGATGCGATCGATGCCGAGCATGTCGCCGACAGTGTAGAAGTAGGTGTTGCACGACTTCTCGAGGGCGTGGCGCACGTCGACGTAGCCGTGGCCGCCGGCCAGGTGGCACTTGAAAAAGCGGCCGTAGAACGTGCCGCCGCCGGGACAGTAAATCTGGCGCTCGGGCGAAATCACGCCCTCCTCGAGGGCGGCGGTGGCGATCAGGATCTTGAAGATTGAGCCCGGCGAGTAGCGGCCCTGGATGGCCCGGTTCTGCAACGGCCGCAGCTTGTCGGTGTTCAGCTGGTTCCAGGTCGCGCGGTCAATGCCGGTGGTGAAGTCGTTGGGATCGAACGCTGGCAGGCTGGTCAGCGTCAGCACGTCACCCGACTTCGGCTCGAGCACGATCGCCGAGCCCCAGTAACCATAGGCGCGGAAGGCGTCTTCGGCGGCCTTCTGCATCGCCGAGTTGATCGACACCTGGACCCGCCGCCCCTGGACGGGCGGCACTTCCTCGAGCGTGCGGATTTCGCGGCCCACGCTGTTGACGACCACCCGCCGCGCGCCGTCCTCGCCCATCAGCAACTTGTTGTAGACCCGCTCGATGCCGAACTGGCCGACGATCGAGCCGCTGGCCAGGTGATCGGTCGACATTTGTTCTTCGCTGACCTCGCCCACGTAACCGATCAAGTGGGCGGCCATGGCCTGGTCGGGATACTCGCGGGTCGGCACTTCCTGGACGATCACGTCCGGCAGCTCGAAGTCGAGCCGGCGCGCGGTCACCGCCGCGACCTGCGCCAGCGTCGCGTCCTGGATGATCACGATCGGGCGATAGGCCGGCTCGCGGCGCTTGCGCTCGACCAGCTCGCGCACGGTCTTCTCGTCGACCCCGGTCACCGACGCCAGCACGCGGATGGTGCGGTCGAGGTCACGGGTGTGCTCGCGGACGATGGAAATGTTGAAGGCGTTGCGGTTCTCGACCAGCAGCCGGCCGGTGCGGTCGAAGATGATGCCCCGCGGCGCGCGCAGCGTCAGCGTGCGCTGGTGGTTGTTCTCGGCCATCTCCTTGAACTTGGCGTGCTGCACCACCTGGAAAAACCAGAAGCCGCACGCCAGCAGCCCGAAGGCGGCCGCGATCGACACCCGTAGCACGGTGAGCCGGGTCGTGAGGCGGCGGCGATCTTCGGCAATGGCCATGGGCAGTTCAGCGTGGGCAGTCCCGCGTTGACACTAGATTATCGCCTCAAAGACCGTCCGGCGCGACGGCGGTCGACAAAGCCGGGCAGCCATTCGATCAGCTGGAACGCGACCACCCCGACAAAGCCGTTGCCCAGGGCCTGCCCGAGCACCGACGGCAGCGGGTCTGGGAACTGCCGGAGGTCGAGCAAGACGTAGAGCCCCATGAAGATGGCGGCGTGCAGGAACGTGGCCAAGACCAGCAGCACCAGCCGTGGCAACGGCCCGTTCAGGATGAACTGGGTCGCCAGCACTCCCGACAGGAAGCCGACCATCGTCTTGGCCAGGCCGCCGATGCCGAGGATGGGGTTCGACAGCGCGTCCTGGATCAGCCCGGCCGCCGTGCCGCCGATCAGCCCGGCCACCGGGCCCGACTTGAGGGCGATGTAGACCACCACGATCAGCACCAGGTCGATGGCCGCCGTTCCCCGGATCACCACCCCCGCGAGCGTCGTCTGCAGGGCCAGCGCGACCACGATCGCGGCGGCCGCGGCGGCGGCTCTCACCGCGGGCCCTCGGGCAGGTCGCGCGAGGCCGGGGGCGTGCGCACGATCAGCACTTCCTCGAGACGGGCGAAGTCCACCGCCGGCCGCACGGTGATCTGGTGATAGCCGCCCGGGCCCCGGTCCACGTGCTCGATGGTCCCGATCACGAAGCCCTTCGGATAGATGCCGTCGATGCCCGAGGTCACGACCAGGTCGCCGGGTTTCACGTCGGCCGTGCCCGGCACGTACTCCAGGCGCAGGGACCCGTCGCCAAAGCCCTCGACCACGCCCTGCACCCGCGTGCGCTCGATCAGCGCGCCGGCCGCCGCGTTGCGGTCGATCAGCAGCTGCACCTTCGAGGCCCGCCCGCTGGGCAGGATGACGCGGCCGACCACGCCGGCCGGCGAGATGACGGCCATGTCGGTCCGCAGGCCCTCGTTGGTGCCCTTGTCGATGGTGACGGTGCGGAATTCCGGCGAGGCCGCGGCGGCAATCACTTCGGCCGCCGTGGTGTCGAGGTTGGCGCGTTCGCGCAGCTCGAGCAACTGGCGCAGGCTATCGGTGCGCTGGGCCTGCGCCCGCTCTTCCTGCAGCCGCACCTGCAGCGTCTGCAGCTCGTGCTTGAGGGCGGTGTTCTCGGCGTTCACCTGGCGCAGCGCGATGTAGCCCGACCACAGGTTGCGCACGCTGTCGAACGCCGCGAAGGTGCCGCGCTGCACCTCGGCAAACGACCCGAAGGTGACCACCTGCAACACCGGCAGCCCGGAGGCCGTGTTCACCTGCGCGGAGATCAGGACGACGTGCAGCAGGATGGCCGCTCCGAGCAGCACCCCCGGGCGTTGTCTGATGTCGGCGAGAGCCATGCGCGGGTTCTAACGCTGGCCGGGAGTCGGGAGACGGGAGCCGCGAGTCGTGGTGCCTGGCATCCCGACTCCCGCTTCCCGACTCCCGCCTCCCGACGAGACTCTAGTCAATGGCGATTTTGCGGAGGAGGTCGAACTCCCCCAGCATCTTGCCGGCGCCCAGCACCACCGACGACAGCGGGTCTTCCGCGCTCGACACCGGCAGGCCGGTTTCCTCGCGCAGGCGCTTGTCGAGGTTCTTCAGCAGCGAGCCGCCGCCGGTAATGACGATGCCGCGGTCGACGATGTCGGCCGACAGCTCCGGCGGGGTGCGCTCGAGCGCGATGCGCACCGCGTCGACGATCACGTTGACGGTTTCCGCCAGCGCCTCGCGGATTTCCTCGTCGGTGATGGTGATGGTCTTCGGCACACCTTCGATCAGGTGGCGGCCCTTGATCTCCATCGTCATCCGCTCTTCCAGCGGATACGCCGACCCCAGCTCCATCTTGATCTGCTCCGACGTGCGTTCGCCGATCAGCAGGTTGTAGGACTTCTTGATGTACTGGATGATCGCCTCATCCATCTCGTTGCCGGCCACGCGCACGGCCTTGCTGTAGACGATGCCCGCCAGCGAGATCACGGCGATGTCAGTGGTGCCG
>CAYGMD010000261.1:0-5087 GCA_964350785.1 uncultured Acidobacterium sp. | reverse complement strand
CCGACGGCCGCCCGTCGGATGAGCGCCGTGCGTACGCCCTTCGCTGGGATGCCGCTGGCGACCTCGCGGCCTCGTTCGAGGCGCTCAACCGGGCCGGCGACTGGTCGTCGTTCACGGCCGCGGTCGAGTCGTTTGCGCTGCCGTCATCGAACGTGGTCTACGTCGATGCCGACGGCAGCATCGGCTATGCCATGTCGGGCCGGTTGCCGGTGCGGGCCGGCGGTGATGGCGGCCTGCCGATCGATGGCGGCACGGGCGCCGGGGCCTGGACCGGCACCGTGCCGGCGGCGGCGCTGCCGCGCGTGATCAATCCGCCGGCCGGCTTCATCGCCTCGGCCAACAACGAGATCGATCGCCGGTTCCCCGGCCTGATCACCAGGGACTGGGCGGCGCCGTTCCGCGCGACGCGCCTCGTCGATCGGCTGTCGCAGCCCGGAAGTGTGGATCTCGAGTCGATGCTCGCGCTGCAGAACGATCGGCGCAGCCTGGCGGCCGATGCGGTGCTGGCCGGTCTCGACAGCGCGATGGCGGTGGGGCGCGGGCGCGACGCCGACGCGTCGGCGGTGGCCGTGCTCAACCTGCTGGCTCAGTGGGATCGCGTCGTCGACGCGCGGCCGGTGGTGTCGCTGTACGAGGCGTTCGAGGACGCGCTGTGGCGCCGGACGTTCATGGACGAAATGGACGAGCCGCTGTTCCTGGCGTTCTACCAGTGGGCCGGCGCCGAACGGTTTGCCGGCCTGCATGTCGTGCTGGCGGATCGCCAGTCGCGCTGGTTCGATGACATCACGACGGTCGATCGCCGCGAGTCGCGTGACGAGATCATGCTGCTGGCGGCGCGCGATGCGGAGGAGCGGCTGCAGGGTGACTATGGCGGCGGCAATCGGCGCGCGTGGGACCGGGTGCACGCGGCGCATTTCGATCACCCCCTTGGCAGCGCGGCGTTTCCGCTGGCGTGGTTCTTCAATCGCGGCCCGGTGCCGGTGTCGGGCGACGGCACGACGGTCATGCGCATCAGCTGGAACCGCCTGCGGCCCTTCGCCGCCTGGGAGTACCCCTCGTGGCGGCAGATTCTGCACGCCGGGCGATGGGACGAATCGCGCGTGTCGATGCCGTCGGGCCAGTCCGGACATCCGCTGAGTCCCCACTATTTCGACCAGAACCAGATTTGGAGCGACGGCAGCTATCGCCTGCAGCCCTTCTCCCGTTCGGCAGTCCAAGCCGCCTCCCGCCACCGCTTGCTGCTGGTTCCAAGGGTCTGACCCCCATTTTCACCATTTGGTGGATTGGGGACAGTCCTGACTTGGACGGATTTGGCTTGGTCGCGTAGTGGTCGAGCGTTTTCGGGCCGTTTCCGAGCGAGCGACCGATTAATCCCCACGAACGACGGCCCGACGCCTGTCCCCAATCCACCAAATGGTGAAAATGGGGGTCAGACCCCAGATTTGACGGCGGGAAGCGCTTGGCGGTATTGTATGAGCAATTGCTCATATGTTCAGGGATGACGATGTCTGCGATCTCGTGCAAATCGACCTGGCCCGCGTGCGCGCGATTCGCGCGGCGCTGACGGCCGCGCCGTCCGTGCAGGCGCTCGCCGACACCTTCAGCGCGCTCGGCGACCCGACCCGCGTGCGCATTCTCGACGCCCTCTCGCACGGCGAACTCTGTGTGTGCGACCTGGCGGCGGTCCTCAAGCTCAGCCAGTCGGCCGTCTCGCACCAGTTGCGCCTGCTCCGCGGCCTTCGCCTCGTGCGTCCGCGCCGCGACGGCCGCGTCGTGTTCTATTCGCTCGACGACCAGCACATCATGGCCATCTTCCGGCAGACGCTGCAGCATGTTGAAGAACACCGGGAGTCGGGAGTCGGGAACCGGGAGTCGAAGCGGCCGTCGGCCTTGAAAGCAGGACGCCGATGAGCACCGCCACGGCGACGCCGCAGACGCACGCGATCGGCTGCTCGCATTGTGAAGAGGATGCGCCGACGCCGACGGGCGCGCGCACTCGCGGGCGGGTCACCGCGGTCGCCGCGGGCCTCGTGCTTGCCGCCTGCGCGTTGGGCTACTTCGCCGCCTTGCCCGGCTGGGTGAACGGGCTGTTTGTCGTCGCGGCCCTGGTCGGCAGCATCTTCCCGGCGCAACGCGCCATCCAGGCGCTGGGCCGCGGCTCCCTCGACATCAACGCGTTGATGGTGATTGCCGTGGCCGGCGCGGTCGCGATCGGCGAGTTCGAAGAGGCGGCCATGGTGGTGTCGCTCTTTGCCGCCGCCCAGTGGCTCGAGGCCCAGAGCCTCGATCGCGCCCGCAAGGCCATCGGCCAGCTCCTCGACGCCACTCCCGTTGACGTCCTGATCCGTGATCGCGCCGGCGAACGACGCGTCGGGATCGACGCGGTGCCGATCGGCGCGCTGATGATCGTGCGCCCGGGCGAAAAGCTCGCCCTCGACGGCCTCGTCCAGAGCGGCCGATCCGACGTCAACCAGGCACCCATTACCGGCGAATCGCTGCCGGTCGACAAGGCCGAGGGCGACGAGGTCTTTGCCGGCACGATCAACGGTCACGGCGCGCTCACCGTGGCGGTCACCCGCCGCCGCGCCGACACCACGCTCGCGCGCATTGTCCGCCTGGTGGAAACGGCGCAGGCGCAGCGCGCGCCGGTGCAGCAGTTCATCGATCGTTTCGCCGCGTGGTACACGCCTTCGGTCGTCGCGCTCGCCGTGCTCGTGGCCGTGGTGCCGGTGGCGGTGGCGGCGCAACCGTTCGACGTGTGGCTCTATCGCGCCCTCGTCCTGCTCGTGGTCGCGTGCCCGTGCGCGCTCGTCATCTCCACGCCCGTGTCGGTTGTCTCCGCGCTGGCCGGCGCCGCAAGGCACGGCGTGCTGGTCAAGGGCGGCGTCCACCTCGAGCGGCTGGCCGGTGTCCGCGTCGTGGCCTTCGACAAGACGGGCACGCTCACCACCGGCACCTTCAGCCTCGACCGCGTGATTCCGCTCGGCCTCACCACGCCTGACGATCTCATCCGCCTGGCGGCGGCCGTGGAATCGCAATCCGAGCATCCCATTGCCGCGGCCATCGTCGCACGAGCGGTGGGAGAGGGCTGGGCGCTGGCCATGCCGTCGGCGGTGCGCTCGCTGCCGGGCCTGGGCGTCGAAGGGGTGGTGGGTGAATCGACGGTCGTGTGCGGCACCCCGCGCCTGTTTGCCGAGCGCGGCTGGATGACCGGCGTGCTGGCCGAAACGGCCGCCGCGGTGACCGCCGACGGCCTGTCGCCGGTGCTGGTGTCACGCGATGGCCGCGCCATCGGCGTCCTGGGCCTGCGCGACCAGCCGAAGCCCGACGCGGCGCAGACCGTGGCGGAGCTCACGGAGCACGAAGGCGTGCGGGTCGCGATGATTACCGGCGATCACGAGGCGCCGGCCCGCGCCATCGCCCGTGAGCTGAACGTCACGATCGTGAGATCGCAGCAACTGCCGCAGGACAAGGTGGCGGCGGTGCAGGCGCTGCGCCGCGAGTCGGGCGCGATTGCCATGGTGGGCGACGGCGTCAACGACGCGCCGGCGCTGGCCGCGGCCGACGTCGGCATTGCGATGGGCGCGATGGGCAGCGCCGTGGCGCTCGAAGCCGCCGACATCGCGTTGATGACCGACGACCTGTCGAAGCTGCGCTACGCCATGCGGCTCAGCCGCGCGACGCTCGCCAACATCCGCGTCAACGTCGCCCTGTCGGTCGTGCTCAAGGCGATGTTCCTGGCGCTGGCCGTGGCCGGCGTCGCCACGCTCTGGATGGCCGTGCTGGCCGACACCGGCGCTTCGGCGCTGGTGGTGGCGAATGCCGTTCGCCTGCGTCGGTTTAAGTAACACCGGGAGTCGGGAGTCGAGAGTCGGCAGTCGGTCGGCAAACGGAACGCTCCGGCACTTCGACTCCCGGTTCCCGATTCCCGACTCCCGCCTGAATCACGTTTTCACCGACCGGAAGAAGTGCGCGTTCACGAACTCGTCGATCAGCGCCTGATCGGCAGGTTTCACGCGCGTGAAGCGGATGCCCATGCCGGCGCGCTCGTTGCTCCAGCACACCACCGCCTCGGTTTCGAGCTCGCGCCGCGACCCGGGCAACGCGAAGCGCAGCTTGAGGGCGGTGTCGGGCGGCAGCGGCCCCGACGTGCGAATGGCGATGCCGCCACGGCTCAGGTTGAGCGACAACGCCGCGGCAATCGTGCCGCCGGCGCGATACGACACCGGAATGCCCATCACCACCCGCGGCCCGCCGCGGCGGTTGAAGTTGTCGGGAAACAAGTGCGGGGCAATCGACGGCAGGATGTGCTCCAGCGCGCTGTATTCGTTGAGGTATCCGCCTACGCCGAGGGCGGCGAGCTCGCGCACCTCTTCGGCGCTGGTCACCGAGCCGCTGAACACCAGGATCGGCAAGCGGCCCTGATCGAGCTTGCGGATCCGCCGCACCAGCTCGGCGCCCGACGCGTGCGGCATGCGCAGGTCGAGCACAATCAGGTCGAGCTCGTCGAGATCGGCGTGCACCCGCGCCAGCAGCTGGGCGACGCTCTTCACCACCATGGCGCGGTGACCGCCGGCGTCCAGTGCGGCCTTGAACCGATCGCGCACAAATGGCGTGTCGGCGGCGACGAGCACGGTCTTGCGATGTGAGATGGAAACGGTCATATCGCGCGCGGCGCGCGGCCAATTCGTTGCAGACTGTATCAGGTTCTCGCTATAATTTGCTGGACCGTCCGCCACCTCAACGCCGCCAAGGAGCGCCGAGCATGTCCGCGATTTGTCCCGAGTGCGATTCGCCAATTGATGTTGATGAGTTCGATGTAGACATCGGCGACGAGCTCACCTGTTCGGAATGCGGGTCGTTCTTGCGGGTTGCCAGCGACTCGCCGCTCGAATTCGAACTCGCCGACGAAGACGAGCTCGATGACGAGGAAGAGGCAGAAGAAAAGGACGGCGAAGAAGAGGATGCCGACGACGACGAGGACGAAGACGACGACAAGGACGACGACGAGTAGCGATCTCGCCGGCAAGGCCGCGCGCCTGCGCGAGATCCTGGCCGGCTACGACTCCGTCCTGGTTGCCTTCAGC
>CAYGMD010000260.1:0-5091 GCA_964350785.1 uncultured Acidobacterium sp. | reverse complement strand
GGGCCGGTGAGGCTGGTTGGGCTGGTGCGGCCGCGGCGGCGGCGGCGGTCGCAGCGGCTGGCGCTACCCCAGCTGCCATACCTGCCCCACCAGCCACACCGGCCTTGCCAGCCCCTTGCCAGTACTCGCGAACGACGTCGTAGCCGCTGCGTTCCGGGCGTTCCGAGAGCGTCGCGATCAGTTCGTGCGCCGACTTGCCGGCGTAGAGCGGCTGGATCAGCGGCTGCACGATCGACACGGTGCCGTCAAAGCTGCGCGCGTCGCTCCAGGCCTCGAGGTAATGCGTCGCCGGCACGTGCCACTGGCTGAACGCGGCGGTCTCGTCGAAGAACAGGCCCGAGTGCACGCGCAGGGCGACCTTGCTCATTGCCTCGGCGAACTTGAAGTCGGCCGGGGCGCTCAGCACCGGGTTCGACTCGCCGATGATCACCAGCATCTGCACGCGGCCGGCCTCGATGTCGGTCACGAGCTCGCGCAGCGCGGCGTGCTGCTCGCTCGGCACCGCTTCCGGCGTCGGCAGGTACGTGACCGTCGCACCGGCGGCGCCCAGGGCGGCGTTGAGCGCGTGGGCAATGGCGTGCACGGCGGGCGGCTGGGCATCGCCCGCCATCACCACCGCGCGGCCGCGATGCGCGGCCAGGTCCTTGGCCACCGCGTCGACAAACGCTTCGCTGCCGGCCGGGGCCGCGCCGGTGATTCCGGCCACTCCCGCCGCCTGTGCCACCGCGCGCGCGAACGCCTCCACCTGGCTGCTCTTGAGCGGCAACCGGTTGTCGGCGCGCCCGCCGGTCACCGAGTGGTTCGACTCGACGACGTAGAGGCGGTTGAGGTTGTCGGCGCGGTCTTCCACCTTGCGGCGGCCGGCGAACTGGCGCGCGTAGCGCAGGTTGCCGGCGCCTTCCGAGGCGAGGAAGTCGGCGTCGAGCGACAGGATGACGTCGGCCTTCGACAGGTCGTAGACCGGTTCGAGATATTCGCCGAAGGCGGTGCGGGCGCCGGCGCGCGCGTTGTCGCGCGGCAGCGGTTCCCACTGGATCCACTTGGCGTTGGGCTGCAGCGTCAGCACGTGCTGAATCTGCGCGGCCAGCGTCGGCGAGTTCACGGTCTCGGTGAGGATGCGCAGCCCGGCGCCTTTGGTGGCCGCCTGCGCCGACAGCCCGCCGCGGACGGCGGCGATGACGGCGTTCCACGGGCGGATTTCGCCGAGCTGGGTGATGCTCTGCGAGCGGTCCGGATCGTACAGCGTGAGCACCGAGCCCTGCGCGAACAGGTCGGTCGCGCCCTGGCTGGCGGGATGATCGGGATTGCCTTCGATCTTGGTCGGGCGGCCTTCGTGGCTTTCGACCAGCACGCCGCTGGCGACGCCGCCGAGCGACACCGCGGTGGCGAAGAACAACGGCTTGCCGGGGATTTCTTCTTCCGGCTGGCGCACGTAGGGAACGATCAGCTCGGTCGGCTGCACGGTGCAGGCGGTGACGCCCGCGAGCGCCATCGAGGCGCTCATCAGCTTGAGGAACGAGCGGCGGCCCACCGGGTCGAGCCATTCCGACGCGTTGGTCGGGAACTCGCGGTGCAGGTAGTCCTTGAACTCGGTGGTCTCGGCGACCGCTTCGAGGCTGCGCCACACCTGCGGTCCGCCCTGCTGTTCGAGGCGGGCCCGAACCGCCTGGATATCAATCGGCACACTCATGGAACGATGAGCCTTTTGATCTGCGTTATCTGCGTCATCTGTGGCCCTGGTGATCTTGATCGGCGTCATCGGTGGCACACCGAGCAACTAGTCATGTGTTCGAGGCCGGCAATCTTGTATTCCTTGACCAGGCGCGGGCCAAGCTCGGCCTGGGCGATGGCCGGCTGGTAGCCCATGGTCGTGATCTGGTCGCGCGGGCGGACGAACTGCGCGGGGTCGCGATGGCAGTTCAGGCACCACTCCATCTGGAGGGACGCCTTCTGGATCATCAGCGGCATCTTGTCGACGCGGCCGTGGCAGGTTTCACAGCCGACGCCCTTGGTGACGTGGATGCTGTGGTTGAAGTAGACGAAGTCGGGCAGGTCGTGCACGCGGACCCAGTTGAGCGGCTTGTCGTCGCGGAAGCTGGCGCGCACCGGCTCGAGGTACGGGCTCGTCGACCAGATCTGCGAGTGGCAGTTGATGCAGGTCTTGGTCGGCGGGATGCCCGCCGACGGCGAGACTTCCACCGACGTGTGGCAGTACCGGCAATCGATGCCGATGCCGCCGGCGTGGTGTTGGTGACTGAATTGGACCGGTTGCTCGACGAACTGATTGGCGGAGGTGACGAAATCAGATCGTTGAATCGTGAGCACCACCCAGCCGAGGCTGAGCAGCACGAACACGACGGCGAGCACGCTGGCCTTGGACCAGGCGTTAGCGCTCTTTGGGAATACCTGCGACATGCGTCCTTGCAGCCCCCGGGGGTGTTAGGGCACCGGCTCAAAATAGCGGTGCCGAAGTCGCACACTTTAACCCGAATACCTCCGGGGGCGACTCTTGTGAAAAATTTCGCAAGCTGATTGTATAGAAAAGTTGCCGCCATTTCCACAAGCCCCCGCGAATCAAGGAAATGGCGACAACTTCGGTCGGATTCCAGTTAGTGGTTGGGCGTTAGCCCAACCACTATTAGTAGCCCTTGCCGGTGGCCGTTTGCGGCTTCGATAAATCCTTCTTTTCTTCGCCCGGCACCTTCTCCCACGTGTAAGCACGGCCGTGAACGTGCTTTTCAAACCACTCCATCTCGATTTGCAGCTTGAACAGCCGGTGGCGCAGCTCCGTCCAGCCATGCCCCTCGCGCGGCGCGACATACAGGTGCGTCGGCACCCCGTTCGCCTTCAGCGCGCGGAACATCTCCACCGACTGCGGCAGCGGCACCCGGGGATCCTCGGCGCCCACCAGGAAGATGGTCGGCGTCGTCACCTTCGCGACGTCCTTCAGCGGCGAGTGGTCCCAGAACAGGTCGATCGGCGCATTCTCCTGCCACGGCGTCCCGCCGAACCATGGCGTCCGGAACTCGCGGTGGTCGCTCTGCGCGTACATCGAAATCCAGTTGGCCGCGCCCGCGCCGCTGCTCGCCGCCTTGAAGCGGTTGGTGAAGGTGATGATCTTGTTCGTCATGTGGCCGCCGGCGCTCCACCCCATCTTCACCAGCTTGTCGGGGTCGGCGACGCCCATCGCGATCACCGCGTCGGTGCCGCGCATCACGTCCAGGTGCGACTGCTTGAAGTAACCGTTGATCATGTCGCGCAGAAACACGTCGCCGTAGCCCGTGCTGCCGCGATAGTTCGGCTTGAGCACCGCGTAGCCCTTGCCGGCATACACCTGCTGATCGCCGCTGAAGCCGAAGCGATCGGAGGCGGCCGGGCCGCCGTGCGTGCTGACGATCAGCGGGTACTTCTGCCCCGGCTGGTAGTCCAGCGGGTAGAACAACAGGCCCTCCACGGTCACGCCGTCCTGGCCCTTCCAGGTGATCTTCTCCTGGCGCGCCACCTTGAACTTCGCCAGCGTGTCGTCGAACACCGCCGTGACCCGCCGCGGCTCGGCGCCGTTGGCCATCACGTGGACCTCGGCCGGCCGCTGCGCGGTGTTGCGCGTGAACACGTGCAGGCCCGCGGCCTCGTTGAAGCTCCAGCTGCCCAGTGCGTGGTCGCCGTTCGACAACGGCGTGACCTTCCTGGTCGCCACGTCGACGCGCATCACTTCGTTGTGCACGCCCAGGTTGGCGGTGAAGTAGATCGACCGGCCGTCGGCGCTCCAGGCCGCGTCCTCGATGCCGTAGGGCACGTCCGGCAGCAGCACGCGCGCGGCGCCGCCGGCCGCCGGCACCAGGAACAGCTTGTCGTTGTAGTAGAGGTCGAACTGCTCGTTGGCCTGCGCGCGGAACATCACCGTCGCGCCGTCGGGCGACAACGACGCGCCGTTCTCGGGCACCTTGTTGTCGGTGAGCCGCCGCGCATTGGCGCCGCCGGCGTCCATCACCCACACTTCGGTGCGATCCAGGAACTCGAGCAGCGGGCTCGGGGCGCGGGTCATCGCAATGCGCGCGCCGCTGGCCGACAGCTCGTAGCCGCTGACCGACCAGTCGCCCTCGGTCAGCCGCGTGGTCTTTCCCGCCAGGTCCGTCGTCCACAGGTGCCGCTGCTTGAAGTTGTTTTCCTCGAAGGCGTACACGTCGTCCAGGAGGCGCTCCTTCTCTTTCTCGTCGGCCGACTTGTCGTCGCTGGCGGTGAAGTAGATGGCCTTGCCGTCGCGCGACCAGGTGAGGCTGCCGGGCGCGGTGGGGTGGTTCGTCACGCGGCGGGCCTCGCCGCCCTCGGTGCTGAGCAGGTAGATCTGGTGGTTGGTGTCGGGGTCGCGCCGGGCGGTGAAGGCGACCGCCTTGCCGTCGGGCGACCAGCGCGGGCTCGACTCGCCGCGTTCGCCAAACGTGAGCTGCACCTGGTTGGTGCCGTCGGTGTTGATCCGGTAGATGTGGCCAACGCGCCGGTTGCCCTTCCAGTCGGGCCGATCCATGACGAACAGGATCTGCCTGCCGTCGGGCGACAGTTGCGGGTCCTGGAGCGTGGGCAGCTCGAGGACGTCGACAAACGACAGCGCCCGCTTGTCCTGGGCCACGCTGACGCTTGCCGAGAGGAGCCAGGCGAACACGGCGACGAGTGGTAGTCGGTGGCTGCGCATCATAAGAGCGGATAATACCTCTCCCTTGACAAATGCATCTTAGGGGCGCATAACTAGCATCCTGCCAGCGCATGGTGATGGGCCGCCCGGTGCTTCCCCCACTGTAAGACCGCGCCGTAGCGCCAAGGCGCGAAGGCGGGTCGGTTGCCCAACGCCATGCGTCTCGGCACTTCCTGCCGGGTGGAAACTCCTTGTCCTCCCGCCGGGGGGCTCAAGTTATAGTGGCCCCTTAGATGTCTGACGACCGCAAGTACAAGCAACGCGGCTACCAGGAGAGCGATCGCCCGTCGGGACCGCGTCCCGATCGGCCATCGGCGCCCAAGCCCGAGCGGGAGCCCGGCGCCCCGGCCGGGGCGCGGCGCATCTCGTCGGAAGGCGCGCGCAACCCGCGCATGATGACG
>CAYGMD010000259.1:0-5162 GCA_964350785.1 uncultured Acidobacterium sp. | reverse complement strand
GGTCAGTGTGAGTTCGCTTTGCGAGGCGTAACTCGACCCGCTGCGCACCCATTGCGTCTGGCTGCCCGAGCCGCGGCTCGCGCGAACCATGGCGCCGAGGCCCCCTCGATTCGACACTGAACCCGTGAGACGCACACGGAGCCAGTGGTGTCGGCTGCCGCCGTCGTTGCGCAGCAGGCGGGCGGGGCCCGCGAGGGTGGTAAGCACGAGGTCGAGGTCACCGTCGCCGTCGATGTCTGCGTAGGCCGCACCCCGGCCCATCACGGGCCGGTTGAAGGCCTCACCGAGGGCCATGGAGACATTCTCAAATGATCCGGTGCCCAGGTTTCGAAGCAGCAGCGCAGGCTGGCTCAACCGGGCCCGCGCATCCATCCCTTGAGATTCGTCGGTGCCGCCGTTGGCGGCGAAGATATCCAGAAACCCGTCGAGGTCGTAGTCCAGGAAGAACACCGCCCAGGTGACCGACAGGAGGCTGGCGCGGCCAACCGCGGAACGCGGCGCCACATCGTCAAACACGGCGCCGTCCCGGTTGCGATAGAGACCCAGCATCTCGTTCAAGAAGTTGCCCACCAGCAGGTGTGGGCGCCCGGAGCGGTCGTAGTCGGCGGCGTCGACGCCCATGTTGGCCCGCGTGGCGCCAGCTTCGCTCAGTGCCACCCCGGCACGGACGCCTTCGTCGACGAAATGGCCCTTGCCGTCGTTGCGAAGCAGCTTGGCGGGCACCCGGTCGCTTCCCACGAAGATGTCCGGCCAGCCATCCAGGTTGTAATCCAGGACCGCGACGCCCATGGCCTTGTCGGTGGCGTGGTCGAGACCGGCCCGCCTCGTCACATCCTCGAATCGGGAGCCGAGGTTCCGGTAGAGCGCCGGGGCGGCCGGCTTGTACGCGTTGGGTCCACAGTAGCCCCGCACGCCGCCCTGCGCACACGTCACCTCGGTAGCGGGCGACCACTGGACGTAGTTGCCGACGAACAGATCGACTCGCCCGTCGCGATCGTAGTCGAGCCACGCCGCGCTGACGGCGAAGCCGGCACCGCGGATGCCGGCTGCCGCGGTGACGTCGGCGAACCGGCCGTGGCCCTCGTTGTGAAAGAGCCGGCCGCCGTCGACCGTCGTCATGAAGACGTCGTCGCGGCCGTCGTTGTCGTAGTCGGCGACGGTGGCGCCGAGCCCGTAGACATCGGCTGCGTCCAGGCCACTGCCGGCGAGCACGTCCTGGAAGGTGCCGTCGCGATTGTTCCGGTAGAGGCCATGACGGGCGCGCTGCCCGCCGCTCCGCCAGTCCCGGCCATTGACGAACAACAGGTCAGGCCACGCGTCACCGTCGATGTCGAGCACCACCACTCCGCCGCCAAAAAGCTCTGGATACCACTTGTCGCCGACGGCACCGTTCCGGTGCGCAAACGCGATGCCGGCGCGGGTGGTGATGTCGGTGTAGGTGACGGCCGGTCGGGGCTGGGCGGCCTGGAGCGCGACCAACGCGAGACCGGCCGCGAGGCCCGCCGTGACCGCGACCGTCCTGGGGAGCCGTGGGTAGTCGGCGGTCACATCTTCCTCAGAAACGCAGGAGCCGCGTCGCCTTGACGATCAAGGCACGGTTCTGCAGCGTGGGCAACCGGTTGACGAGGGTGTCGCGTTCGTCGTTGTAAACCACGAACAGCTCGCTGCCCGGGTGGTATTCCCAGCGCAGCCGCACGTTGGTGTTGGCCCGATTAGTCGTCGAGTTGTACTGCACGAGCGCGCTTACGAACATGCCCGGGCTCACGGTGTAGGTGACGCGCGAACCGGCCAAGGTCGTCGTGAACGCCCCGGTCTGCAAGCGGATCTGGTTGATCGAGACACTTGGCTCGAGCGAGAACCGTGGCGTGAGGTTGACGCGCGTACGGGTGAACGCGAGGCCGGTGCGGTTGCCGCCGTAGAACCCGCCGCGTTCGACCGTGACGCTGCCCGACACGGGGCGCTGCTGGCCGAAAACATAGGCCGCTCGGGCGACCGGGAAATCGTAGTCGCCCATCGGGACGCTCACCGACGTCGTGACGGCGAATCTTCGCGTCAGCCGCTCGAAGTTGCCGGTAAGACCGGCGCTGAAGCGGTCGCTGTTCTGGAATTCGACGGCAAATTCGCCGTCCGTGGTCCGCGTTTGCAGCCGTCCCTGGCCGTCCTCGATGTAGGTGATCGTGGCGATGCCTGAGAACTTTCGCACCCCCGCAATCGACGCCGGCCGCGGGCTGAAGCGGAGGTGGCCGATGCTCTCGCGGATGTTGTGGCGCCGGACAAACCCGACCTCGGGATTGAAGTGATTGCCGACGACGAGCCGATCGAGCTGCACGCCGTAGCGGTCGCCCGCGTATTCCATCTGCGCGCGATAACTGGTGTCGTGCCCGGTCATGCCCGTGGTCCGCGTCTTGGCCCAGTAGGCGTTGACCGCGAGATTGGCGAAGAACGCAAACGTGCCGTCGACGCCGATGGCGTCGTTCGACCCGGTTCCGGCCTGTGCCACCGACCGCGTCGTGGCCATGACTCCGATCGTGCTTCGCCGCAGGATGTCGCGCTTCAGGCGCAGCACGCCGAACGTGGTGGCGGCCGCGCCCGCGTCGGGCGCCTTCCGGGTGCCGATCGCCACCGCACCAATGGTGAAGCGACCCACCCGGCCGGTGAGGCGGCCGCCGCCGAGAATCGGCACCTCCGCGCTGTGGCTGAGGCCGATGCGCCGGCTGTAAAACAAGAGGGGCGTATCGCCGCTCGGCTGGCCGCCGGCGCTCGTCGCCGAGGCGGCAAACGCAAACGTGCCCTGGTTCTCCAGGAAGAACTCGCGTTTCTCCGGGAAGAACAGACTGAAGCGGGTCAGATTGACCTGCTGTTCGTCGGCTTCAACCTGCGCGAAGTCCGTGTTGTAGGTGAAGTTGGCCGCGAGACTTTGCGTGACGCCGTACTTCACGTCCAACCCGACGTCGCCATGCGGCTGATTGGCGGTCGCCGGCGTCCGCGAGCGATCGGTGGTGAGACTGGCGGTGGCGAAGGGTTTGAGCTCAAGGTTCAGGGCGCCCGGTGGCGCCTCGATGCCGACGAGGGTCGGGAAGAGGGAGGCGGCGAAACTGCCGCGGCCGATGCCAAACGCCGCCGGGATGCGAGCGAGGAACGCGATCTCGTTTTTCCACTTATTCGTCCGCCGCGCGTTGAAGCCCCAGATCTGGGTCGTGCCGGGTTGATAGCGCAGGGACTTGAACGGGATGGCGGCCTCGACCGCCCAGCCACCGGCAAACCGTCCGACCGCGAGCTCCCACACCGGGTTCCAGTCACTGGTGTACTGCCGCTCGTTGCTGCTTTGCCCGTCGGTCCGGGCGCCAAGGGGATTCACCTCGAACTGAAACGCGTTCCGGCCGTCGTGGAAGGTGTCGAACGAAAAAGCCAGGCTGTCGCCGAGGCGAATATTGTTGCTGTCGCGCCGCATTTCGTTGGCGACGATTAGGTCGGGTCGCGATTCCCAGGCACGCATGGTGACGTACACGTTGCGATGGTCGAAGAACACCCAGACCTCGGTCTTCTCGGTTGCCGGCTGGCCGCCGAAGGGTTCCATCTGGATGAAATCATCCACCGGTGCGACGGCGGTGTACGCCAACTCGTCGAGGGTGCCGTCGATCAGGAGCGGTGTGGCGGGTCTGGTCGCGCGCAGAGTCAGGTGGCCCTTCGCGTCGCGACTCATGACCGGCGAGGCGAGCGGGCTGATGGCCGGCCCTGGCGACTGGGCCGCGCCGTGGGACCCGCCACCGAGTATGGCAGCGATGGTGGCAATCCACGTCGCGCTGCGGCAGGGACCGGTGAGGACCAAAGCGGACCGCATCGTATCACTGGCTGCGGCACCGGCTGCGCCGCCCGTGGGTTCCCGACGGCGGATCCCCGCGTCCCGCGACAACTTGCGACAAGGACCGGGTTGAAGGCCAAGCCGTTTGGGGATAGGCTCCGTCGCGCCGGACCTTTTCGGTCCAGCCGGCACGCGAACGAGGGCGTCCGCGTGTGGAAGCTTCAGGATTCTCTGGGAGATGCGAGTGACACCGACGAACCTCGAACGATCGGATGGCGCCAGATCGGGCCTCGTGGCCCTGATGCTCGTGGTTCTGCTGGTGCCAGCGGCCTCGGCACAGCAGGCGGCCGGCATCGCCGGCGTCGTCCGAGACAGCGGCGGCCTGGCCATGCCCGGGGTCACCGTGGAGGCGTCCAGTCCCGCGCTTATCGAGAAGGTGCGCTCGGTCACGACCGACGGGGAAGGCCGCTACAACATCGTGGATCTTCGCCCCGGCACCTATGTCGTGACGTTTTCTCTCGCCGGGTTCTCCACCGTCAGGCGCGAGGGCGTGGAGCTCGGTTCGGGCTTTGTCGCGTCGGTCAACGTGAGTCTGGCCGTGGGGGCCATCGAGGAAACGGTCACGGTGGTCGGCGGAGCGCCGGTGGTGGATACGCAGTCCATCCGCCAGCAGGAAACCCTGAACACCCGCGATCTCGAGTCCCTGCCAAGCGGCAGCATCGGCCTCCAGACGCTCGCCTACATGACCCCGGGATTTGCGTCGACGCAGGCTGACGTGGGCGGCACCCGCGACACCTGGTCGGCCCAGGGCGCGTACACGTTCTTTCACGGCAAGACGGGCACGCGGGCATCGTTCGATGGTTTCCGCAACCAGTATTTCATCGGCGCCGCGTCGGGCGTCGGCTACATCTCCGACAGCGGGACGATTGAGGAAATGCAGCTCGAGACGAGCGGTATGGGCGGAGAGGCCGGGTCGGGCAGTACCTCGCTCAACATCATTCCCCGCAGCGGCGGCAATGTCTTTCGCGGCGGTATCGATGGCTTCCTGTCGAAGAACGGCATGCAGGGTGCCAACATCGACGACGATCTGCGCGCCTTCGGCATCACGTCGAGTTCCGAAGTCCAGCGCATCTACCGCTTGGGGGCCCAACTGGGCGGTCCCATCGCCAAGGACAAGCTGTGGTTCTTTGCCGCGGTTGCCCGCTGGGGGTCTCGCGTCAACCAGCCCGGCGCCTTCTACAACAAGCTTCAGGGCAAGTCGGGCGTTCCCGGAACGCCCACGATTGCCTTCGAGCCCGATCTGACGCGGCCGGCCGCCAGTTTTGACTGGTATCGGAACCACTCGCTGCGCGCCACCTGG
>CAYGMD010000258.1:0-5211 GCA_964350785.1 uncultured Acidobacterium sp. | reverse complement strand
AAGGAGGATGGTGAGAGGCTGACTAGGCCTTTCAAAGATATAGACGGCCCACCCCGGGAAAATGTTTGCCCGCCCGCCCCACAATTTGCACGAGAGCCGTGGCTAACCGAGCGACCGCCGGACGGCTTCGTTGACCTTCTTGCCGTCGACGGTCTTGCCGGCGAGCGCGGCCATGGCCGCCTTCATCACCTTGCCCATGTCCTTGGCCGTCGTCGCCCCGGTCTCGGCCACCGCCGCGGTCACCGCCGCCGCAATCTCCTCGTCGCTGGCTGAGGCCGGCAGGTACGCGTCCAGCACGGCGATTTCGGCCTGTTCCTTGTCGGCCAGGTCGACCCGCCCGCCCTTGGTGAACTGCTCGATCGAGTCGCGGCGCTGCTTGACCAGCATCGACACGACCTGCAGCTCCTCGG
The DNA here is from genome assembly GCA_964350785.1 of uncultured Acidobacterium sp. GTDB lineage: Bacteria > Acidobacteriota > Vicinamibacteria > Vicinamibacterales > UBA2999 > 12-FULL-67-14b. Next base: position 4,801 of record CAYGMD010000258.1, on the reverse strand, counting down.
CTGGCTCGAGCGCGCGGCCCTTCTCGATGCCCTTGTTGGTGAGCGCGGTCTTCAGCATGCGCAGCGCGGTCAGCCGCGTGGCGTCCTTGGCCTTCATCGCGGTGACGATGTCGGCGCTGAGCGTTTGTTCTAACGGCATGGCTTGCGTCTCTTCCTGAACTTGAAACTAGAACTGAAACTGACAACTTTCAACTGCCAACTTTCAACTCTTCAATGATCGAGCTCGCCGTCGCCCAGCGTGAAGTGCCAGTCATCAGTCGACTGGGAAAACCCCTTCGCCGGGGTCAGCGCGTTGACCTTGACGGTGAGGTCGATGCCCGACTTCACCATGAAGTAGCCCGAGCGCCGCAGCACGCGCCGGAAGGCCGCGTGCGTGGCGTAACAACGGATCTTGTCGGAATCGGCCACGCGCGCTTCGCGGTCGACCCAGCGCGCCAGTGTCTTCAGCCCGCGTTGGTCGGCGGGATCGGCCAGCAGGTCGACAATCTGCGTGACGCGCCCCTGCGGTTCGCGCAGGTGCCGGTACACGACGTAGCCGTCCACTTCGTCGCCGCGCCGCAACAACGCGGCCGAGTAGCGCACGTGAGGCGGTTCGATGTACTTCCAGTTCAGGTAGCGGGCGTCGCGCTTCACGGCAATGGCAAACCGGCCCGCCATCCGCTCCCACAGCCGGTCCGAGCGCTCGTCGAACCGGCGCACGGCCTCGACCTCTTCCCGCAGCGGCTGCGTGCGCGACACCAGCCGCACCACCGGCAGCGCCAGCGCCGAGACCAACCGGTTGATGGCCACGGGCCAGGTCGGAATGCGCAGCGCGCGGCGGCTGATCGGCTTCACCAGGCACGCAAGCGGCTGCGCCTTCGGCCAGCGCATCTCATCGAGCCGTGCGCGCGTCGCCGGCGAGAGGCCGGCGCCGAGCGCCACGCCGGTGCCGCGATCCCACGCCCGCAGCAGCGAACCCCCAAGGCCCTGCCGCTGGCGCTCGGCCACCACGAGCGGATCCGTGCTCCAGGTGCCGGCGACTTCCTGGCCGCCGACGGTGACGAGCACCGGCAGCAGCGGAATCGCCGCAATCAGCGTCGGCCCCTCTCGTACTACCCAGTACGGCGGTTCGACGCCGCCGGCCGGATTGCGCCGCACCCAATCCCAGCGCAGGCGAAGGCGATCGGCGGCCTCGTTGCCGAGCGTCCGCCGATAGATCTGTTCGATGCCCCGTCGATCGTCAGGGGTGTAGCGTTCGATTTCCGCCATGGGTACAACAAGCCGCGCCAGTCACTACTGCGAGGGAAGGGTCAATTGTACGCGAGGGCTGCGATTGGAGCGCGTCATTAAGACGAAGGACCGACGTTCAATCGTGTAACCGAGCGCAGTCGATCGTTGGAGGTTGATCGAGACCGGAAGATGACGGGGGCCATTCCGTAGGAATGGCCCGACACCGCTTAGCGGCCCCCTGGGGGCCGGACCATGGGGCCCGGTTGTGCGGGCGGCACCACTCCCGGTTGCACCGGCGGCGTGACGATCATGCCGGGTGCCGGCGCGCCGAATGACGGCGCCGTGCCGGGAGCCGCCGGGCTGATGGTGATGTTCTGCGGCGTGCCGGGATTGGGGTTGATGACGGTCGGCCCGTTGGCGCCCGGGGGGGCGTTCTGGAACATGCCCGGCTGCCCGGTCTGTGCGCCGGGCTGCGGGAACGTGAACACCGGCGCGTTGGGCGGGTTCGGATCCGGCTCTTCTTCCGGTTCGTTGTCTTCGTCGGCCTGGCGCACGGGCGGACGCGGCGGCGAGAACCGGTTGGCGCCGGCGCCGCTTTGGTTGGCCGCCGGGCGCGCGGCGGCCGGTGCCGGCGCGGCGCTCGTCGCCAGAACGAGAATGCGGTCGTACATCGACGCGCCGGGAGTCGCCGTGGCGCTGCGCGGCGCGGCCATGTACCCGGCCACGCTGCGCAGCACGATCTCGAGCGCCTGCGATTCGGGCACGTTGTCGAGCTTGAGGGTCAGCGGGCTGCCGGCCACGCGTTCGCCGCCAATCACCTTGGTGCCGCCGAGCTTGGCCCATTCGACCAGGATGGTGCGGACGGGCACATTGGTCGCATCAAGCGACACCCGGCCGTCGTTGAAGACCAGCTTCAATTGCTGCGCCGAGGCAGGCAGAACCACCCCGAGCAACAGCGCAAAAGTGAGAAGGGTTCGACGCATGGACAACGCCTGACTCAGTATACGCCTTTGCCAGGTTTAGACGCCGGCCGGGGTGTCCCGGCCGGACCCTAGCGCGCCGGGGGGAGAAACGACGTCAAGGCCCGGGTGACCGCCGCCAGCTGGTCGTCGGCGAGCGCCGGATACATCGGCAGCGACACGACTTCGGCGCACACCCGGTCGGCCACCGGGCACATGGCCGGATCGGTCGAGTCGAGCGCCGGCTGCCGGGGGATGGGCACCGGATAGTGGATCAGCGTCTCGACCCCCTGCGCCGTGCAATGGGCCTGGAAGGCATCACGGTTCGGCGTCAGCACCGGGAAGAGATGGTAGACATGGCCCGCGTCGAACTCGCGCGGGACCGTCACCGAAGGCGGCACCCCGGCGGCGCGATATCGCGCGGCTATGGCCCGGCGTCGCGCCGTCCAATCCGCCAGAAACGGCAGGCGCGCCCGCAAGATGGCCGCCTGTATTTCGTCGAGGCGGCTGTTGGCGCCGGCCTCGAGATGGTGGTAGCGCGACGTCTGGCCGCCGTTGCGCAGCCGCTTGATGCGGGCGGCAAGCTGCGCGTCGCGCGTGATCACCGCGCCGCCGTCACCGAGGGCGCCGAGATTCTTCGTCGGATAGAAGCTGGTGGCGCCGGCAATGCCGATGGTCCCCACCGCGCGGCCGTCGGCCGTGGCGAGCTGGGCCTGCGCGGCGTCCTCGACCAGTGCGAGGTTGTGCCGGGCGGCGATGGCCTCGAACGCGCGCATGTCGGCGGCCTGGCCATACAGGTGCACCGGCATGATCGCCCTGGTGCGCGGGGTGATGGCGGCTTCCGCGGCCCGCGGGTCGAGGGTCAGCCGTTGCGGATCGATGTCGGCGAACACGGGGCGGGCGCCCGCCATCATGACCGCCAGGGCCGAGTACGCGGCCGACAGCGGCGGCGTGATCACCTCGTCGCCGGGGCCGATGTCGAGCGCGCGCAGGATCAGGGTGATGGCGTCGGTGCCGGTGCCGACGCCGACGGCGAAGGGCGCCTGGCTGGCGGCGGCGAACTCGGCCTCGAACGCCTCGACCTCGGGCCCCAGCACGAACCACCCGCTGGCGATCACGCGGTCGATCGCGGCCCTGACGGCGGCGGCGTCGGCGCCGGGGCGCAGGGCGTTAAACGGAACGGGCATCGACATAATGGGAAAGGTGCGCGCGGTAATACGCCAGCGTGCGCGTGAAGCCCTCGCGCAGCGACACGGTGGGCGCCCATCCGGTGCGGTCCATGAACAGCGACGAGTCGGCATAGAAGCTGCCGATGTCGATGACCTTTTTCTCGCGCGGCCACTCGACGAACTTGTAGCGGCCCTGTCCGGCCAGCTCCACCAGCAGCGCGACCAGGTCGCGATGGGCGATGTGCTCGCCGCCGCCGACGTTGAAGGCCTCGCCGTTGACGGCGTCGCTGGCGCCGGCCGCGAGGAACGCCTCCACCGCATCGTCCACGTAGACGAAATCGCGGATTTGCGAGCCGTCGCCGAACACCTCGATCTCGCGGTTTTCGAGGACCAGGCGGATGAACCAGCCGATGAAACCCTGGCGGTTGTGCCGCAGCAGCTGGCGCGGGCCGTAGACGTTGGTCAGGCGCAACGCGCAGGCGCGCACGCCGAACACGTTGTTGTAGACCAGGTGGTAATACTCGCCGGCCGCCTTGTTGATGCCGTTGACGTCGGTGGGCCGCACGAGGTGCCGCTCGGTGACGGGCAGCGCGTCGGGCCGGCCGTAGATCTGCCGGGTGCTGGCGTAGACCACCTTGACCCCGGGGTTGTGATGGCGGCACGCCTCGAGCAGGGTCAACTGGCTGCGGCAGTTGATGTCGAGATCGGTGTGCGGATCGCGCATGCTGTCGATGTGGCTCACCTGCCCGGCCAGGTTGAAGATCACCTCGCGGTCGCGCACCAGGTAGTTCATGGTGCTGGCTTGCCGCACGTCGGCCACGTTGACCCGCACCTGCGACTCGATGCCGCTGATGTTGAAGAGGTTGCCGCCGTAATCCGGGATCAGCGAGTCGACCAGCAGGACGTCGGCGCCCAGCTGGGCCAGGCGGTGCGCCAGGTTGCTGCCGATGAAGCCGAGGCCGCCGGTGATCATCACCCGCCGGCCCTGGTAGAAGCGGGCGGGACTCATCGGCGGCCGCCCGTCTTGAGATGCTCGCGCCGGATCACCAGCGCCCACCACAGTTTCAACACGTCAACCAGCGTACGAAAAATGCGTGGAAAGTTGAAGAACTGCGACTGGCCGTGCGCGCGATGGTAGTGGTGCACCGGCGTTTCCGCCACGCGGAAGCCGGCGTCCTGGAACTTCTTCATCATCTCGAGGCAGATCACCCCGCTGTCCTTCTCGAGCCGGACCACGTCGAAAATCCGCCGCCGCATCAGCCGGAAGTCGCAATCGACGTCGCGCACCTTGAGCCCGAACAGCAGCTTGACGAAGTGGTGGTAGAGGCGGCCGATGATGATGCGGTGCAGCGGATCCGACCGGCTGATCTTGTAGCCGTTGACGACGTCCACGCCCGGACCCATCCGCGCCCAGAGCCCTGGCAGCTCGGCCGGGTCGTACTGGGCGTCGCAGTCCGTGTAGAA
>CAYGMD010000257.1:0-5222 GCA_964350785.1 uncultured Acidobacterium sp. | reverse complement strand
GCTCGACATCCTGGTCAACGCCGAGCCCGTCGACGCCTTGTCGATCATCGTGCACCGCGACCGCGCCTATGACCGCGGCCGCATGCTGGCGTCGAAGATGCGCGAGCTCATCCCGCGGCAGATGTTCGAGGTCGCGATCCAGGCGGCGATCGGCGCCCGCATCATCGCCCGCGAGTCGGTCAAGGCGTTGCGCAAGAACGTGCTGGCCAAGTGCTATGGTGGCGACATCTCGCGCAAGCGCAAGCTGCTCGAGAAGCAGAAGGAAGGCAAGAAGCGCATGAAGCGGGTCGGCACCGTCGAGATCCCGCAGGAGGCGTTCCTCGCCGTGCTCAAGATCGGAGACGAATAGCCATGGCCGAGGCGACGTTCCAGAAGTCGACGCTGCGCGAGTACTTCGAGTCGATCGTCGTCGCCGTGATCCTGGCGCTGTTCGTCCGCACGTTCGTGTTCCAGGCCTTCAAGATCCCGACCGGCTCGATGAAGCCCAACCTGCTGGTCGGCGACCACCTGCTGGTCAACAAGTTCATCTTCGCGCCCACCGCCACGGCGCTCGAGCGCGCCCTGTTGCCGATGCGGCCGATCGAGCGCGGCGAGGTGGTCGTGTTCAAGTTCCCCGAGGAGCCCGACCGCGACTTCATCAAGCGGGTGATCGGGCTGCCCGGCGACACGCTCGAGCTCAAGAACCAGACCATCCACATCAACGGCATGCCGCTGATCGAGCCCTACGCCCATTACCTGTTTCCGCCCGGCGGCGACGGCCAGGCCGACACCTTCGACCTGCGCCGCAAGTACGGCCCCGTGACCGTGCCCGCCGGCCACTACTTCATGATGGGCGACAATCGCGACGACTCCCAGGACAGCCGCTACTGGGGGTTCCTGCCGGCCTCGTATGTGAAGGGCCGCGCGCTGTTCATCTACTGGTCGTTCGACACGCCCGACGACGGCGCGGCCCCGGCCTCGTTCCTCGGCGTGCGCTGGGACCGGCTGCTGCACCAGATTCACTAGAGGGAAAAATTGAAAGTTGAACAGTTGAAAGTTGGTAGTTTCAGTTAAAAGTTGGCAGTTTCGAACTGAAACTGAAACTCGAAACTGAAACTGCCAACTTTCAACTTCTCAACTTTCAACTCCCGAAGGGCGTATGATGTCGCCAGGCGCTGGCCACCCCCCGGCACGCCCCCTGGTTGCATGACAACGATCATCAAGCTGGTTTTCGCGCTCGCCCTGCTGACGGCAGCGTTCCAGGGCACGCGCGCGCTCGTGTCGAACTACCAGTTCGAAGACGCCGTCGAGCAGGCCCTGCTGTTTGCGCCCAATTCGACGGATGCCGAAATAACCCAGCAGGTGCTGACGCTGGCGGAGGAATACGGCCTGCCGGTCGAGGCCGACGACATCACCATCAGCCAGCGCGCGTCGGACCGGACTGTCGACGTGAGCTACACCACCAAGGTCGCGTTCATCCCGGGCGTCCTCACCCAGCCGGTCACGTTCAACCCGAGCGCGACGGTGCGGCTGCTGACGCAGCAGCGGCGCCGCTAGGCCACCGATTCACACCGATTGGCACCGATTCCTCGGTCAGACGTCGGCTGGCTAGCTCAAGCGGCGCCGGGCGGCCGCCGCCTGGCGCGTGACCTCCGAGATCAGCCGGCCGGTTTCGTCGCTGGCCGCCAGGGTGAACTGCAAGTCACGCACGCTGGCCAGGTTGATTCGCACATTGGCCTCGGCCCCGGCCGCCGCCGCTTCCAGCAACCCGATCGCCACGCCCACGTCGCTGACCGCCGAGCGATTGCCGCAGGCGGCCACCGCTTCGGCGTGGGCCATCGCGCCGGCGCAGACCCGCAGCGTCTGCAACGGCACGGTGGTCGCCTCCTGCAGCGCCGCCTGGATCGCCGCCGACCGCACCGCCTTCTCGGCGTCGGTCGCCTTCGGCAGCCGGTAGCCGGCCATCACCCGATCAAACGCCGCCGCGTCGGCGTCGGCCAGCGCCGCCAGCGCCCCAATCAGCGGCTGTAACGCCGCCCGGGCCGTGGCGAGCGCGGCCTTCTCGTCATCGGTGCTGGTGTTGGACTTGGCCAGGCCGGTGACCATCACCAGCAATGACGTGCCCATGGCCCCGGCGATCGCCGACGCGGTGCCGCCGCCGGGCGTCGGCTCGGGGTTGGCCAGCGATGCGAGGAACTGCGCCACCGTCAGATCTGCGAACTTCATTTCACCATTCTCCCGCGTTTGACGACGTGGCGGATCACCGGCGCGCCGACCCGGATCAGGTCCGCGAGCGCGCCGTTCACGACCACGGCGTCCAGTTGCTTGCCGGGTTCCAGGCTGCCGACGGCGCCGGCGCGGTCGAGCGACGCGGCGGCGTTGAGGGTGGCCGCCACCAGGGCTTCCTCGAGCGTCATGTCCATGCCGAAGCAGGCCAGCGACATCACGAACGGCATCGAGGTCGTGAACCCGCCGCCGGGGTTGAGGTCGGTGGCGAGCGCCACGGCCACGCCCTGGTCGATCAGCATGCGGGCCGGCGCGAAGCGGCCGAGCTTGAGGAAGAACGCGGCCGCCGGCAGCAGCGTGGCGACGACGCCGCGCTCGGCCAGGCGCCGGGCGTGCGCCTCGTCGACGAAGATCAGGTGGTCGGCGGAGCGCGCGCCGACCGTGGCGGCGACCGCGGCGCCGCCGCTCAGGCCCAGTTCGTCGGCGTGAATGCGCGGCTTGAGGCCGTGGCGCGCGCCGGCCTCGAGGATGGCCTGTGACTCCCCGGGCGTGAACACGCCGTCCTCGCAGAACACGTCGCACCACTCGGCCAGCCGCTCGCGCGCCACCGCGGGGATCATCTCGTCGATGATCAGCCGCACGTAGTCGGCGCGGCGGCCGCGATACTCCACCGGCACCTCGTGCGCGGCCATGAAGGTCGCGGTCAGCTCGATGGGCTGCCCGGCGTGCAGCACCTTGATCGCCCGCAACATGCGCAGCTCGGTCGCCAGGTCGAGCCCGTAACCGCTCTTGGCCTCGGCGGTGGTGGTGCCGAAGGCCAGCATTTCGGCCAGCCGCGCGCGGCCGCCCTCGATCAGTTCATGTTCGCTCGCCGCGCGCGTCGCGGCCACCGTCTTGACAATGCCGCCGCCACCGGCTGCGATCTCGGCATAGCTGGCGCCGCCGAGCCGACGGCGCAGCTCTTCGCGGCGGTCGCCGCCGAACACCAGGTGCGTGTGCGGATCGACGAAGCCCGGCGTCACCGTGCAGCCGCGCGCGTCGATGACCTGGGCATCGGCAGTGAGGGTGACGGTGCGTTCGCATTCGGCCGCCGCGCCCACGAACACGATCCGCCCCTCGCAGCCCGCCACCGACCCATGCGCGATGCCCGAGATGTCGTTTTGCGCCGCACCGGCCCGCGGCCCCGGCCCCGCGCACGTGGCCACGAGATCGGCGTGCTGGATCAGGAAATCGGCCGTCATCAGGGCATTGTCGCTCAGGACAGGCCGAGCGCAGCACGCGCCGCGGCGGGCGCCATGCCGTCGATGCGCACGCGCTTGGCGCGCGAGCGGTCGCCGCTGACGATGTGGATGCTGCGCTTGGGCAGGTGCAGGGCGTCGGCCAGCACCGCGATCAGCTCGGCGTTGGCGGCGCCGTCCACGGGCGCGGCGGCCAGGCGCACCAGCAGCGCGCCGTCGCGGACGCCGGCCAGGCCGCTGCGGCCGGCCCGCGGCACGACCCGCACGTCGATCAGCCCGGCGCTATCCGACCTGGGTGTCGGTCTTGGGGGTGACATCCGCCGGCCGTGGCGCCTGCGCCGGCGCCGCCTCGACGGCGCGCGGACGGTGGAGCAGGACCCGCTCATCGCGCGACCGCGTGTCCTGCTCGCGGATGAATTCGAGGGTGCTGTTGAGCGTTCGCACCAGCGCCTCGATGTCGTTCTCGACCTCGCGCCGCTTCATGCGCAGCCCGTCAATCTCACGCTGGACGTCTTCCAGCCGGCTCTGCGATTTCTGCAGCAGCATGTCGGCGCGGCCCTCGGCCTCGCGGACGATCAGCGCCGCCTCGGCGGTGGCGTGCTCCTTGATCTCGTCGCCCATCTTTTGCGCCGTCAGCAGCGTGTTGCGCAGGTTGCGCTCCTGGCCGCGATGCTCGCTGAGCACCGCGTCGAGCTTGGCGACGTCCTGGCGCAGCTTGTCGTTGTCGCGCAGGGCGTTCTCGTAGTCGTCCGCGACTTCCAGCAGGAACGCCTGCACCTCGCCGCGATCGTAGCCGCGCATCACGGTCTTGAACTGCTGCTGCCGAAGGTCGAGAGGTGTCACTTTCATGGGTAATCCCTTGCGCCGAAGATCGCCGTGCCGACGCGCACCATGGTGGCGCCTTCTTCAATCGCGACCGCGAAGTCGTGGCTCATGCCCATCGAGAGCTCGCGGAGCCGGGCCGGCGGCACCCCGCTGTCGGCCAGTTGATCGCGCACCGCGCGTAACCGGGCGAACCACGGCCGCGCGTCTTCCGGGTTTTCGGCCAACGGCGGCAGGAGCATCAGCCCCACCAGCGTCGCCGCCCGGCAGTCCGCGGCCGCCGCGAAGATTCCCGGCACCGCGTCGAGCGGGGCGCCGTGTTTCGTGTCCTCGAGCGCCAGGTCGACCTGGACCAGGACCTCCACGCCGCGCCCGGCGGCCGTAGCCGCCTCATCAATGCGCCGCAACAGATCGACGCTGTCGACGGCGTGAATCGAATGCACGGCGGCCGCGGCCTTCTTGGCCTTGTTCGATTGCAGGTGGCCGATGAGATGCCACCGCAAGCTGGTATCGGCCGATTGGGCGATCTTCTGCAGGGCCTCCTGGACCTTGTTTTCGCCAAAGTCCAGCTGGCCGGCCTCGGCGGCGGCCCGCACGGCTTCGAGGGGGTGGGTTTTCGAGACGGCGATCAACCGGACGGATTCCGGCGGCCGGCCGGCGCGCCCGGCAGCGTCCGCAATGCGATTGCGAACCTCCGCCAGGCGTCCGGGAATGTGTTCGTACACGCGCTTCTAACTTCTAACTTCTTACTTCTTCAGCTGCGCAATCATGCCCTTGGCCTGGGTGGCGTACTGGCCCTCGGGGGCGAGCTTCACGTAGCTTTCGAACGCCGCCACCGCCTCGGGCAGCTTGCCCTCGTTCAAGAGCGCCATGCCGAGCTGGTAGTGCGCGTCGGCGTGCGAGGGGTTGTTCTTGATGGTCTCCTCGAACTTCACCTTCGCCTCGGCGATCTTGCCC
>CAYGMD010000256.1:0-5261 GCA_964350785.1 uncultured Acidobacterium sp. | reverse complement strand
AGGACGCCGCCACCGGCCGCCGCCAGATGGTGTTCTCGCCCGGGCCGATCTTCGCCAACATCGTGCTGGCCGACGAAATCAACCGCACGCCGCCCAAGACGCAGTCGGCGCTGCTCGAGGCCATGCAGGAACATCGCGTCACCATCCAGGGCCGCACCTACAAGCTCGAAGAGCCGTTCTACGTGTTCGCGACCCAGAACCCGATCGAGCTCGAAGGCACCTATCCGCTGCCCGAAGCGCAACTCGATCGCTTCATGTTCCACATCGTCATGGAGCACCCGCCGGAAGAGGAGGAGTTCCTGGTCGTGAAGACGACGACGGCGATCCTCGAGCCGGCGTTCGAGCGGCCGGTGAGCGGGCCCGACCTGGTCGCGTTCCAGCGCCTGGTGCGCCGCGTGCCGGTGGCCGACCCGGTCATGCGCTACGCGCTGGCCCTGGTGCGCGCGAGCCGGCCGAAGTCGCCATCCTGCCCGGACGACGTCAAGAAGTGGGTGGCGTTTGGCGCCAGCGTGCGCGCGGCGCAGTTCCTGGTGCTCGGCGGCAAGGCCCGCGCGCTCACCAGCGGCCGCTATCACGTGAGCTTCGAGGACATCCGCGCGATTGCCCATTCGGTGCTGCGCCATCGCGTGCTGACCAACTTCCATGCCCAGTCGGAAGGGGTGACGAGCGACATGCTGATCGATCGCCTGCTCGCCGCCGTGCCGTCGCCGAAGTCGGGTATGTAGATGTCCGTCCACCAGCCCATTCCCGGCGCGCGCTTCGTCGACCCGGCGGTCCTCGCGCGGATCGGCAACCTGGAGATGGTCGCGAAGACGGTGGTGGATGGCCTGATTAACGGCACCCACCGCTCGCCGTTCTTCGGCGCCTCGGTGGATTTCGCCGAGCACCGCGGCTACGTCCCCGGCGACGACATCCGGCGGATGGACTGGCGCGTGTACGCGCGCACCGACAAGTACTACATCAAGGAGTTCGAGGCCGACTCGAACTCCAACTTCTCGGTGCTGCTCGACGTCTCGAAGTCGATGAGCTTCGGCGAGAAGATCTCGAAGCTCGATTACGCCAAGACCCTGGCGGCGTGCCTGACCTACCTGGCCAACCAGCAGCGCGACCGCGTCGGCCTGGTCACGTTCGACGAGGGCATCGTCGATCAGGTGCCGCCGTCGGCCAAGCACATGGATGTCGTGCTGCACACGCTCGATCGGGCGAAGGCCGAGCGGCCGGGCCACCTGGTGGCGCCGATCAAGCGGCTGGCGGAACACTTCGGCCGCCGCGGCATCATCGTCGTGATTTCCGACTTCTACGCCGAGCCGGAAGAGGTGTTCGACGCCGTCGGCCTGCTGCGGTTCCGCGGCAACGATGTCGTCCTGTTTCACGTGCTCGATCCGCAGGAAGTGGACTTCACGTTTGCCGAGCCCTCGAGTTTCGAAGACCTGGAAAGCGGCGACCAGATTCCGATCGTGCCGGCGGCGCTCGCCGGGCAGTATCGCGCGCTGGTGGCGGCGCACATCGAGGCGCTGACCGCCCGCGCGTCGCAGCAGCAGATTGATTACATGCTGCTCAATACCAGCCAGCCGCTCGACTACGCACTGTTCCGCTTCCTGTCGATGCGCGAACGCATGGCCCGCACGAGGTAACCGTGTCGTTCCTGACGCCTCTCTTCCTGCTCGGTCTCGCGGCCCTCGCCATCCCCGTGCTCGTGCACCTGACGCAGCGCGAGCGCAAGTCGGTGATCGCCTTCCCGTCGCTGATGTTCCTGAAGAAGATCCCGTACGAATCGGTGCAGAAGCGGCGCATTCGCGACTGGCTGCTGCTGGCGTTGCGGCTGGCGGCGCTGGCGCTGATCGTGTCGGCGTTTGCGCGGCCGTTCCTGCGCGGTTCGGGGATCGCCGCCGCCGCCGGCGGCGCCCGCGAGATCGTCGTGCTGCTGGATCGCTCCTACAGCATGGGCTACGGCGACTCGTGGTCACGGGCGCAGCGGCTGGCGGCGGCGGCCATTGCCTCGGCGACGTCGGCGGACCGCGTGTCGCTGGTGCTGTTTGCCGACCACGCCGAAGTGGCGCTGCGCTCGACCCCGGACCGATCGCGCGCCGTCGCCGGGATCAACGCCGCGGCGCCGGGGCCGGGGGCCACGAAGTACGGGCCGGCGCTGAAGCTGGCCGGCAGCGCGCTCGCCGAATCGCTGCTGCCGCGCAAGGAAGTGATCGTCGTCTCCGACTTCCAGCGCGGCGGCTGGCAGCCCGACGATACGCTGCGCCTGCCGGGCGGCACGGTGATTACGCCGGTGTTGGTGGAAGGCGCGTCGGGTCCGAGCCTGGCGTTGACGCCCGCCACGCTGCTGCGCACGCGCGACGCGGGCCAGCCCGAGCGGGTGACGGTCACGGCCGGCGTGCTGAATCGCACGGCCACGCCCGCCACGAAGGTGCCGGTGCAGCTCGAGATGGACGGCCGCATCGTGCAAACGCTGTCGCTCGACGTGGCCGGCAATGCCTCGGCCAGCGTCACGTTCGCACCGGTGTCGATTGCCGCGACGACGACGCGCGCCACCGTGCGGCTGGGCCTGGACACCCCGAAGGGCGTGGCGGTGCAGACCGGCATCGCGCCGGCCTCCTCGGCCGTCGACGCGCTCGCCCGCGACAACGTCTTCAACTTCGTCATCACGCCGAGCGCGCCGGTGCCGGTCACGGTCGTCACGCAGGGCAACCGCGGCGACGCGAACCTGTACCTGTCGCGCGCGCTCGCGATCGGCGAGGCGCCGCGCTTCGACACCTCGCTGCAGTCGGTGGAGGCGCTGGCCGGCGACGCCGCCAATCGCGCCCGGCTGCTGATCCTGAATGACGTGGCCGTGCCCGAGGCGACGGCCGCGAGGCTCGTCACCTTTGTCGAAGGCGGCGGCGGCCTGCTGATGGCGCTGGGGCCGCGCGCGGCGTGGCCGCAGGCGCGCGAGGTGTGGCTGCCGGCGGCGCTCGGCGCGCCCGTGGATCGCACGCGTGGCGCGGCGGCCAAGTTGAGCGGCATGGATTACGGCCACGCCGTGTTCGAGCCGTTCCGCGCCCCGCGCAGCGGCGACTTCTCGACGGCGCGGTTCTATTCGTACCGCGGCCTCAAGGCGGCGAAGGACGCCACCGTGCTCGCGCGCTTCGATACCGGCGAGCCGGCGCTCGTGGAGAAGGCGATTGGCCTCGGCCGCGTCGTGATGTTTGCCTCGACCCTCGACCTCAGCTGGAACGACCTGGCGCTGAAGCCGGTGTTCCTGCCGTTCGTGCACCAGCTGGGCCGCCACCTGTCGGGCTTCCGCGAACAGCCCGCGTATCTGACCATCGGCGAAGTGCTGGACATCACGGCCGCCGAAATCGCCGCCGGCGCGACGTCGAGCGCCAGCCGCAGCGAGGGCAGCCGCACCGTGCTGACCCCGTCGGGGCAGCGCCGTGACTTAACTGTGAATTCCGGGTTACCGGCGGCGTCGGCAGCTCTGGAATTGGTTGAACAAGGGTTCTACGAAATTCGCGCCTCGGGACGAGAGGCGGGACCGGTGATCGTGGCGGCCGCCAACGTCAACCTGGCCGAGTCGAGTCTGGATCGCATGGACCCGAAAGAGCTGGTCGCCGGCATCACCGGCGGCGGCGCCGCCGGCTCAACCGGCGGCCAGGACGTCTTACCGGACGAGGCCCAGGAACTGGCCCAACGGGTCTGGTGGTACCTGCTGTTCGCAGGTATCCTGCTGCTGATCGCCGAGACCGTGCTGGCCCAGCGACTGTCGCGGGCCACGCGGTGAGACGCCGGAACGACGGCCGCCCATTAAGGGCGGCCCTACATCGGAGATGCCGTTGATGGGCGAGCTCAATCCGCGCGCGCAACTGCTTGAAGTGGTCCGGCAGGTTCGCCGGCGCTGGCGCCTCAAGCTCGCGCTGCGTGGCGCCGTCGGCTTCCTGATTGCCGGCATTGCGGCCATTGTCGCCATCGCCTACGCCCTCGAGGCCCTGAAGTTCACGCCCGACGCCATCTTCTGGTTCCGCATTGCCACCGGCCTGGTGCTGGTCGCCGCCGGCGCTTGGTTCTTCGCGCGGCCGCTGTCGCGCAAGGTGTCCGACGAACAGGTCGCCCTCTACCTGGAAGAGCACGAGCCATCGCTCGACTCGACCATCCTGAGCGCCATGGAGGCGTCGGAGCGTCCGGGCGACTGGTCGCCCGAGCTGATTCGCCGGCTGGTCGAGAATGCCATCGACCGCGTGCACGAGATTCACGAGGGCCAGCGCATCGAGCGCGACTCGATGCTGCGCTATGCCTGGATCTCGGGCGGCGTCGCGGCGGCGGCGATTGCCCTGTTCACGTTCGGGCCGGGATACCTGCGGCATACGCTGACGGCGATCTTCGACATCTCGCGCGATGTCGAGGCCGCCGCGCCCTATCGCATCGAGGTGACGCCGGGCGACGCCAAGGTGCCGAAGGGCGCCGATCAGATGATCAACGCGACGGTCTCGGGGTTCGACGCCGCCGAGGCCACGATCCTGATTCGCAAGGCCTCGCAGTCGGCGTTCGACCGCGTGCCCATGGTCAAGGGCGAGAGCGGCGGCTACGAAGGCATGCTGTTCGACCTGGCCGAAGCCCTCGAGTACGTGGTCGAAGCCGCCGGCGTGCGATCGCCCGTGTTCAAGCTGAACGTGGTCGAACTGCCGTACGTGAAGAAGCTCGACCTGGAATACACCTATCCCGCCTACACCGGCCTCGAGCCGCGCAGCATCGAGGACGGCGGCGACGTCGCGGTGCTGAAGGGCACCGACGTGCGCGTGACCGTCACGCCGACCATGGCCTCGAAGGGCGGACGCGTGGTGCTCGGCGACAACGAGAGCGTGCCGCTGGCGGCCAACGCCGACGGGACGTTGTCGGCGCAGTTCAAGGCCCAGCACGACGGCTTCTATCACGTCGAGCTCGACTCGGCCGGCGGCGAACGTTTGCCGGCCTCGCCGCAGTACACCGTGGACCTGCTGTCGGACCTCGCGCCGACGGTGAAGCTGTCGAAGCCGGGCCGCGATACCGACGCCACGCCGGTGCAGGAATTCTTCGTCGAGGCGCAGGCCGATGACGACTACGCGGTGAAGAACCTGCAATTGGTGTACTCGGTGAACGGCGGCCCCGAGAGGACCATTCGCCTGTTCGACGGCGTGAAGCCGGTGCCCGAAGTGACGGCCGGCCACACTTTCTACATGGAAGAGCTCGGCGTGAAGGCCGGCGACTCGGTGTCGTACTACGCGCGTGCCACCGAC
>CAYGMD010000255.1:0-5262 GCA_964350785.1 uncultured Acidobacterium sp. | reverse complement strand
GTCGTAGCGGATCTGGTTCTTCCCGAAGTACGGGATATAGCCGGTCTGCGCCTCCGCCACGGCGGGCGCCAGGCCGGCGATTGCCAGTAGGGAAAACAGGGCCAGCGCCAATGGCGTCAAGGCGTTCCGCTGCGGGGTGCGCATAGTCTCTCCTTGCTGCATCTTACCGAATCCTCGGACAAAGGCCGCAATCGACGGCTCGCCGCGCGGGCGACAGGCCCTGCCCGCCGCAGCTTTCGCGCAGGCGGGGCCAGTGTGGCGGAGAGCAAAATCCGATCCGTCGAGCTTCGTCCTATACTTGGGACGCGGCGTCGTCGGGATGGGTTCACGTCCCCGCGCCGCGCCCGCCGGGAATAATCGGGCGTCCCCGGGGGTTCTAGTTACAGTCAGCCCAGATTCCGCATGTTTTTCGGGCGACAACCGGGCAGCCGAGACGCGACCGACGAGGACGACTTCTCGGCGGCGGCGCTCGATTTCTTGGATGCTCTTTACGGCGCGGCGCTGCGACTGACGCGAAACGCGGACAGGGCCCAGGACCTGGTGCAGGACACCTATCTGAAGGCGATCCGGGCCCGCGACCGGTTCGTGCCCGGGTCGAACCTGAAGGCGTGGTTGTACACGATTCTCCACAACACCTGGAGAAACCGGCAGCGCGACCGGGCGCGCTCGCGGATCGATTTCGATTCGGACGTGGTCGAGGAGGCGGCCGAGGGCGCCGGCCTCGGGCCGATGGGGCTGGCCGATAGCCCGGAGACCCTGCTGTTGCGGGCGACGCTCGACGCCGACCTGCAGGCCGCGCTCGATGCCTTGCCCGACGCGTTTCGCGAGGTGGTGTGGCTGCGCGATGTCGACGAACTGTCCTACCAGGAGATTGCGACGGTCGTCGACGCGCCCATCGGCACGGTGATGTCGCGCCTGTCGCGCGGGCGCAAGCAACTCTATCAACGGCTGTCCATGCAACGGGACCGCCAGGGCCGCGTCTAAACCAATGAACATGGATTGCAGACAACTCGAGGGGCGCCTGGCGGCGGTGGCCGACGGCGGGGCCACGGCGGAGGAAGCGGCACAGGTCGCCCGGCATGTCGACGCGTGCGCCGCGTGCCGGCAGGCCCTGCAGGCGCAGGCCGGTGCCCGCACCGTGCTGCGCGCGCGCGCCGCGCACCTGGCCGTGACCGCGCCGCCCGGCTTGCGCACGCGCCTGGCCGCCACGGCGCGCGCCGAGCGCGCCGGCGCGACCGGCCTGCTCGGCTGGGGCGGGCGCCTGACGGCGTTCTCCGCCGCCGCGGTCCTGGTGTTGGCTCTCGGAGCGGTCCTGTTACCGGTGGTGACGGGCCGCTCGACCGTGGTGCTGGCCGCGCAGATGGCGCTCGACCACCTCAAGTGCTTTGTCATCGACGGCGACGCCGACGGCCCGGCCATCAGCCAGGCCGACGCCGAAAGCCTGCTGAAGCGGGAGTACGGCTGGACCATGAGCGTGCCCGCGTCGGCGCCGGCCGAGCACCTCGAACTGCTGGCCGTGCGCCATTGCCTGTATGGCGACGGCCTGGCGGCGCACCTGCTGTACCGCGCGAACGGCGAGCCGGTGTCGCTTTTCATCATGCCCGGCCTGACGCGGCCCGCGGCGCAACTGCGGGTGCTCGGCCACGACGAGGTGGTGTGGACGCGCGGGGATCGCACCTACATGCTGGTGGCCGCCGGCGGGACCACGGCCGGGCTGGCGCGCGTAGCGTCCTACCTCCAGAATGAGGCAAAATAGCAGGATGGAACAGCACGACGGTCCTCTTGACGGTTCTCCCGCAGCTGCGCCCGACGCGCCCCAGGCCGGCGGCGCGAAGATGCGAATGATTGCCATTGGCGCGACGGCCATCGCGTTGCTCGGCATCAGCATTCCGTTTGTCTGGCAGCCGTCGGCCGAATCGGATCCGTCGACCCAGCTGGCGGCTGACGTGACGCCGGCCGCGTCGCACGACAGCGGCGGCCAGGCCTCGGCCGATGCCGGCGCGTGCATGGCCAACGCCAAGCCCGCCAACTTCGACTTCACCATGAAGGACCTCGACGGCAAGGACGTGGCGCTGTCGTCCTACAAGGGCAAGGTCGTACTCTTGAACTTCTGGGCCACCTGGTGCGGCCCGTGCAAGGCCGAGATTCCGGGCTTCGTCGAGCTGCAGGACAAGTACAAGGACGACCTCGTGATCGTCGGCTTCTCGGTGGACGACCCGGCCGACAAGGCCAAGGCGTTTGCCGCCGAATACAAGATGAATTACCCGATCCTGCTCGGCGAGGGCCGCGAAGACGTGCAGGAAGCCTACGGCCCGATCTGGGGCATTCCCGCGTCGTTCCTGATCAGCAAGGACGGCAAGGTCTGCCGTAAGCACTTGGGCATTGCGCCGAAGTCGGTCTTCGAGAAAGAAATCGTTGCGTTGATGTAAGATCAACTCATCATGTTGAAGGGATTCGCGCACGCTCGTCTCGCTTGCGGGTGCCAGCTCGGGTTTCGCGACGGCTTGTCGGGCAGCCCGGTCCTCGTCATGCTCGAGACGAAGTCCACCGGTTGCGTGAACCCGCGCCACGTGTCGGGCCTGCCGTTGTACGACTATCGCGAGGCGCTGCGCCCCTCGACCCGCCTGGGCCCTCCGGGCGAAGAAGAATTCGAAGAAGAGAATTAGCGTTCGGAGAGCGACGGCTTGTAGCCGTCGCTGCAAAAGGCGATGGCTGAAGCCATCGCCCGCCGAAGGTCTCTACAGCTCGCGCAGCGCCGTCGGAATGGGCAGCCGCGCCGCCCGCAGCGCCGGGAACAGCCCGCCAACCAGCCCCATCGCCAGCGCGTAGACCAATCCCATCACCAGCAACTGCGGCGTCACCCGGAAGGCGAACGCCACCTGGCTGAACGTCGAGAAGTTCATCGTCGAGGTCTGGTAGCCGTTGAAGGCCAGGTAGGCGGTGAGGCCGCCCATCACGCCGCCGATCGCCGCCAGCGCCAGTGACTCCGCGAGCACCGACACCACCACCGACGTGGTGTTGAAGCCCAGCGCGCGCAGCGTCGCGATCTCCCGCGAGCGCGTCGACACCGCCGTATACATCGTCAGGATGGCGCCGAACACGGCGCCGATGCCCATCAGCGCGGCAATGGCGAAGCCGACGCCCTGGATCAGCCCGCTGAGCGCGCGCGACTGCTGCGCGTAGTAGTCGGCCTCGCGCCGCACCTGCACGTTGAGCTGGGGGTTGGCCGTCAGCCAGTCGCGGAACGTGTTGAAGCTGTCGCTCGAGTCGAGCTGCGCCAGCACCGTCTGGTAGCTGTTGCCGCGGCGGTAGGCGCCCTGCAGCACGCGCGCATCGCACCAGATCTCGGTTTCGCTGACCCCGCCGTCGGTCTCGAAGACGCCGACGACCTTCCAGCTGTTCTGCCCCGACTTGAACTCGTTGCCGACGGTGAGGCCGGCAAACTGCCCGTTGGCGCCGCGGCCCACCACGATCTCGTTGGTGCCGAACTCGAACATCCGGCCCTCGATGATCGACGCCTCGCGCCGGACCGCGGTCGCCGTCGGCTGCACGCCGCGCATCGGCACGTTGGCCGGGGTGTTAGTCGACTTCTTCGGGATGTCGATGATTACGTAGAGCTCGGCCGAGGCGACGGCGCTCTGGCCGTCGCGGCGCAGGCCCGGCGCCTGCTTGATGACATCGACGTCGGCGCCCGACAGGCCGCTGGTCATTTCGCTGTCGGCGCCGCTGCGCATCACGATGGCGCGCGACGGCGAGCCGGAGTTCTGCATCGCCGCGGTGAAGCCGGCGGCAATCGACAGCACCGACACCAGCACGATGACGACGCCGGCGATGCCGACGATGGCGACGCCCGACGAGCCCAGGCGCTGCGGAATGGTGCGCAGGTTGAGCGCGGTGACCGCCAGGGTCTGTGCGATCCAGTTGAACACTTAGGTCCTCCTCAGCGCATCGGTGATCTTCAGGTTCATGGCGGTCGTCGCCGGCAGCGCGCCGGCCAGCAGGCCGAGCGCCACGATCAGGCCGGCGCCGATCGCGACGTCGCGGGCCGGCAGCACGAAGATTGGCAGCATGCCGCCGGTCGGGTCGCCCTGCTGCACGAACGCCCACGCCGCGGCGAGGCCCAGGCCGCCGCCGATTACCGCGATCAGCAGCGACTCGCTCAGCACCAGCGCGAGAATCGCGAGATTCGAGAAGCCCAGCGTCTTCAGCACGCCGACCTCGCTCGTGCGTTCCCGTACCGACTGCGCCATGGTGTTGGCGGCGACGAGAATCATGGTGAACAGCACGGCGATGGTGATCGCGATCATGATGGCGCCGATGTCGCCCATCTGTTTCGCGAAGCCCTCGACGAAGCCTTTTTCGGTGGTCGTCTTGGTTTCGGCCGACGAGTTGGCGAACATCTCGTCGAACTTCGCGCCCATCTGCTGCGCCGCCGCGGCATCGGCGATCTTGACGACATACCAGCCGACCAGGCCCTGGCCCCCGGCGCGGTTCTCGTCGAGGTAGTCGTAGCGGAAGAAGAACTGCGTCTTGTCGACGCCCGCGTCGCCGTCGTAGAGGCCGGCGATGTTGAACTCCCACACCTGGCCCTGCTTCGGCTGCCAGATGGTGCCGACAATGGGAATGCGGTCGCCGACCTTCCAGCCGAAGCGCCTGGCCAGGTCGACACCGACCATCACGCCCTGCCGGTCGGCCAGCCACGCCTGCATGTGTTCCGGCGACACCTTGTATTCCGGATACAGCTTCATGAACGGCTCGGGCTCGACCGCGATTTGCGCGAAGAAGTTGGCCGGGTCCTGGTAGACGCCGCCAAACCACGTGTTGTGCGTGGCCAGGGTGACGCCCTCGGTGGTGTTGAGCCGCGGCAGGTACGACACCGGCAGCGGCATGATCAGGCTGACCTTGTGGATCAGGATCAGCCGGTCGAGGCCGGCAATCTCGACGCCGAACGAGAAGGCGCCGCGAATGGTCATCAGCAGCCCGAACAGCAGGAAGGCGACGAACACCGAGAGCAGCGTGAAGATGGTGCGGATCTTCTTGCGCCACACGCCGCTCCAGAGCAAGGGCAGGAACTTCATGCCGGCACGCCCTCCATCAGCACGCCCTTCTCCAGGTGCAGCGTGCGCCTGGCGCGCTCGGCGGCGCGCGGGTCGTGCGTCACCATGACGATGGTCTTGCCGTGGTCGCGGTTGAGCGCCTGCAGCAGGTCGAGGATCTCGTCGCCGGACTGGCGATCGAGGTCGCCGGTCGGCTCGTCGGCGA
>CAYGMD010000254.1:0-5309 GCA_964350785.1 uncultured Acidobacterium sp. | reverse complement strand
GCCAGGCGCGCCTGGCCCAGCACCTCGGCTTCGCCGATGACCACCGATTCCAGGCCGGCGCAAACCCGAAACAGATGATGGGCGGCCCCCGCGCCCGTCAGCCATGACGTTCGCCCGGTGAGATCCTCGGCACGAGCGCCAATGGCCATCGCCAGGCTGCCGGCCGCCACGACGTCGTCCTGGGGGTCACCGGACCGCCAATACAACTCGACGCGGTTGCACGTCGTCAGCAGGACGGACTCGATGCCGTGGCTGGTCATTGAGGCTTGAATGTCGGCCGCGGCCCCCGGCGTGCCAGCAAGGGCGGCCAGGCCGTCCATCCCGTGAGTCCGATGGCTAATCGACAGCACGCGGAGAGGCGCCAGGGCGCCGTCTGTGGACGGTGATGTCGCGGACAAGGAGGGGATCACGAGTACGCCCAGATTAGCGACCGTGTATCGCACCGGCAATTCGCAAGAATGCGGAGACTCGCTCCGTACAACTACGGACGGGGCAAGTCGAGGATGCCTTCGCGGATGGCCACCTGCGTCAGCAGGGCGACCGACTTCACGCCGAGCTTTCGCATCAGGTTGGCCCGGTGGGTCTCCACGGTGCGGCCGCCGATGTCGAGCGTGGCGGCGATCTCCTTGGTGGACAAGCCGCGCGCCAGCAGAATCAGCACTTCGCGCTCACGGTCGGTCAGGGAACGGAGGTCTGGTGAGGCGGGCCCGCGGCTCTTGAGGATCTCGGCCATCTGCTGCTGGATCGCCGGGCTGAAGTAGGTGCGGCCGGCCATGACGGCGTCAATGGCCGCCGCCAGATCCTGCACCGCCGAGTCCTTGAGCAGGTAGCCGTTGGCACCTTCTTCGAGCGCACGCGCGACATATTCGCGGCCCGCATGCATGGTCAGGACGATGACCTGGAGCTGGGGCCGTTCGGCTTTGGCGACCCGCAGCACCTCGATGCCGTCGCGACCGTCCATCTTGAGGTCGAGGACCAGCACGTCGGCCGCCACCCGGCGCAGCGCGTCGATGGCCTCGTGGCCGTCGGCCGCCTCGCCCACCACCACGCAGCGCGGTTGCGATTCAATGATGCGGCGAATGCCGGCGCGCACCAGCGTATGGTCGTCCGCCAGAATCACCCGCACGGGCGGGGCGCTCATGACGCGGCCTCGACCGGAATCGACGCCGTCAGCCGCACACCCGGCGCCCCATGCCCCGTGATGACCAGCGTGCCACCCGCGGCGGTGACCCGCTCCTGCATGCCAAGCCAGCCAAGATTGGGCCGAACGTCCGGCGACAACCCCCGGCCATCGTCTTCCACTGTGAGCACGACCAGCCGTGGCCCCAAGCCGAGATATGCCCGGACCCTCGTGGCGCGCGCGTGGCGCACCGCATTCGTGAGGGCTTCCTGCATGACGCGATAGATGACGACCTCGACGTTGGGTGGCAACGCCATGTGGCCGTCGATCTCGAGGTCAACCTGCAGCCGCGAGCGCTCCGACACGTCAGCCGCCAGGGCGCGCAGCGCCACGGCGAGTCCCAGGTCGTCGAGCGCCGATGGCCGCAACAGATTACTGAGATCCCGCACCTGGGCCAGCGCGCGGCCGACCCGCGCCCCGGCCTCGGCGTGACCGTCGAGATCGAGCTCGATCTTCACCGCCGTGAGCACCTGCCCGGCTTCGTCGTGCAACTCGCGCGCGATGCGCCGCCGCTCGTCTTCCTGCGCGCGCAGCAGCAGCCTGGTCAGCTGTTCAAGATCGGCGGTCCTGGAACTCAGGCGCGCGCGCTCGTCGCCCAGCACCAGGAACAGCATCCCGAACCCGACGGCAAACAGGAACAGCACGTCGACGAACGTGCCGTACAACACGGCCGCGCCGAACCCCCGCAACAACGGGTAATCGAGATGGTGGATGCCCCACAGGACAAACGCCCACATCAGCACCTTGATGGCGCCGCTCGAGGCCCGCCGGCGATCCCGCCAGAAGACCACGCCGGTCCAGATCGTGACCGACGACAGCAGGATGGTGGAGGTCACCCCCGCCACCATCATGCTGTGCATGCCGAAAATCGTCAGCCAGGCCCAGCCCACCATGACCGGCACAGCCAGCAGGTGCCACGGGCGCCAGGTGAACCCGCGCGACAGCTGCCACGCCGCTGCCAGCAACAGCAGCGCGCTCAAGCCGGTCATCACCTGGTGGATGAACAGCCAGACCATGTCGCGGCGGACCAGGAAGGCGGACATCGCCGCCAGCCGCAGCACGTACAGGAACCAGGCCGCCGACCAGGTGAGGAAGTAATCGCGCCGCTGGCGCCGCCACAGCACGTAGCAGGTGATGGCCAGCGTCGTCGTCAGCACGGACTGAAAACCAAGCGCGCTGCACTCGACGAAGAGCCGATCGAGAGTCACAAGTGAAAACTTACCACGCGCGCCGGGACGCCGTGTCGCGCAGCGTCGCCAGCGTGCGAGCGGCCTCGCGGAAATCGGCACGCGGCGCTTGCCGGCAGGGCAGCCCGGCGGCCGTCAACGCCGCAGCGGTCGTCGGGCCAATCGCCACGATCGCGCGGAGGGCGGCCAAGGCATCAGCGCCGACGCTGGCCGTCAGCGCGGACACGGTCGAGGGACTGCTGATGACGGCTGCGTCGGGAGCAGCCGCCGCCCAGTCCGCGCGAATCAGCGCGGCCGGCCGCGGCGTCATCCGGTACGCCTCCACCTCGGTGACGAGGGCTCCAGCCTGATGTAACCCGTCGATCAGCGTGCGGCGACCGCCGGGTACTGTGGGCACCAGGACCCGGCTCCCGGTCCAGTCGTTGCTCGACAGTGCGGCCCAGAGCGCATCGGCGCCCTCCGACTGTCCGAGGAACGGCGCCGGATCGGCGCCAACCGTCACCAGCGCCTCGGCGGTCCCCGCGCCGACCGCCGCGGTTCTCACCCCCCGTGGCCAGGCCGCCGGGCGCGCCCCCGCCAGGGCGGTCACGGCGCGGGCGCTCGAACAAATGATCCAATCAAACGTGTGGAGATTCGCGGCCGCAGCCACCAGGGCGTCCGGTTCGCCGGACGAGGCCTCCTCCATGACTACGCATGGGACGGGGTAAAACCCCTCGCTCAAAAGAGCTGCGCTGAGCGGGCCATGCTCGCTCTCGTCGCGCGTGACAGCCACTCGCCATGACGGGGGTGTCATTGCTGAACTAACCAAGGCAGGTGACGACCAAAATTGACTCCATTGTGACTCTATTCGGTCCGGCGAGACGCCGCCGCGGCATCTCGCAGGAACGTCGCAATCGCCGGGTGGCCGCCGTGGTCGGCCCAGCCGGCCGGCGTGGCGTGGTAGATGGTGTCTTCGAGATCGAGGCGGGCGCCGCGCTCCACCAGCAGCCGCACGACGGCCTCATGGCCGCCGAGCGCGGCGTGGTGCAGCGGGGTGCCGTGGGCATGCATGCCCTTCGGATGGTAGCGGTTGGGGTCCGCGCCGGCATCCAGCAAGGCGCGCGTGATTTCGACGTGCCCGCGTTGTGTTGCCAGCGCAAGGGCCCGGTGGCGATCGTCGGCCGATGCCTGCGGCAGCATCGCCCTCACCTCTTTCAAACGTCCAAGGCCTGCCGCGGCGGCCAGCGAGTCGACCCTGGCGCCGCGCCGCACGAGCGCCTCGGCGGCATCGCGAACAGGGTGTCCAGGCCCGGGCGGTAGCGCCATGGCAATCAGCTTATACTCCCGGTGGGAGAAGAACATGCGTGCACGTATCGTGATTGCTCTGGTCGCTACGGTGGCCGCGGGAACCCTGGCCGCGGGCCAGTCCCCGAAGCGCCTCAACCCCATGATTGAACTGCTGTCGCAGAAGAAGCCGGTGTTCGGCCTCTATGCCCCCGCCAACCGGCGGATGGGCGGCGGCCCTGGTGGCGCTGCGATGCCCGGCGGCGCGCCACGGCCGGCCGCGCCCCCTGCCGACGCGCCACCGCCCAAGACGGCCGATCAACTGGCCGCTGAAGCGCTGGCGAACAAGAACACCGACTTCATCTTCGACGGCACCATGGAAGGCGGCATGACGCGCGCGCTGCCGGCCTTCACGGCGTTCGTGAAGGGCATGTCGGCGACCGGCTCGTTTGCCAAGGGCCCCTCGGGCATATTCACGCACCCGCTGGTCGTGAAGATGCACGAGATCGCGCCCGACCCTAAGGCCGCGGCCGTCAGCATCGGCCAGCAGCTCAATCTCGGCGTGAGCGGCATCATGTTCGTGTCGGTGGAAAGCGCGGCCGAAGCCAAGACCGGCATCGACGCCATGCGCTTCAAGGCCAACGGCGGCACCCGCGCCGAGGATGTCGGCCAGGCGCCGGCGCTGTGGGGCATGAGCGAGAAGGAATACAAGGCCAAGGCCGACCTGTGGCCGCTCAACCCGAACGGCGAGCTGATCAACTGGACGATCATCGAGAGCAAGGAAGGCCTCGCCAAGGCGCGCGAGATTGCCGCCGTCAAGGGCATCGGCGTGCTGTGGCCCGGCGCCGGCACACTGCGCGGCGTCTTCAGCACGGTGCAGCCCGACGGCACCCGCAAGCTGGATGAGGCGGCGTGGGAAGCATCGATTCAGACGGTGCTGGCGGCGTGCAAGGAATTCAAGGTCGCCTGCGGCTACCCCGCCAACGCCGGCGACATCGAGATGCGCATGAAGCAGGGCTTCAGCGTGTTCGTGATGAACTGGGGCGATGCCGGCTTCAAGGCGATTGAAGTTGGGAAGAAGGCCGCGGGTCGATAGAAGCAACCACGAAGGACACGGAGAACACGAAGATCTGTTCTTGGCTTCGTGCTCTTCGCGTCCTTCGTGGTTATCTTCCTAGCAGCTCACGCACTTGTGATTGTTCTTGGCGCCGAGGCTCTCGAGCAGCTTGATGGTCTCGGGATACGGCTGCGTGCGCTGCACCGGCCCATTGGCCATGTCCACCGTGGTCTGGCCGCGGCGATTGACGATCTTCACGTCGGCGCCCTTCGACACCAGGTAGAGAATCATCTCGTTGTCGCCGCGTGAGGCGGCGTTGTGGACGGCGGTGCTGCCGTCCTCGTCTTCGGCGTTGACGTCGACGCCCACTTCCTCAACCAGGTACTTCACCGCCGCCATCATGCCGGTCGGCGCGAAGCGGTGCGCGTTGCCGGCGAAGCCTTCGCTGTAGCCGGCGCCGGCCGCGGCCACCAGCGGCGGCGTGCCGGGACCACCCACCGGGATGTTCGGCCGCGGCGGCGCGGCGTTGGCGTCGCCGCTGCGGGTGCCGCCCTGGAAGTCGCGGCCGCCGGCCGGCTTCATGGTCGGGATGTTCGGGTCGGCGCCGCGCGCGATCAGGAGC
>CAYGMD010000253.1:0-5342 GCA_964350785.1 uncultured Acidobacterium sp. | reverse complement strand
GCGGCGACATCGCGGCACGCCTGGCGGAGCTCCTGCACTGGCCAATCGTGGAGCGGGACCTCGTCCGCCGGGTCGCGGAGCGGCTCGGCGTCCCGGAACAGGAAGTGGCCGAGCGGGACGAGCACGCCGCGGGAATCGCCGAGCGCGTCGGGGCCTATCTCGCCGACGTCTTCCCGGAGATGCTGCTGCCTCCGCCCCCGCCGCCGCCCGTGGATCACGAGGCCGTGCGCGCCGTCGTGGAGGCGATCCTGCGGGAAGCGGCCGAGTCGCCGCCGCTGGTGGTGGTGGGCCACGGCGCGCAATGTATTTTTGCGCGCAGGCCCGGCACGCTGCACGTGCGAGTATGGGCGCCGCTCGACGAGCGCGTCCGGCGCGTGGCCGACCGCCTCGGGCTGCAGAGCGACGAGGCCCGGGTCCGGACCCAGCGGGAAGATGCCTCCCGCGACGAGTACCTGCGCGGCCACTACGGGATCAACGCCGCGGCCGCCATGCACTACGACGTGATCGTCAACACGGCCGGGCTCGGCATAGAGCCGGCGGCGGCCGGCCTGGCGGCACTGGTGCGGGCGGCAGGCCAGAGAGGCGACGCATGAGGGCGCGGTTGCCAGACGTGGGCGACCACGGCGGCATCCTTCTCGTGCTCACCGCGCAGGTGTTCATCATCATGCTCGGCCTGGGCCTGGCCACGCCGATCCTCCCTCTTTACGCGCAGTCGTTTGGTCTCAATGCCGCGGCCGTCGGCTCGCTGATCACTGTGTTCGGCGTCGCGCGCATCCTCATCAACATCCCCGCCGGGCATTGGAGCGAGCGGTTCGGACGGCGGAAGCTGCTGATCCTGGGGCCGCTGATCACAGCGGTTGGGTCGTTCGGCTTCGCCATCGCGACATCGTTTCCCGAACTCCTCGTGTGGCGCGTGCTGCAGGGAATCGGCTCGGCAGTGCTGACGACGGCGGCGATGGTGGCGCTGGCCGATCTGAGCGCGCCGGGCAACCGGGGGCGCATCATGAGCCTCTACCAGGGCAGCCTCCTGCTCGGCGCGGGCGCCGGCCCCGCACTTGGAGGAGTCGTCGCCGGGGCGTGGGGATTCCGCGCCCCTTTCTTCCTGTTCGGCGCGTTCACCCTTCTGGGCGGTGTCTGGGCGTTCTACCGAATTCCGGAAACGCGCGACCTTGCGACGTCCGATCACTCTGTCCAGGCGGACGCGACCGGCGGGGCCGCGCAGCGAACGGCCTCCGCGCCACCCCTGCAGGGGAGCATGTGGAGCATGCTCCGCGACACCAGCTTCCTCCTCGTGAGCCTCGTCACGCTCGCGACGTTCTTCACGCGCAGCGGCGGCCAGATGACGCTGCTCCCGCTCCTCGGCCACAACGAGCTCGGACTCTCGGAAACCGCGATCGGCTTGGTGTTCACGGTGATCGCGCTCGTGAACTTCGTCACGCTGTACGTGGCCGGCTCCCTCTCGGATCGATTCGGCCGCAAGGTGGTGATCGTGCCCTCCGGCATTCTCACCGCCGTCGCCGTCGGCCTCTACGTCTACGCCGGCACGGGCGCGACCTTTCTTGCCGTCAGCATCCTCCTGGGCATCGGGACGGGGCTTGGCGGACCGGCGCCGGCGGCCTACGTGGCGGACATCGTGCCGGCGGGCATGGTTGGTCCGGCGATGGGGCTCTACCGGACGATCAGCGACCTGGGACTCGTGCTCGGCCCCGTGCTGCTCGGTGCGATCGTCGACGCGTGGGGTTACGACCCGGCGTTCGCCGTGAACGCGGCCCTGATGCTCGTCTCGACGCTGCTCTTCGCGGCCGCGGCCCGGGAGACGACGGGGAAGAACCGCAGGCCGTGAAACGGAAACCGGCTTCGCGGCGGGGATCCTGCTCGGGACCAGCGGAATGAACGGAATGAGGCGATGGCGATGAAATACGGCACAGGCATACCTCAGTGCTTCCGCCTCGGGCGCTGTTTCGCCGAAATCGACCGGATGATGACGCCGCCGCCACCGTGGCCGAACGGGATGCGTGCCTGCGCTTCTGCCGCGTTGATGAGCGCGACGACGGCGGGCTCGTGCAGTGTGGCCGTGGACGGCAGCCGGACGAAGCGCGTCTGGTTGCCCGATCCCAGCAGAATCCCGGCAGGATCCGGCAGCGTCGCGCCGCGAATGAAGCACAATCCCAGGCCCGAGGCATTGGCCGTGACGGACAATATCGAATCCGAGGGCCGCTTCGTCGGCGAGTAACCGATGACGAAGAAGTTGTAATTGTCGTACACGAGTTCGTACGCCCCAGAAAAGCGCGCGCGCAGCACCCCACGCGCTTCGCGTATCGCCCTCTGGTGATCCGGCGCGAACTTCTCGATGAACGAGTCGAGCTGCGTTTCCGCACTGGCGGACGGCATTGAGCGTGGCATCTACCTCCTATCGTCTGACAGGTCCGCCCGGTTGCAAATTTACCGCGCGCTGGTGCGCGTGGTCGTACCGAGAATGGCGGGGCGCCGTTCGGAACATGATTTGCTACGACTTGCGAGCGCCGGGCATCTCGCCCGACTGGAGATGAGAAATCAGGAGTGACAGCATGGAGAAGCGGACGCTGGGCAGTCAGGGGCTGGTCCTGTCCGAGATGGGCCTGGGTTGCATGGGGATGAGCGAGTTCTACGGCGCGGCTGACGAGGCCGAGTCGATCGCGACCATTCATCGGGCGCTCGAGCTTGGCCTCGACCTGCTGGACACCGCCGACATGTACGGGCCGGTTCCAGCGCTTCCAGGATCTGCCCGAGGATGATTTCCGCCGCCAGAACCCACGCTTCCATGGGGAGAACTTCGACAAGAACCTGGAATTGGTGAGGGCGTGGAGAAGCTCGCGGAGGAGAAGGGCATCCTCCCCGCCCAGCTCGCGCTCGCCTGGGTTCTCGCGCAAGGGCCCGACATCGTCCCCATCCCCGGAACGAAGCGGGTGAGATACCTCGAACAGAACGTGGCTGCGGCCGAAGTGGAATTGACCGTGGAGGATCTGAAACGCATCGACGAGGTTTTCCCCGTTGGCGCCACGGCCGGCGAGCGCTACCCCGACGTGAGCACGGTTCACCGCTAGCGGAGCACCGCGAAGCGTGTCAGACAGGGCTGTCTCTGCTGCTTGGGCAGCAGCCAAAGCACCGCGAGCCGAACATCAGGACGTACATCGCGATGAATGACAGCACGATCATGGGAAGCAATCGGCTGTAGTGGGTCCGGCTCGATGCGTGTGTCGCCGAATGAGGCTTCATCATCACCCCCGAGTGTAGCGAGACGTGTCGAACGACGCTCACACGCTTGTGCATCGTGCGACCGACTGAGTGACCAGTTTGTGGTGGGGATCAGATCCGAAGCGGCCGTGGGGCGGCCAAAGCTCCCGGCGGACCTTGATTGCGAATCACGCCTCGGAAATTCCTGGTGATCCGCCCTTGCTGTGTGCCGACTCGCCAATTTGAATTCTGTCCGAAAAATGTAGACAAATTTCGGACAGCCACATTCGGTGCTTGATCGAGAGGCCGACCAAAAGTTGCCCATTTGCGGGGATTGCCTCGCGCCGTGGACACCCGTCAGCTCACGCCGCAGTTAGTAACCAGTTGCGGAAATCGTCCCTGACACCCAGCCAAACTCTTCCGTAAGGCAGACCCGTCCCTACTTGTCTGAACGCAAGTTTCGGGCGAAACCTTACACGCCTCCTGGGCTGACAACGCGGGCCCCCTCAGCTCACCCGACCATCACACTCCAGCGAGGGTGAACCGGATTCGCGCGGTTCATGCCAAATATGGCATACTGGTCCGAAGATGCCGGCGCCGTCTTTGAAGCCCTTGATCTGGCTCGGCGACTCGCTTCGAGAGCTCAAAGAGTTCCCGGCCGCCGTGCAGGACGAGATGGGCTATGCGATCTACCTGGCCCAGTGCGGCCAGAAGCACGTGTCGTCCAAGCCGCTGAAGGGGCTGGGGTCGGGCGTGTTGGAAGTCGTGTCGGATCACCGCGGGGACACGTTCCGTTCGGTGTATACGGTCCGGTTCGCCGACCGTGTGTTCGTGCTGCACGCGTTCCAGAAGAAGTCGAAGAGCGGCATGGCGACGCCGAAGGCAGATATCGATCTGATCAAACAGCGCCTGAAGCAGGCCACCGAAATCAGCAGGAAGAAGGAGTAGACCGATGGCGCGGAAGGACTACATCGTCGGGAGCGGCAACGTGTTCGAGGATCTCGGGCACACGCGCCCGGAGGAAGCGCTCGCAAAGGCGGAACTCGCCCGCAAGATTGCCGAGGTAATCGCTAAGCGCCGATTGACGCAGGCTGCGGCAGCTGAATTGCTGAATCTCGATCAGCCGAAGGTGTCGGCGTTGGTCCGAGGCCGTCTCGCCGGGTTCTCACTGGATCGGCTCGTACGGTTACTCGTCCTGCTCGGTAGCGACGTGGAGATCGTCGTGAAGCCACGCGCTCGGACCGCGGGGCGGGCGCGGGTGCTGGTCGCCTGAAAGCTGTCCGATATTTGTATACATATTTCGGACAACCAGCTTCCCCTCACGCCGCCGTAACGAGGTAGTTGCGAATTCCGTCTCTAACACCCAGCCAATTCAGTTCAAGAGCTCCAACCTCTTCGGGCTCAAGCCGTTGCGGGTTCTGATCTCGACTGATTCCCGAGAGAGATGAAACTGGCCGGCACTTGCCAGGCGCGCAACGCCAATGCCATCAACATGTTGGCGCAGTTCAGCGAAGTTCGAATCCCAGCCTGGTGTCTCCGCCCAGCTGAGAGGCTACCGAGAGCGTCGGGCCGTGCGCTCACGCCCTTCTGGACGCGCATCAAGCTCTGAAGCGCGGTGGCGGCCAGCGCTTCAGAGTATACTTCTGAGCTAGTGGATCTTCTCGACCTGCTCAAACGTACAGAGGGGAAGACGCTCGAGTTCAAGCGTGATCTGTCCTCCCCCGACGGAGTGCTCCGCAGCCTCGTCGCATTTGCCAATACGTCGGGAGGGGCGGTGCTGATCGGGGTCGAAGATCGGACGCGACATGTCCGCGGTGTCAAGGAGCCCCTCGATCTCGAAGAGCGTCTGGCCAACCTCATCAGCGATCACATCGTGCCGCGGCTGGTGCCGGAGTTGGAGATCGTCCCGTGGCGCCGAAGCCATGTTCTGGCCATCCAAGTGTACGCCAGCCCGGTTCGGCCGCACTACATACGGCGGGAGGGCCTGGACCGAGGCGTCTACGTCCGGGTGGGGTCCACCAATCGGCGGGCCGACCGTGAGCTGATTGACGAGCTGCGCCGCTTCGCTCGCGGAGAGGCGTACGACGAGCAACCGATGCCGGGACTGGACTCGGAAGCGTTGGACTTCA
>CAYGMD010000252.1:0-5443 GCA_964350785.1 uncultured Acidobacterium sp. | reverse complement strand
CGCCGGCGCGGGTCGGTGGATTTCGACCTGCCCGAAGCCCAGATCGTGCTGGATGCCGACGGCTTCATCGAGGACATCATCGCGTCGGAACGCAACATCGCGCACCGCCTCATCGAGGAGTTCATGCTGCTGGCCAACGAAACCGTGGCCGGCCACCTCGAGGCGCACGGCATGCCCTCGCTCTACCGCATCCACGAAAAGCCCGACCCGCTGAAGGTGATGCAGTTCGAGGAGTTCGTCACCGCCTTCGGCTTCAGCCTCGGCGCGAAGGACGGCAACGTCACGCCGATGCACTTCCAGAAGCTGGTCGACAAGATTCGCGGCAACCCGGCCGAGCGGCCCATCGCCTTCCTCATGCTGCGGACGATGCAGAAGGCGCGCTACGATCCCATCAACGTGGGGCACTTCGGCCTGGCCGCGGCCACCTACACGCACTTCACCTCGCCGATTCGCCGCTATCCGGACCTGATCGTGCACCGCCTGCTGCGCGAACTGCGCCACACCCCCCTTCGCCAAGGCTACGCGGGGCGAGCCACGATCAGCGAGGAGCGTCGCGCCGAGCTCGAGGAGGATCTGCCGGAAGTCGGCCGCCACACCTCGGAGATGGAGCGCCGGGCCGCCGAGGCCGAGCGCGAAATCCTGCAGTGGAAGAAGGTCCGCTTCATGGCCGACAAGGTCGGCGACGCCTTCGACGGCTACATCACCGGGGTCGCGCCGTTCGGCATGTTCGTGGAGCTGATCGAGCACTACGTCGAGGGCCTGATCCACGTCTCGACCATGGCCGACGACTACTACCGCTATCGCGAGACCCAGCACGCGCTGTTCGGCGAGAACAGCAAGAAGCTCTATCGCCTGGGCGATCGGGTCCGCGTCCAGATCATCAAGGTCGACATGGAACGCCGCCAGATCGATCTCGGGCTGGAGGACGTGCTGGAGAAGCTGCGCAGGGACGAGCGCAGCCGCGGGCCCGCGCGCAGTGCGGCGCGGCCGAAGACCGGGCAGCGCAAGGGCACGCCCGAAGAGCGGCGCCGCCGCAAGACGCAGCGCCCGGGCAAGGCCGAGCGCAAGGGCCGGAAGCCGCGGTGACCAGCCTCGTCGTCGGCACGGCCGGCCACATCGATCACGGCAAGAGCACGCTGGTGCGCGCGCTCACCGGCATCGACCCGGATCGGCTCAAGGAAGAGAAAGAGCGCGGCATCACCATCGAGCTCGGCTTCGCCCATGCGGCAATGGGCGCGACGCGGGTGGCGTTTGTGGACGTGCCGGGCCACGAACGCTTCGTGCGGACGATGCTGGCCGGCGTCGGCGGCATCGATTGCGTGCTGCTGATCGTGGCGGCCGATGAATCGGTGATGCCGCAGACCCGCGAACACTTCGACATCTGCCGCCTATTGCGCATTCCGCGCGGCATCGTGGTGCTGACGAAGGCGGACCTGGCCGACGCCGACACGCGGGTGCTCGTGCGGCAGGACGTGGCCGAACTGGTGAAGGGATCGTTCCTGGAGGGTGCCGAGGTCATCGAGGTGTCGGCCGCGACCGGCGACGGACTCGACACCCTGCGCGCCGCGATCGCGGCCCAGGCGCCCGCGGTGAGCCGGCGTCCCACCACGGGCGCGACCCGCTTGCCGATCGACCGCGCCTTCACGATGAAGGGCTTCGGCACCGTGATTACCGGCACGCTGGTGTCGGGACGGCTGCGTGTGGATGACGACGTGGTGCTCTTGCCCACGGCGCGACGGGTGAAGGTGCGCGGCATCCAGGTGCACGGCGCCTCGGCTGCCGAGGCCGTGGCGGGGCAGCGGACGGCGGTCAACCTGGGCGGCGTGGACGTCGCGGAGATCGCGCGAGGCGAAACCCTGGCCCAGGCCGGCACCTTGAGCGTGACGCGGCGCATCGACACGGCGATCGATCTGCTCGCCTCAGCCAAGCCGCTGAAGCACGGCGCCCGGGTGCGGCTGCATCAGGGCACTGCCGAGGTGCTGGGACGCGTGTCGATTGCCGGCGCGGCGCTCGACGTGGCGCCCGGGGGGCGCGCGCTTGCCCGCCTCCGGCTTGAGACCCCGGCCGCGCTCACGCGGGGCGACCGGTTCATTCTGCGCGCTTACTCACCCCCCGTCACGATTGGCGGCGGCACGGTGCTCGACCCGGCGCCCACGCGCCCCGGGGTGCGGTCGGCCGGGGGCCTCGACAGCCTGGCGGCCCTCGACACCGACGGGGCGGGAGATCCGGCCCCCGCCGTGGCGGCGATGATCGCCGCGGCTGGATTACCCGGCTGGCCGCGCGAGGCGCTCACGTCGCGCGCCGGCGTGGCGCCCGCGGCGCTGGCCGACACCATCGCGGCGCTGGCCGCGCATGGCATCGAGGCCGTGGGCGATCGGCTGGTCGCGGCCAGTCACCTGGCACGCGCCAGGGAGGTGCTGGTGCAGCTGGTGACGGCGTTTCATCGCGCCCAGCCGCTCAGCGACGGCCTGCCGCGCGAGGAAGCACGCGAGAAGGTCGCCTCCACCTCCGCCAGGGCTTCGGTGGACAGGGCGCTGGACGCCACCGTGTTCGAGCGGATCGTTGACGACTTGAAGAAGGCCAAGGTGCTGGTCGGCGCCGACCGCCTGGCCCTGGCGACGCACACGGTGGCGGCCACCGGGGAGGACGCCCGCATCAAGGCGGCAATTGCCGCGGCCTACGCGGATGGCGGATTGAAACCGCCCGATGCGGCGGCGGTGCAGGCGGCGGCCGGCGCGCCGGCGCCGACGGTCGAGAAGATCACCGCCGTGTTGATCCGCGAGAAGGTGTTGATTCGTCTCGATACGCTGACGTTTCACGCCAGCGCACTGCAGGCGCTCAAGGATGAGATTCGGGCGATGAAAGCGGGGAGTGCCGGCGGCGCGGCCACGGTGGAC
The DNA here is from genome assembly GCA_964350785.1 of uncultured Acidobacterium sp. Lineage (GTDB taxonomy): Bacteria > Acidobacteriota > Vicinamibacteria > Vicinamibacterales > UBA2999 > 12-FULL-67-14b. Next base: position 2,546 of record CAYGMD010000252.1, on the reverse strand, counting down.
GTGGCGGCCTTCAAGGACAAGTACGGCGTTTCGAGAAAGTTCGCGATCCCGCTGCTCGAATACCTGGACCGGGAGCGCGTGACGAGACGAACGGGTGACGTCCGCCTCGTCCTCTAGCGGTTACTTCTCGTCGGTGTTCTCTTGCTTCATCGAGCTCTTGAAGTTCTTGATGCCGGCACCGATGCCCTTGCCGAGCTCTGGCAGCCGGTTGGCGCCAAAAATGAGGATCACAATGGCCAGAATGATGAGCATTTCCGGCATACCGATGGGGCCGAACAAACCAAGCATGAAAGCTCCTTGGGGCCGCGAAAAGCTGCAGCCGTAAAGGGATTGTAGCACTCAAAGATAGGTGACAAAGGTGCCAAGGGTGCCAAAGGTGCCAAGGGTGCAGCCAAGTGGCGCCGATCAGCGTCCAATAGGGAAGTGGCGCTGGCTTTGCACTTGTCAGCCCATATCCCGTCGGTCAGAATGGCCGTGGGTAAGCAACAGCGCACCACATGGCCGAGTCCACACCCACACGTCCTCCCCACAAGCCCCGTTCGGTTCCGCTGTACGTCACGGACCGGCCGGTCGAAATGCGCTTCGCGATGGCGGAACGGAAGTCGGGTGTTGGTGTCGGTGCCTCCGTCGCCGCACATATGGCCGTGGGCCTGATTATTCTGCTGGTCATGCGCTTTGGGCCCCAGCCGGGCCTGGCCGGTTTCATTCCCGATGCTCCCGTCAACGATATCGTCTGGCTGGCCGTGCCAGGCCCCGGCGGTGGCGGCGGTGGTGGCGGCAACAAGGCGCCAGAGCCGCCCCGGAAGGCCGAGCTCCCCGGCAAAGACAAGATCACCGTCCCGGTCCAGAAGACGCCGGCTCCAACGCCCGAGCCGCCCAAGGTTGAAACGCCGCCAGCGCAGCTGCTGATCCCGGCCCAGACGATGGCGGCGGCTGAACAGACGCTGCCTGGCGCGATCCAGCCCAGCGCGCCCGCGGTGTCTGAATCGCAGGGGTCTGGCTCCGGCGGCGGCGCCGGCACGGGCACGGGGCAAGGCATTGGTTCAGGGCAGGGCGCGGGCCTTGGTCCGGGGTTTGGCGGCGGCACCGGCGGTGGCGCGTATCGCCCCGGCGCGGGCATTACCTTGCCGGTGGTCTTGCGCGAGGTGAAGCCGGCTTACACGGCCGACGCCATGCGCGCCAAGGTGCAGGGCTCGGTGTGGCTCGAGTGCATCGTCATGCCGGACGGCTCGGTGGGCGAGGTCAAGGTCACGCGGTCGCTCGACCCGATTTTCGGCCTCGACCAGGAGGCCATCAAGGCCGCCAAGATGTGGCGCTTCCGCCCCGGCATGCGCCAGGGCGAGCCGGTGCCCGTGATCATCACCATTGAGCTGACCTTCACGCTCCGGTAGCATGGCGCGCATGATGCGCACCTTCCTGCTGGCCCTGGCCTCCGTCGCGACGGCGTTTTGCATCGTCGCGGAGGAGGCGGCGGCGCAAACCGCGTATCCCGCTCCGGTTGATGGCGATTACGTCGCGCGCGGCTACGTGTTCACGAGCGGCGACCGCATCCCTGAAGTCAAGATCCACTACCGCACGGTGGGCACGCCGCGCAAAGACGCCGACGGGGTCGTGCGCAACGCCGTGCTGATCCTTCATGGCACCGGCGGCACCGGCGCCGGGTTCCTGAGCCCCACCTATGCGGGACGGTTGTTCGGCAAGGGGCAGCCGCTCGATGCCGAGAAGTACTTCATCATCCTGCCCGACAACGTCGGCCATGGCCGGTCGAGCAAGCCGAGCGACGGCCTGCGCATGAAGTTCCCGCGCTACGGCTACACCGACATGGTGAAGCTGCAGCACCTGCTGGTCACCGAGGGGCTTGGCCTGGCGAACCTGAAGCTGGTGATGGGCACCTCGATGGGGGCCATGCACGCGTGGAATTGGGGCTACATGTACCCCGGCTTCGTGGCGGGCCTGGTGCCGCTGGCCAGCAATCCGGTGGCGATCGGCGGCCGCAATCGCGTGTGGCGCAAGCTGCTGATCGACGCGATTGTCACCGACCCCACCTGGAAGAACGGCGACTACACCGAGCAGCCGCGTGGCTTGCAGAGCGCGCTGGGCTTCCTGCTGATGGCCACCAGCGTCCCTCTGCAATGGCAGAAGCAGTTCCCGACGGTGGCCGCAGCCGACAAGTGGCTGGCGGACCAGCTGGCCAGCCGGACCAAGGCCACCGACGCCAACGACATGCTGTATTACTACCGCGCCATCGAGGACTACAACCCGGCGCCGCACCTGTCGAAGATCACGGCGCCGCTGCTGGCCATCAACTCGGCCGACGACTTCGTGAACCCGCCCGAGCTGCCGATGATGCGGGAGCTCATCAAACAGGTGAAGAACGGGCGCTTTGTCCTGCTGCCCATCACCGACGAGACCCGCGGGCACGGCACCCACTCGATTCCGGCGATCTGGGGCGGGGAACTGGTAAAATTCATGGCAGAGATCCACTGATTGACCACTGCTGCCCCGATTGATTCCACGCTGAAAGCCGAAGTCGCGCGACGTCGCAC
>CAYGMD010000251.1:0-5677 GCA_964350785.1 uncultured Acidobacterium sp. | reverse complement strand
GATGATCAGGATGATGATGAGGCCGACGGGGAAGTTGCCGCCGCGCCGGCCCTGCCGCTCGGCGCGCGGCGCTTGGATGGGCGCCACGTCGAGCGCGACGTTGCGGCCCTGGGCAATGCGCTGCGCGACACTGGTGGCGCCCGCCAGCAGCCCCTGGCCGCAATCGCCGGCGCGGAAGAACGGCGTCATGGCGCGGCTGGTCTCGCCGGCAAAGCCGTCGGTCACGAACCCTTCGATGCCGTACCCGGTCTCAATCCACACCTGGCGATCGTCGAGCGCCAGCACGATCAGCACGCCGTTGTCCTTGCCCTTGGTGCCAATGCCCTTGCCGCCGTTCTCGAACATCTCGACGGCGAACGACTTGAGGTCGGCCCACGGCTGGAAGGTCTTGACCGTGGCCACGACCATCACGTCGCCCGACGCGGCCTGCAGCGCGCGAATGAGGGTGTCGAGCTGCCGCTCCGAGCCGGCGTCGATCACGTTGGCGAAGTCGTTGACCGGCGCCGTCAGCTCGGGCGGCGCCGTCTGGGCGCGCGCCGGCAGCGCGAGCGCGCACAACGACACCACGAGCCCGATTGTCCGCACGAGCCTGATCACGCCAGCTTCCATGTGTCGATGAAGTGCGCGAGCTGCTCGACCGCCGCCAGGTAGCCGGGGAAGAGCCGCGCCGCGTCGACGCCGGCGCTGGCCGTGCCGACGCCGAGGGCCAGCACGTCGCCCACCACCCGCGGATCGAGCCCGGGCCGCTGCGCGGCGAACGCGCCGAGGTCGGCCGGCGTGGCCGCGGGATAGCCGTCCAGTTGCGCCAGCCGCCGCAGCAGCAGCGCAAAGGCCGGCGCCGACTCGGTGACGAGCGACGTGACCGCCGACGGCCGTCCGCCGCACTCGACGAAGTTCTCGCGCATGTGCAGCAGGTGACTCTTCACCTGCACTTCGCAGGCGCGCCGCAAGTCGTCGGTCCGGATCGACAAGCCGGCAAACGGATCGCGACCGAAGAGCAGCCGGTGGGTGTCGATGATCTCGCCGTACTCGATCGGGAACGCGTCGAGCGAACCGGCGAACTCGTTGCTGGTCAACAGCAGGGGCGTGGCGCTGCCGCCGCGATGCCACGCCGACGCGCGCGCCGCGCACGCCGCAAGGTCGTCGGCCGTCAGCGTGCGCACCAGCGCCACGCTCGGCGCCGGCGACGCCCCGGCCTGGCCGTAGGCCAGGAACGCCTCGAGCCGGTCGCCAAAAATCTGCTGCAGGTCGTGGAGGGTGGCGGTGAGCGGTCCGCCGTGCTTGTGCGTTGAAGCGCCTGGCGCGGAGGCGTGCGAGCTGTCCATCTCTTGTAGAATACGACTCTTCCGGGTCAGCTGTTCGAATATGCGCCTTCGCGAGATCAATCTGGGATGTTTTGGTGGCGGCACCGGCCTGCCGAGCCTGCTTGGCGGCCTCAAGCGCAATCCCTGGTTGCGCCTGAACGCCGTGGTGACCATGTTCGACTCGGGCGGCAGCTCCGGGCAGTTGCGCGACGAGCTGGGCGTGCTGCCCCCCGGCGACGTGGTGCGCTGCGCGCTGGCGCTGTCGCGCAACGAGGGCGAGGCGCGCCGCGTGCTGCTGGCGCGGCTGCCGACGCTGGAGCACGCGCGGCTGGGCGGCCACACGGGCGGCAACCTGCTGCTGTCGATGATGGAGCGCTACAGTGGCGACTTTCTCGCCGCCGTCGACGGGTTGCGGGCATTGCTCGGGTGCCGCGGCTTCGTCTGGCCCGTCAGCGTCGAGCAGGCGACGCTGTGCGCCGAGTACGCCGACGGCGCGGTGACCCGCGGCGAGGTGGAAGTCGATCAGGGCCACGCGCGGGGCCACCACGTCACCCGTGTCTGGCTCGAGCCGTCGGCGCAGATTCACCCGGGCGTCAAGGCCGCCATCGGCTCGTTCGACGCGGTGATCATCGGCCCGGGCAGCTTCTTCACGAGCCTGCTGCCGACGCTGCTGGTCGCCGGCGTCGCCGACGTGCTCGCCGGCGTCAAGGGGCCCATCGTGCTCGTCACCAACCTGCTGACCGAGGGCCAGGGCATGAACGGCTTTACCGCCGCCGACGAAGTGGCCTGGGTGAGCCGCACCATCGGCCGGCCGGTCGACGTCGTGATCGCCAACGAAGGGCACCCCTCGGCCGAGGCCGTCGCGAAATATGCCGCCGAGCACAAGCGGCCGCTGACCCTGGGCCAGCTGCCCGCGGGCACTGAAGTGGTGACGGGCGAATTCTGGCGCTCCGAGATCGCGCGCCACGATCGCCAGCGCCTGTCGTACGCCGTCTGGTCCGTTCTCTCAAGGAGACTGCTCGCATGAAGAGTTCAAAGTTGAAAGTTGAAAGTGGGCAGTTTCAATTTCAGTTTCAGTTTCAGTTGCTAGTTACGGTGCTGCTCGGGTTGGTTGCGACGCCTGCGCTCGCGCAGACCATGGACGCCAACGCCGTGCTCGCCTCGATCGATCAGAAGGCCGCCGCGTACCGCGATGTCGCGATGAAGATCTGGTCGTTCGCCGAGGTCGGCTACCAGGAAACCAAGAGCAGCGCGCTGTTGCAGGAGCAGCTCAAGGCCGCCGGCTTCACCGTGACGGCCGGCGTGGCCGAGATCCCGACCGCGTTTACGGCCACCTGGGGCTCCGGCAAGCCCGTGATTGGCATCATCGGCGAGTTCGACGCGCTGCCCGGCCTGTCGCAGGCCGCCGAGGCCGGCCGCCGGGCGCTGGTGCCCGAAGGGCCGGGCCACGGCTGCGGCCATCACCTGTTCGGCACCGCGGCCACCGCCTCCGCGATCGCCGTCAAGGAGTGGCTCACCGCCACCCAGCGCTCCGGCACGCTCCGCTTCTACGGCACGCCGGCCGAAGAGGGCGGTGCCGGCAAGGTCTACATGCTGCGCGCCGGCCTGTTCGATGACGTCGATGCGGTGGTGACCATGCACCCGGGCGACCGCAACGCGTCGAGCGCCTCGAGCACGCTCGCCAACATCACCGGCAAGTTCCGCTTCCGTGGCCTCTCGGCCCACGCCTCGTCGGCCCCCGATCGCGGCCGCTCGGCCCTCGACGGCGTCGAGGCCATGAACGCCATGGTCAACCTGATGCGCGAGCACGTGCCCTCGGACGCGCGCATCCACTATGTGATCACCAACGGCGGCAAGGCGCCCAACGTCGTCCCCGACTTCGCCGAGGCCTACTATTACGCCCGGCACAACGACATGCGCGTGCTCGACGGCATCTGGGAGCGCATTACCAACGCCGCCCGCGGCGCCGCGCTCGGCACGGGCACGACGATGGAGCTGGAGCTGACCGGCGCGGTGTGGAACGTGTTGCCGAACAGCTATCTCGTCGGGCTGATGCAGGAGAACCTGCGCAAGGTCGGCGGCTACGAGTACACGCCCGCCGAGCGCCAGTTCGCCGAGGGCATCCGCAAGTCGCTCGAGGGCGAGCTGCCGCCGATCGACAGCGCCAACTCGGTGTTTGCGCCAGAGGCGGGCATCGGCAGCGCCTCCACCGACCTGGGCGACGTCAGCTGGCGCGTGCCGACAGTGCAGTTGACGGCCGCGACCTGGGTGCCGGGCACGCCGGCGCACAGCTGGCAGGCGGTGGCCGCCGGCGGGATGTCGATTGGCGCCAAGGGCATGATCGTCGCCGCCAAGGGCATGACGCTGATGGCCATGGACCTGTTTTCAAACCCGGCGCACCTCGTCAAGGCGCGCGAAGAGTTCGACAAGCGGCGCGGCCCGAACTTCAAGTACACGACGCGCCTCGCGGATCGCAAGCCCGCGCTCGACTATCGCAAGTAGGCCGCTAGCGCTTCTTGGCCTTGGCCTTTGTCGGTTTGGCCTTTGAAGGCCTGGCCTTCGTGGTCTTCGCGTCCTTCGTGGTTGCCTTGGCTGGCGCCTTCATCGTCAACGCGCGCGCGATGATCTTCTTGAACATCTTGCCGGTGTCGCCGGTCTTCGCCGGGGCGTTGCTCAGCCAGAGAGCGGGCGTCTGGTCCTGCAGGATCTCCGCGAAGTCGGCGTTCGGTGTCTTGACGCTGAGCGGCGCGAATTCGGTGATGTCGATCGGGCCCGACCAGTCGTCCTTGTGCTTGATCAGCAGCCAACTGTTGCTGGCCGCTTGCCCTGAGCCTGTCGAAGGGCCGAACCCGCGCGTCTTGACCAGCACCCACGAGCCCTTGAGCTTGTAGCCGTTCAAGCGGAACTTGAGGTCGCCCTTGCGGAACGCCGCGTCGACGTCGACCTCAGACTCCCAGGTGCCCACGTCCCACAGCATCACGATGCCGGCGCCGTACCCCTCGGGGATGACGCCCTCGAAGGTGCCGTACTCGAGCGGGTGGTCTTCGACGTGCATGGCCAGGCGCTTGTCGCGCGAATCAATCGATGGCCCCTTGGGCACGGCCCACGACAGCAGCACGCCGTTCCATTCCAGGCGCAGGTCGTAGTGCAGGTGTGACGCGAGATGCTTCTGGACGCAGAAGAACAGGGGGGCGCCGGCCTTCTTCTTCTTTGGCGCGGCGTCGCCGGGCGGCTCGGGCGACTTGGTGAAGTCGCGCTTGTTTCGATAGTTGTCCAGTGCCATGTTCGAAAGGGCGGCGGAAGTAGGCTAGCCTATTCCGTTGAACATGCCGCTAAACAGCATTTCTGTCTCTATTTGTCTCCGTCGCGCGACTCACGCGGTACTCACCGTCGGGCTCGTCACTCTGTCCCAGGGGGCAGCGATGGCGCAGGCGCCGTCCGTTGAGGTGACCCCGTCGATGGTGCCGGTGCCGCCCGCCACCATCGCGCGCGACGGGCAGGGCCAGGCGACGGTGCGCACCATGCCGCTGCCCGCGCCGCTCACCTTTGACGGCCGGCTGGACGAAGCGGTCTACCGTGACGTGCCGTCGTTCGGCGACTTCATCCAGCAGGATCCCATCGAAGGCGGCCCGCCCACGGACAAGACCGAAGTGTGGGTGTTCTATGACGATGACTACCTGTATGTGAGCGCGCGGATGTGGGAGCTGCATCCGGAGCGCCGCGTCGCCAACGAGATGCGCCGCGATTCGTTCAACCTGTACAACAACGACCACTTTGCCGTCGGCCTCGATACGTTCAACGATCGGCGCAACGGCTACGGGTTCTTCGTCAACGCCCTGGGCGGCATGGGCGACTCGCAGGTCATCAACGAGCAGCCCAATCCCAACTGGAACACCCTGTGGAACGCGCGCACGGCCGATTTCGATGGCGGCTGGACGGCGGAGATCCAGATCCCCTTTCGCTCGATTCGCTTCAAAGAGGGCGGCGATACCTGGGGTGTGAACTTCCGCCGCCTGGTGCGGTGGAACAACGAGAGCACGTTTCTGACCGCCGTGCCGCGCTCGTGGGGGCGCCGGGGCCTGGCGAAAATTTCATCGTCCGGCACGCTCGTCGGCCTGGTCACGCCCGCCAAGCAGCGCAACGTCGACGTGAAGTCCTACGGCCTGGGGTCCCTGCTCACCAACCGGCTGGCGGCGCCGGCGATCGACAACGACCCGAACGGCGAGTTCGGGGCCGACGCGAAGTGGGCGATCACGCAGTCGGTCGTCGCCGACTTCACCTACAACACCGATTTTGCCCAGGTGGAAGACGACGAGGCGCAGGTCAACCTCACCAGGTTCAGCCTGTTCTTTCCCGAGAAGCGCGAGTTCTTT
>CAYGMD010000250.1:0-5953 GCA_964350785.1 uncultured Acidobacterium sp. | reverse complement strand
ACCTGCCGCTGCGCCGGCGCGCAAGCCCTTTTCGATCTCGCGCCGGCCAGGTGCGCGGTGTCGTCTCGACCAACGCGCTCGAGCTGGGCATCGACATCGGCGCCCTGGATGTCTGCGTCATGGCCGGCTATCCGGGGACCATCGCCTCCACCTGGCAGCGGGCCGGGCGCGCCGGGCGCCGCACCGGACAGTCGGCGGCGGTCATGGTGTCGTCCAGCGCGCCGATCGATCAGTTCGTGGTGCGCCATCCCTCGTACTTCTTCGACGCCTCGCCCGAGCACGCGCTGGTCAACCCCGACAACCTCCACATCCTGGTGGACCACGTGAAGTGCGCGGCCTTCGAGCTGCCGTTCACCACCGACGAGTCCTACGGCCAGGTGAACGTGCAGGAGGTGCTTGGCGTGCTGCGGGAGTCGGGCCTGGTGCATCGCTCCGGCCAGGAGGGCGAGGCGGGGCAGTGGCACTGGACGAGCGAGTCGTACCCCGCCAACGCGGTCAGCCTGCGGTCGATTTCGTCGGACAACTTCGTGATCACCGATCACACGAGCGGGGCGAAGGTGATCGGCGAGACCGACTTCACGAGCGCGCTGTCGACCCTGCATCCCAAGGCCATCTACATGGTGGAGGGGAAGATCTTCCAGGTCGAGGAGCTGGACTTCGTCGGCCGCAAGGCGCACGTCAAGGAAGTGGACTGCGACTACTACACGACCGCGATCACCCACACCAAGGTGACCATCCTCGATCGCTTCGCCACCGACGCGCCGAGCGTCGCGCGGCACGGCGAGGTCCACGTGGTGTCGCGCGTGGTCGGCTTCAAGAAGATCAAGTTCCACACCAACGAGAACGTCGGCTCGGGCGAGCTCGACCTGCCCGAACAGCAGATGCACACGACGTCGTACTGGCTCGAGATTCCGCTGCCGGTGATGAACGCGCTGCCGCACGCCGCCGACGACCGCCGCGACGGCGTCGTCGGCCTGGCGTTTGCCATGAAGCAGGTGGCCCAGCTGCTGCTGATGTGCGACGCGCGCGACGTCGGTTTGTCGGTCAACGCGGGTGAAACCGACGGGGACTTGTCCCGCCGAAGCTCCGCAGGCTCAGTCGGAGCGAAGGCGGATGATACGCCGCGCATCTTCATTTACGACGCCTATCCCGGGGGCATCGGCTTCAGCGCGCCGCTCTGGGGCATGCAGCAGGAGCTGTTGTCGAAGACCAGCGCGCTGATTGCCGGCTGCGACTGCGAAACCGGCTGCCCCATGTGCGTGGGGCCGATCGGCGAGACCGGGCCGCTGGCCAAGACGGTGGCGCTGCGATTGCTCGAGCATTTGCTGCACGGTGCGTCCGAATTACCGCCACCGGCCATTGCGCCGGCAGAAGACGTGGTGCCCTTCTAGCCATGTCAACGCTCGATCGACTGCGCGGGATTGTCCAGGGCACCAGGCCCTCGGCCGTTCCCGTGGTTTCACCCGAGCTTGTGCCAGAAGGCCGGGACTTCAGTCCTGGCCGTGATGCCGTCGATCCATTACGCGCCGCCGCTGTCCTTGGCGGCACCGTCGTCGAACGCGCCGAAGGCGCCGTGATCGTCGTCGATCGCGAATACCGCGCCAACGATCGGCACGGCCACCGCCGCATCGGCGACATCATCGACACGATCCAGGAAGAGAGTGGCGCGCTGGCGACCATGGCGTCGGCCTGGTCCACCGTCGCGCCGGGAGCTCGCGCCTTGGGCGCTAGGGTGGACAAGCCTGCCGTTGCGCTGCCTTCTCCGCTCCTGTTTCTCGATCTTGAAACCACCGGTTTGTTCACCGGAGCCGGTACGCAGGCGTTCCTGGTGGGCTGCGCGGCGATCGACGGCGAGGCGATCCGCGTGCGCCAGTTCCTCATGCCGGGCTTCGAGCACGAACGCGCCGTGCTGGCGGAGCTGGCGGCGTGGGCCGCCGCGCACGGCGCCCTGGTCACGTACAACGGCAAGACCTTCGACGTGCCGTTAATCGAGACGCGGTTCCTGTTTCACCGCGTGCCGTTCCCGATGGCCGAAACCCCGCACCTGGACATGCTGCACGCCGCGCGCCGGCTGTGGCGCGGGCGTCCGGCCACGGCCGGTCCGGATCCGGACGAGAGCAGTTGCTCGCTGTCGGTGCTGGAGAAGCACCTGGCAGGCCTGCACCGCGTGGGCGATGTGCCCGGCTTCGAGATCCCATCGCGGTATTTCCAGTTCGTTCGCGACGGCGATGCCCGGCCCCTCGAGGCCGTGCTCGAGCACAATCGCCTGGATTTGATCTCGCTGGCTGCGGTGATGGCGCGGGCGCTGACGCTCGTCGGCCGCGGCCCGCTCGAGTCGTCCAACCCGCATGAATGTTTCGGCCTGGCCCGGCTCTACGAGCGCGCCGGCGCCGCCGACAACGCCGAAGCGGCCCTCATGCGGACCATCGACATGGCGTCGCGCATCGGCACCGAGCCCGACGTGCATGCCGAGTCGCTGCGCCGGCTGGCCTGGCTCCGGCGGCGGGCCGGGCGGGTGCACGAAGCGGCCGAGACGTGGCGCGAGCTGGCGTCGCTGCCGCGCTGCGCCGCGGCGCTCAGGCGCGAGGCCCGGGAAGCCCTGGCGATCTACCACGAGCATCGCTCGCGCGATCTGGGCACGGCGCGTGCGCTGGTGCTGGATGTGTTGAAGGACGACCCGATGGGCCGGCGCAAGGCCGAAGCGGAACACCGCCTGCAGCGTCTCGAGCGGAAGATCGCCGTACGCGAACAGGGCGGCCTGGTGGCCGCCCTGGACGAAACGTTGCAGACGGGCACGTAAGCCCGCCTGGGTCTGATTGGTGGCTTAAGAGGGCTTCTTCTTGGCCGCCTTGGCCTTGGCTTCCTTGGCCGTCTTGGCGGCCGTGGCGCGCTGCTCGACGGTCTGCGCACCGAACTTCTTGGTGAAGCGCGTGATGCGGCCTTCGGTATCCAGCAGCTTCTGGCGGCCGGTGAAGAACGGGTGGCAGCTCGAGCAGACGTCCAGGTGGAGGTCCTTGCTCGTCGACTTGGTCATCCACTTCGCGCCACAGGCGCAGTGGGCTTCGACCACCTGGTAATCGGGGTGAATATTCGGCTTCATCGGTCAGCGTCCTTTCGCTGGATCCAGGGCGGTAGGCCCACTTTCCAGCACGCTTGGGAAACGTCAATTCTACCACGACGCCCGCACGCTTGGCACCTAAGGCACCCTTAGTAATTCGGTATTTGCTGGGTAAAACAGTGAATGGCGCCTAAACCCCAGATCAGGGCCCGGCAGTCCACGCCCATCACCTTGCGGCCGGGCAGGTGCTTCTGGAGCAGACCAATCGCCTGGCGGTCGCGGGCGGGTTGCCCAAACGTGGGCACCAGCAGCGCGCCGTTGGCGAAATAGAAGTTCACATACGTCGCCGGCACACGCTGACCCTCGTAGACCAGGGGCCTCGGCATGGGCAGTTCGATGATGTTGAACGGGCGGCCATCCTGGTCGCGGGCCTTGGCCAACGCCCGGCGCGCCTTCTGCAGGATGGCGTGGTTGGGGTCGCGCTGGTTGGTCTCGATGCCGATCGCGATCGTGCGTTCGTCCACGAAGCGCGCCAGGTCGTCGATGTGGCCGTCGGTGTCGTCGCCCGCGATGCCCTCACCGAGCCAGACCACGTGGCGCTGCCCGTAGTAGTCGCGCAGGAAGGTCTCGATTCGCCTCTTGGCTTGGGCTTGCCCACCGGAGCCTTGGCGCAGGTGGGGGTTGCGATTCTTGTTCAGCAGGCACGACGTCGTGGTCAGCACGGAGCCGGCGCCGTTGAAGTCGACCGCGCCGCCCTCCATGACGATGCCGGGGTAGAACACCGGCAGCTTCAACTCCTCCGCGATCCTGGTCGGCACCGCATCGTCGGCATCCCACGGCGGGTACTTGCCGCCCCATGCGTTGAAGCCCCAGTCGACAATCGCCGCCTCGGTCTTGCCGCGGCGGGTCCGCAGCACGAAGGCCGGGCCGTGATCGCGGGCCCACGCCTCGTTGGTCGCGACGTGATGGAAGACCACGCGCCGCAGCGGGATGTGCCGCGCCTTCAGGAACTCCCGGACGATGCGCTCGTAGTTGGCGTTGGGGACGTTGAGGTGAACTTCTTCGAGGGTGACCAGGACCTTGATCAGGCCGGCGATGTCCTCGATCGCCTCGTGGTACTTCCCGGGAAAGGAAATGCCCTCGGGGCGCGGCCACGACATGAGGGTGCCGCGCCGCGCATGCCACTCCGGTGGAAACGCGTAGCCGTGATCCGCCGGCGTGCCCGTGAGCGCGCGCGCCTTGGCCATCAATCCGAGAAGCGCTTGGTGAGATCGCCGTACGCGTCGATGCGACGGTCGCGCAGGAAGGGCCAGTGGGTGCGGCTGAACTCGACGTTCGCCAGATCGCACGGCACCACCATCACGGCTTCCTTGTCGATCGGCGCGCGCTCGACCACTTGCCCGTTGGGCGAGGCGACAAACGACTGGCCCCAGAACACCAGGCCGTCCTTGTCGACGGGGGCGCCGGTGGTGCTCTTGATGAACTCGTGGCCGATGCGATTGGGCACGCACACGTAGCAGCCGTTGGCGACGGCGTGACTGCGCTGAATCAGCTCCCACGAGTCGTGCTGCGCCACGCCGTACTGCTTCTTCTCGGACGGGTGCCAGCCGATGGCGGTGGGGTAGAACAGGATCTCGGCGCCTTGCATGGCCGTGAGGCGCGCGCCTTCCGGGAACCACTGGTCCCAGCAGATCAGCACGCCGATGGTCGCGACCTTCGTCTTCCAGGCGCGGAAGCCGGTGTCGCCGGGCGTGAAGTAGAACTTCTCGTAGAACAGCGGGTCGTCCGGGATGTGCATCTTGCGGTACACACCCATCAGCGAGCCGTCGGCGTCGATGATCGCCGCGGTGTTGTGGTAGACGCCGGCGGCGCGCTTCTCGAACAGCGAGGCGACGATCACGGCGCGGTATTTCTTCGCCAGCTTGCCGAACGCGTCGGTCGACGGCCCGGGAATGCTCTCGGCCAGCGCGAAGAAGCGATGCTCTTCGCTCTGGCAGAAGTACTGCGACCGGAACAGCTCCTGGGTGCAGACGATCTTGGCGCCCTTCTTGAGGGCGCGCTCGATCAGGGTCAGCTGCCTGGCGAGATTTTTCTTCGGGTCGTCGCCACACGCCATCTGCGTGAGGCCCACCTTCACCGTCGTCGACGCGGGCATGACGCTATTCTAAACAGGAGATCACGAGATCAACAGATCAAAAGGCATGACTGACCTCTTGATCTCTGGTTACTTTCCCTGCTGCATCGCTGACAGGAACTCGGCGTTGGTCTTGGTCTTGCTCATCTTCGAGAGCAGCAGTTCCATGGCCTCGACCGCCGACAGCGGCGTCAGCACGCGGCGCAGCACGTAGACGCGGGCGAGGTCTTCCTTCGACAGCAGCAGCTCTTCCTTGCGGGTGCCGCTCTTCTGGATGTCGATGGTCGGGAACACGCGGCGGTCGGCGAGTTTGCGATCGAGGTGCACTTCCATGTTGCCGGTGCCCTTGAACTCCTCGAAGATCACCTCGTCCATGCGCGAACCGGTGTCGACCAGCGCCGTGGCGACGATGGTCAGCGAGCCGCCCTGTTCGATGTTGCGGGCCGCGCCGAAGAACCGCTTCGGCCGCTGCAGCGCGTTGCTGTCGACGCCGCCCGACAGCACCTTGCCCGAGGTCGGGACGATGGTGTTGTAGGCGCGGGCGAGGCGGGTGATCGAGTCGAGGAGGATGACGACGTCCTTCTTGTGCTCGACCAGGCGCTTGGCCTTCTCGATCACCATCTCGGCGACTTGCACGTGGCGCTGCGCCGGCTCGTCGAAGGTGGACGACACCACTTCGCCCTTCACCGAGCGCTGCATGTCGGTGACTTCCTCGGGCCGCTCGTCGATCAGCAGCACGATCAGGTAGATCTCGGGGTGGT
>CAYGMD010000249.1:0-6090 GCA_964350785.1 uncultured Acidobacterium sp. | reverse complement strand
GACGCCCGACTGGCTGTGGTACGGCGCGCCGCCGCGCAGGTAGCCGCCGATCGGCACGCGCACGACCATCGGGCACGACCAGTTGTTGCCCGAGCGGTAGCGCAGCATCGACATTTCGTCCTTGAGCTGCATCATCGCCGGCCAGATGTAGTCGAAGAACTGGATCTCGACCACCGGCTTGAGGCCGCGGGTGGCCATGCCGACGGCGCGGCCGACGATGTTGGCCTCGGCGAGGGGCGAATTGAAGACCCGATCGGCGCCGTGGGCCTTCTGCAGGCCGTGCGTGACCTTGAACACGCCGCCCTTGCCGGGCACGTGGGCCAGCGCCGCCGCCTTGCTCGCGTCGGCGACGTCCTCGCCGAACACGACAATGCGCGGGTTCTGCGCCATCTCGTCCTTGAGCGTGCGGTTGATCGCCGCCACCATGGTGTCGGGCTTGCCGTCGGCCCCGGCCGGCGTCTCGAACTGCGCCGAGGTCGGATCGACGTCGGGCGAGAACACGAACGCGCTGGCGGTGTCGATCGCCGGCTTGGCCGCCTTCAGCGCGGCGTCGGTCGCCTCGGCGATTTCGCGGTCGACGGACGTGGCGATGTCGTCGAGGTCGGCGTCGGTCGCCAGGCCCTCGGCCTGCAGGAACGCCCGCATCCGGGTCAGCGGATCGCGCAGGGCCTCGGCCTTGCGTTCGTCCGGCGTCTTGTAGAGACGCTCGTCATCCGACAGCGAGTGCGAGTACGGGCGGATCACCTTGGCGTGCACGAACGCCGGCTTGCGCTCGCGGCGGACCCGCGCCACCGCGTCGCCAAGCGTGCGGTAGCTGTCGACGAAGTCGGTGCCGTCGCAGCGGAAGACCTGCAGGTTGGGGAACGACTCGACCAGCTTGGAGATGTCGCCGCCGGCGGTCTGGACCTCGACCGGGACGGAGATGGCGTAGCCGTTGTCTTCGACCACGAACAGGACCGGCACGTTGCGCGTGCACGCCGTGTTCAGCGCCTCCCAGAACTCGCCTTCGCTGGTGGCGCCCTCGCCGATGGACATGTAGACCACTTCGTCGGCGTGGAAGCGATCCTCGCGGCCGTCGATCGCCGTGAGGCGCTCGTAGAGCATGCCGGCCTCGCCGGCGCCAACCGCCTGCAGGCACTGCGTGCCGGTGGGGCTGCCCTGCGACGGGATGTTGAGGGCTTTGTGGCCCCAGTGCGAGGGCATCTGCCGTCCCCCCGAGTTGGGGTCGTCCTTCGCGCCGACCGCGCTCAACAGCATCTCGAGCGGCGTCATGCCGAGTTGCAGGCACAGCGCGCGATCGCGGTAGTACGGGTAGAACCAGTCGTAGCCCGCGCGCAGGTGCATGCCGGCCGCGGTCAGCACGGCCTCGTGGCCGGCGCCGCTGATTTGGAAGAAGATCAGGCTCTGGTTCTTGAGCTGGATCTCCTTGTCGTCGATGCGGCGCGACAACAGCATCGTGCGGTACGCCCGCAGTAACTGATCGCGTGTGAGACCGCCCCAGCGCGCGCTCGTGTCGGCGGCCGCCGCCGTCCGCGCGTCGGGTCTGGATGCCAGCGTCGATGCTTTCATGTGGGGCAAATTATACCATCCGGGTCGATGCTATAATCCGCGCCAACCGGCCCTTCGACCAACTCGGGGTCGCCCAAATCCTTATGCCATCACCCTCCGTACGCCTCTATCGCTGGGACGAGATTGCGCTCGAAAAAGTCACCGAAATGATCTCCCGCAAGATCATCACCGGCGAGCGTGAAATGGTGACCCAGATCTACCTCAAGCGGGGCGCGCTGGTGCCCATGCACTCGCACGAAAGCGAGCAAATGACCTATGTTCTGCAGGGCGGCCTGCGGTTCCTGATCAACGGGGAGGAGATCACCGTGCGGGAAGGCGAGGTCCTGCACATTCCGTCATGGGTTCCGCACCAGGCCGAGGCCATCGACGACACCTTCGAGATGGACATCTTCAGCCCCATCCGGCACGACTGGCTCGACGGCACCGACAGTTACTTCCACGAGAAAAAGTAAGGCTTGAGACTTGGGGCTTGTGGCTGGCGCAGGCCCAAGGCCCAAGGCCCAGATCTCAGGTCCCGATGAACGTCCTCTTCACCATTGCCGTCTTCGCCATCCTGGCCCTGTGGGCCCTGGCGGCCTACAACCGCCTGTACCGGTTGCGGCGACAGATCCTGGTGGAGTGGAAGCAACTCGATGCCCGCGAGCAGGCGGGCGAGGCCGACATCGACGGCACGCGCTACAACGCCCTGGCCGCGGCGTACAACACCGCGCTCGAGGCGTTCCCCGACAACATCATCGCCGGCCTGGCCGGCTTCCGCCCCGCGCAGAAGTTCGTCAGCGGGAAGCCCTGACGTCCCACGTCTTACTTTTCACTTGTTACCTTAGTGAATGTGTTTCTTCCAGTCGCTCTTCCAGCCATCGTCTGACGCGCGACCGCCCGAGTAGACGTCGAACTTGCTGCGCGCGCGGCCCATCTTCCACCGCAGCCAGCGGTACTTCAGTTCGTCGAACGGCCGGGCGCGCAGGCCCTTCAAGTACAGGTAGCCCACCACCAACCCGCCGAGGTGAGCCGTGTGGGCGACGCCGCCACCGGGCCCGCTGAGCGCCGAGAAGAACGCGATCGCGCCGACGATCATCACGAAGTACTTCGCCGGAATCGGGAAGATGAAATACAGGTAAATCGGCCGGTTGGGGAAATACATGCCGTAGCCGAGCAGCAGGCCGTAAATCGCTCCCGACGCGCCGACCGTGACGGCGTAGTAAATGCCGTCGACGAACAGCGACAGCAGCAGGCTGGTGGCGGCCGCGCCGACGCCGGTGACGAAGTAGTACTTCGTGAAGAACCGGGTGCCCCACGTGCGCTCGAGCTCGGTGCCGAACATCCACAGCGACAGCATGTTGATCAGCACGTGGCCCACGCCGGCGACGCTGTGCAGGAACATGTAGGTGAACGGCTGCCAGACGGCGAAGTCCTCGAACACCGCGCGCGGCTCGAGGCCGAGCCGCAACGTCATGGCCGGCACGATCAGGTTGAGCACGAACATCACCACGTTGGCGATGATCAACAGCTTCACGGCCGGCGTGATGCCGCCCGGCCCGAAGGAATACGAGGCGCCTGAAGAGGACGGGTAACGGGCCATGCGCGTCTCGAATCGTACTACGGGAGCGGGGCGACCGGCGTTCCCATTCCGGCGCGCGCCGATTCCCTGCCCGGCAGCCCGGCCGCCAGCGCCGCGGCCACCAGCGGCAGGAACGCCAGCACGCCCAGCGTGTTCTCGATGCCGAAGCGATCGGCGCCGGCGCCGATCAACGGCACCGCCAGGCTGCCCACGCCCCAGGCAAACCCCATCATCAGCGATGACACAGTGGCCGCCCCGCCCTTCACGAACGACTGCGCAAAGGTCACGCTGATGGGCAGGGTCGACTGCAGCAGCAGGCCGCCAACCGCCAGCATCGCCGTGAAGCCGAGCGGCGACAGCCGTGGCGCCACCGCCATGAACGGGACCGCCGCGACCAGCGACCACAGGATCACGCGCCGTGGCCCGATGCGGTCGGCGAGCGGCCCGCCGATGAACCCGCCAATGCCGCTGGCCAAGAGGTAGAGCGACACCGCCATGCTGGCCTCGCCAATCGTGTAGCCCTGGCGCGTCAACAGCGTCGGCGTAAACGTCATGAAGCCGTAGGTGGTCGCGGTGCGCAGCACGATGGTCAGGTAGAGCAGCGTCAGCGGCACGGCGGCCGGCCGCAAGGTCGCCAGCGTCGACCGCTCGTGCGCCGCCGGCAGCGTGAACACCGGCACCTGGCGCAGCGTCCACGCCAGCGCGATCAGCCCGGGGATCATGATGAGCGGCGACCAGCGCAAGCCCATGTAGGCGATGAACGGGGCAAACAGGATCGGCGCGGCCGAGAAGCCGAGCGCGCCGCCCGACAGGTGGGTCGACATCGCCAGGCCCTTGCGATGGTCGGCCAGGCGGTAGACCAGCGCCGCCGCCGGCGGATGGAACGCGGCGCCGCCGAGTCCGCCGGCCACCAGGATCAACCCCAGCATCAACGGCGACGTGGCAAGCCCGACGAGACTGAGGATCACGACCGCGGCCAGCGGCCCGGCCATGACGAGCAAGCGCGGCCGCCAGCGATCAGCCAGCGCGCCGAAGCCGAGTTGCGACACCGAATTGGCCATCTGGAAGCACATGGCAAGCGTACCGGCCGTGGCCAGCGACAGGTTGAGGTGCGGGATCAGCAGCGGCAGCAGCGGCGCGTAGATGTTGGTGTAGCCGTCAACGACGACGTGGGTCGAGGCGATCTTCCAGATCGACGTGTGAAGCCCCAGCCAGCCGCGGTCCTTCACTTCACCATCCGCCTGAACCGGCCCAGCACCAGGTCGCGCGCCTCACCGAATTCCCGGATGCGCAGGACCTGGGCGGCGACGGCCAGCGTCAGCAGCGCCGCCGCAATGCTGGCCGACAAGCGGACGACCTGCAGCGCGAACGCCTGTCCCGGCAACCACGCCGTCAACGCCGCGTTGACGCCCCACGCCGCGGCCGTCATGGCCGCTGAGGCGAGGGCGATCCGGCCCAGCGAGCGGAGGATGCGGTCGCCGTCGATGCCGCCCAACTCGCGGCGCATGAGCCACAACTGGACGCTCGCGTTCAAGAGCGCGGTGATCGACGTGCCCAGCGCCAGGCCGCGAAAGCCCAGGCGCCCGACCAGCCACCAGTTGAAGGCGACGTTCACGACCACCGACGCCATGCTCACCATCACCGGGATCCGGCTCTTGTGCAGCGAGTAGAAGGTGGGCGAGACAATGCGCACCACCGAGTAGCCGACCAGTCCCAGCGCGTAGAACTGCAGGGCGGCGGCGGTCGCCAGCGTGTCGGCGGCGGTGAACCGGCCGCGTTCGAAGATCACCGCGACGATCGGTTGCGCCAGCGCCATCAGGCCGAGTGTCGCCGGCACGTTCAGCAGCAGCATCAACGTGATCGCGCCGGCGAGGGTCGCGCGGACGCGCGCGGTGTCGCCTTCCGCCACCAGCCGCGACACCGCGGGCGTGGAGGCGGCCGCGATCGACACGCCAAACAGGCCGATCGGGAGGTACATCAGCCGGAACGCGAGATCCAGGTAGGTCACCGCGCCGGTGCCGGCGCTGGTTGCGAGCATGGTGTTGACGAAGACGTTGATCTGCGTCGTCGCCATGCCGATGGTGCCGGGCCCCATCAGCAGCAGCACGCGATGCAGCCCCTCGTCCTTGACGTCGATGATCGGGCGATAGCGAAACCCTTCCCGGCGCAACGGCGGCCATTGAATGAGCAACTGGCCGAGGCCGCCGACCAGCGTCCCGATCGCGACGATCGTGATCGGCGCCACGCCCAGGGTGGGCGCCAGCGGAATGAACACCATCGAGATGACCACCACCGCGACGTTGAACATGGCGGGCGACAGCGCCGGTACGAAGAAGTGGCCCAGCGAGTTGAGCATGCCCATCAACGCCGCTGCCACCGCCACCATGGTCAGGAAGGGCAGCATGATGCGCGTCAGGTGAACGGTCAGCTCGACCTGGCCCGGCACGGTGCTGAATTCCGGCGCGAAGGTCCGCACCAGCGGCTCGGCGAAGACGATGCCGGCGATCACCAGCACGCCGGTGACCAGGATCAGCGAATTGATGACCGAACTGGCGAGGCTCCACGCGCGCTCGCGGCCGTGGAGCGTGAGCTGCCTGGTGAAGGTCGGCACAAACGCCGCGCTCATGGCGCCCTCGGCGAACAGGTCGCGCACGAGGTTGGGAATGCGCCCCGCGACGCGGAACGCGTCGGCCGTGGTTTCGGCGCCGAAGTAGTAGGAGAGGACCTGATCCCGAACCAGCCCGAGAATACGGCTCGCGAACGTGGCCAGCCCGAAGACCCCGGCAGACCGGGCCAGGCGTGGTGAGGAATCGGGCATCAGTCAGCGCAAGCGTAGCATGGCGATTGGTGTGCGCTGGTGGAACGGCGTTTCGCGAACGGACGGCGGGAAGGGCCCGGCGGGACAAAAAAATAGGGCGCCAGCCGTTCGGCTGGCGCCCTAAGGAGGATGGTGAGAGGCTGAC
>CAYGMD010000248.1:0-6195 GCA_964350785.1 uncultured Acidobacterium sp. | reverse complement strand
ACCAGGAACTGGCGGGCGGCACCGTGCCCGGCATGCCCGCCGAACCCGCCGCCGGCGCGTAAGCAGCTGTGGCATCCGGCTTTAGCCGGGCAAGGTCCGCCTGAAGGCGGACGCCACATTGCCAATGGCGATCAACCGCTGGAACCCTTCGGACGGCCCGGTCACCGAGGCCGCCCTGCGCGCCAAGCTCGAGTCGCTTGGCTTCACCGTGGCGCGCTACGTCTACCAACCCGGCACGGTGTTTCCCGACCACAAACACGGCGTCGACAAGATCGACGCCGTTGTCTCCGGCCGCTTCCGCCTGGTCGTGCGCGGTCACATGAAGGTGCTCACGGCGGGCGACTGGATTGAAATCCCGCGCGGCACCGTGCACAACGCGGCCGTCATCGGCGACGAACCCGTCGTCAGTCTGGATGCAGTGAAGCTGTGAAGATTGCGGTATTCGGTTCGGGCGGCGTGGGAGGGTATTTCGGCGGCCGGCTGGCCGCGGCCGGCGAAGACGTCACGTTCATTGCCCGTGGCTCACACTTGGCGGCCCTGCAGCGGGGCGGCCTCCACATCGAAAGTCCACACGCCGCATTGCACCTGCCCACTGTTCGGGCGACCGATGATCCCGCCCACGTCGGGTCGGTCGATGTCGTGCTGTTCACCGTGAAACTGTACGACGTGGACGCGGCGGCCGCCGCGCTGAAACCGCTGATTGGGCTGGACACGGTCGTCATCACGCTGCAGAACGGCGTCGACGCGGTCGACATGGTGGCCAGGCACGTCGGGGCCGATCACGTCGCCGGCGGCGTGGCCTACATCGTGATCGTGATCGACAAGCCCGGACACCTGCGCCACACCACCGCCCAGCAACTGGTGTTCGGCGAGCGCGACGGTTCACGTTCGCCGCGCCTGGTGGCGTTTGAGAAGGCCGGCCTTCGTGCCGGGTTCCAGGCCAGGGCCAGCACCACCATCGAGGCCGACCTCTGGACCAAGTTCGTGCGCCTGTCGACGTGGAGCGGGATGACCACGGTCACGAGGTCGCCGATGGGGGTGGTACGCGACAACGAAGAGTTGTTCGCGATGATGATGACGGCGATCGACGAGGTGATTGCGGTCGGCCGGGCCCGAGGCATTACGTTTCCGGCGACCTTGATGGACGACACCCTCGCCCTGATCCGCAACTTTCCGGCAAGCTCGAAGTCGTCGATGCTCGAAGACCTCGAGCGCGGACGCCGGCTCGAGTTGCCGTGGTTGAGCGGCGCGGTGGTGCGGCTTGGCAAGGAGGCGGGCGTGCCCACGCCGACGCACCGGTTCATCACGGCGGTATTGACGCCGTTCGTGAACGGCAGGCCGTAGACACCTTTCCGCGGCGGTCTGGCGACCCCGCGGGCGGCTTCCGTGCCGGCTTGCGGCAAGGGGTGTTCACCCATCGCCCGGAGGCGTATGCTGGGGGCATAGGCGGGTGACATGGCCGGCTTCGAGATCGTGGCACGAGAGGATTTCTCCGAGGTCACTTACCTGCTCGAGGTACGCCATCCCTTGATGGCCAAGGCGGCCAGGCCCGGGCAGTTCGTCATCGTCATGCTCGACGCCCACGGCGAGCGGATCCCGCTCACCATTGCGGATTTCGACCGCAGCAAGGGCACCATCACGCTGGTCATTCAGGCCGTCGGCAAGACCACCAGGCAAATGCAGCAGGAATGCCGGGTGGGCACGTCGCTGTACGCGATGGTGGGTCCCATGGGCATCCCCAGTCCGACCACCAGGGCCAGGAAGGTGGTGTGCGTGGGCGGCGGCCTGGGCGTGGCGCCAATCTTTCCGCAGGCGCGGGGCTTCAAGGACAGCGGCGCCTACGTGATCGCGGTGCTCGGGTTCCGGACCAGGGGCCTGGTGTTCTGGCAGGACAAGTTCGCGTCGTGCTGCGACGAACTCATCCTGTGCACCAACGACGGCACCGCCGGCCTCAAGGGCCTGATCACCGACGGCATCAAGGTCGCGCTGGATCGCCACGACGACA
This sequence comes from uncultured Acidobacterium sp., assembly GCA_964350785.1. Taxonomy (GTDB): domain Bacteria; phylum Acidobacteriota; class Vicinamibacteria; order Vicinamibacterales; family UBA2999; genus 12-FULL-67-14b. Next base: position 4,190 of record CAYGMD010000248.1, on the reverse strand, counting down.
TCGACGAGGTGGTCGCCATCGGTCCTCCCGTGATGATGAAGGCGTGCGCCGAGGCCACGCGCGCCCGCCAGATCAAGACCATCGTCAGCGTCAACCCGATCATGGTGGATGGGACCGGGATGTGCGGCGGATGCCGGGTCAAGGTCGGCGGGCAGGTGAAGTTTGCCTGCGTCGATGGCCCCGACTTCGACGGCCACCTGGTGGACTTCGACGACCTGATGGTCCGGCTGCGGCGCTACACGACCGAGGAGCAGGCGGCGCAGGAGCGCTGGTCCGAGAGCTGCCGCATGACCAGGCAGGTGGGGCCGAGCGCCCTTGACGCGCTGACCCCGGGCAGCGCCGAGCAGGGCGAGCTGCTCGAGCTGCCGGACAACGACGCGCTGGGCGGATAAGGCGGCGGAGCGATGGCGAAGAGAACGATTCGCAGCATCCCGCAGGCGCGCACGCCGATGCGCGAGCTGGAGCCACGGGTTCGGGCCAGGAACTTCGAGGAAGTGGCCTGTGGCTACACGCTGGACGAGGCGCTCCGCGAATCGGAGCGGTGCCTGCACTGCCCGGATGAGCCGTGCATCGCTGGCTGCCCGGTGGGCATCGACATTCCCGGGTTCATCAAGAAGATCGGCGAACGCAACCTGCGCGGCGCCTACGACGTGATCACAGGCACCAACCTGCTGCCGTCGGTGTGCGGGCGTGTGTGCCCGCAGGAGAGCCAGTGCGAAGGCGCCTGCACGGTGGGTGCCGCGCTGGAGGCCGTCGCGATCGGACGGCTCGAGCGGTTCGTCGGCGACACGGCCATCGCCGAAGGCTGGGTCAACATCCCGTTCATCGAACCAGGCCGCTTCAAGATCGGCATCGTCGGCTCGGGACCGGCCGGCATGGCGTGCGCGGCCGACATGGCCAAGGCCGGGTGCCACGTCACCGTCTACGAAGCCTTCCACGAAGCGGGCGGCGTGCTGAAGTACGGCATCCCGGATTTCCGGCTCCCCAACGCGGTGATTGACGCCGAGATCGAAAATCTGAAAAAGCTCGGCGTCCAGTTCGAGTGCAACACGCTGGTCGGACGCCTGTTCACCCTCGAGGAGATGATCGACGAGATGGGCTTCGACGCGGTGTTTGTCGGGGTCGGCGCCGGGTATCCGACGATGCTCGGGATCCCCGGGGATTCGCTGAACGGCGTGCTCTCGGCCAACGAACTGCTGACGCGCTGCAACCTGATGCGAGCCAGGGACGCCTCCTACGACACGCCCCTGCCGAGTGGGCGCCGGGTCGCCGTCGTGGGCGCGGGCAACACGGCCATGGACGCCATGCGGGTGGCGCTCCGGCTCGGCGCGGAGGAGGTGCACTGCATCTACCGCCGGTCGCGCCTCGAGGCCCCGGCCCGGGCGGAGGAACTGCATCATGCCGAGCAGGAAGGGATCACGTTCCACTGGCTGACGAGCCCGGTGTCGATCCTGGACGACGGCGGCGGCAACGTCCGCGGCATGCGGTGTGTGCGCATGGAGCTGGGCGAGCCCGACGAGTCGGGCCGGTGCCGGCCGGTCCCGGTGGCCGGCAGCGACTTCGACTTCGAGGCCGATCTGGTGGTTTACGCGATCGGTACCAATGCCAACCCGATCATGGGCCAGACCTCATCGCTCGCACTGGACCGGCGAGGCTACATCGCCACCGACGAGACGCTGGCCACCTCGGTGGCGGGCGTGTTCGCCGGCGGGGACATCGTCACCGGCGCGGCGACGGTGATCGAAGCCATGGGCGCGGGCCGCAGGGCCGCGCGCAGCATGAAGGCGTACCTCGGCATCCGCGATCCCGGCCGTCCCTATCGGGCGGGGGACCGGGGCGGGGCCGACACGCTGTTCGGCATCGACACGCGCGAACGCAACTTCGTGAGGGTCGCGGTGAGGTGAGAGGCAAGAAGTGAGAAGTGAGAAGTGAGAAGGCGGAAGGATGAGGTGAGCCGTGGCCGTGATGACGCTGAAAGAGCACATCGTCGAGGTCATCAGCGACTCGGGTGAAGGCGCGCAGAAGTGCGGGCAGTCGCTGGGCTCGATCGCGGCGCAGATGGGCAACGGCGTCTGGACCACGGAGATCATCCCGGCCGAGATCCGCCCGCCGGCGCGGAGCGTGGCCGGCGCCAGCGGCGTTCGCATCCGCATCGGCTCGGGCCAGGTGACCAACGGCGGCGATCAGACCGATCTCGTGGTGGCCTTCAACGAGCAGGTCCTGCTGGGGCGGGTGCGGGCGCGGGAGCTCAAGTCCGACTGCATCATCCTGCTCGAGGACATGTGGCGCCACCACGCCGACGCGCGGATCGCGGCGGCCTATGTCGAGACCTACGATCGGCTGGTGGCGGTGGGCTACCGGGTGCGCGAAATCCCGATGGAGCAGGAGTGCCGCACGCTGGTCGCGGATGCGCGGCGCGGCAAGAATATGTTCGCGCTGGGGCTGCTGTGCCGGCTTTACAGCTTCGATTTGACACTCGCGGTGGATCAGGTCGTGCAGACGTTCGGCAAGAAGGACCCGCACGTCGTCGACGCCAACATCGCCTTGCTCGAAGCCGGCCATCGGTGGGCGGGCACCCACCTCGACTTCAGCTATCGCATCCCGGCGGTCCGCTCGACCGAGCCGCAGATCGTGGTGAACGGCAACACGGCGCTGGCGCTCGGCGTGCTCGCCTCCGGCATGGAGGTCTGCGCGATGTATCCCATCACGCCGGCCACTTCTGTCTCGCACTACCTGTCGGAGGTCTTCGAGAAGGTTGGCGGCATCGTGCACCAGGCGGAAGACGAGATTGCCGCCTGCGCCTTTGCCATCGGCGCGTCCTATGCCGGCAAGTGCGCGGTCACCATCACGTCGGGCCCGGGGTTTTCGCTCAAGCAGGAGGGCATCGGGCTGGCGGTGATGGGCGAGATTCCGCTGGTGGTAGTCAACGTCCAGCGCGGCGGGCCGAGCACCGGGCAGCCGACCAAGACCGAGCAGGGCGACCTGCTGACGGCGATGTTCGGCAGCCATGGCGACGCGCCGAATGTGGTCATGGCGCCGTCCACCATCGAGGACTGTTTCTACTCGATCATCACCGCCCGCCGGATTGCCGAGACCTTCAACATGGTGGTGGTCGTCCTGTCCGACGCGACGCTGGCCACCTCGCAGCAGCCGTTCCCGCGGCCGGTCTTCAGCGACAGTTGGATGGCGCCGCCGGTGGACCAGAGCGGGGTGCCAGACGGGGCCAGGCCCTACGACTGGGACGACACCACCGGCCTCGCCCGCCGGTTCATCCCGGGGCAGCCCGGCGGCATGCACACGCTGACCGGCCTGGCCCACGACCGTGACAGCCACGTGGCCTACGATGCCGACAGCAACGAGCAGGGGCTGCGGGCCCGCAGCCTGAAGCTGGCGGCGCTGCAGAAGACGCTGGCGCCGCCGCAGGTGGTCGGCCCTGCGACCGGCGACCTGCTGGTGATTGGCTGGGGCAGCACCAGGGGGGCCATCGAGGAGGCGGTCGGGTCGCTGCGCGCCGAGGGCCGCAAGGTGTCGTCCATGCACCTGCGGTTCCTGCAGCCGTTGCCGCCGGGGATCAAGCAAATCATGCAGGGCTTCGACCAGGTCATGACGATCGAAAGCAACTGGAGCGACCGCCCGGACGATGCGATCATCGACGACACCAATCGCCGCTATTCGGCGCTGGCGATGCTGCTGCGGGCGCGCTACCTGGTCGACGTCGACTGCTTCAGCGAGGTCAGGGGCCAGCCGATCAGGCCGAGCACGATCCGCCGGGCCATCAGCGAGAAGCTCGCCCGGGTGCCGGGAAAGGTGGCCACGCCATGAGCACGATGTCCGCGACCGAGTGCCTGCTGCAGATGTGCGACGAGCGCCACGAGCTCGAGGACTACCAGGGCGGGGTGCCGCGCTGGTGCACGGGCTGCGGCGACAACGCCATTCTGGCCGCCGTGCAGCGGTTGTGCCGCGACGAGGGGCTGCGGCCCGAGAAGACCGTGTTCGTGTCCGGCATCGGGTGCTCGAGCCGCCTGCCACACTACATGAAGACCTACGGCTTCCACGGCATTCACGGCCGCGCGCTGCCGATTGCCGAAGGGGTGAAGATGGCGCGGCCCGACCTGACCGTGTTCGTCAACACCGGCGACGGCGACTGCTGCAGCATCGGCGCCGCGCACTGGATCCACGCGATCCGCTAT
>CAYGMD010000247.1:0-6196 GCA_964350785.1 uncultured Acidobacterium sp. | reverse complement strand
TTGTCGACGACATCGAACACTTCCTGCTCAAGCGCCTGCCGCCCCGCGGCCGTTCCCGCAGGGCGCCAAGGTGGCCTATGTCGTGTTGCAGCGCATTGCCAACGAGTCGGCCGACGGCCGCGTCGCGACCACGCGCATCCAGGCCCTGCAGCAGAAGAAGGCGGCCGAGCTCACCAACAAGCAGACGCAGCTGGCGCAGATGCAGGCGCGCCTCGAAAAAGACGGCGCCGTGATGAACCCGGCGGCCGCCGCCGAGCTGCAGAAGTCGATCGAGAAGATCAACGTCGAGGTCCAGCGCTTCACGCAGGACGCGCAGGCGGAAGTGCAGGAACTGCAGCAGACCCTGCAGGGCGAGTTCCAGCAGCGGCTCGAGCCGGTGCTGCAGCAGGTGGCCGGCGAGATGGGCTTGCAGTTCATCTTCAACGGACCGGATGCCGGCCTGGTGTGGGCGGATTCGGCGCTCGACATCTCGGCCGAGATCATCAAGAAGCTTGATTCGGCCAAGCCCGCCACGGCCAAGCCGGCCGCGCCCACCAAGCCGCCCGGCCGGTGATCGCCGGTTTCCCCGCGGTGCTCGAGCGCCTGAACCATCGCTTTCCCTCGCTCCTGGTCGACACCATCGACGAGCATGAGCCGGGAAAGCGGATGGTCGCGATCAAGAACGTCACCGTCAACGAAGATTTCTTCCAGGGTCACTTCCCGGGCAAACCCCTGATGCCCGCGGTGTTGATGATCGAGGCCCTGACGCAGGTCGCCACCGCGCTGCTGCTCGATCGCGCCGGGGCGTACCCGACCTCGCGCGTGCACCTGCGCGGCGTCGACGGCGCCAAGTTCCGCCGGCCCGTGGTGCCGGGCGACCGCCTCCGGCTCACCGTCACGCTCCAGGAACCGAAGGGCTCGCTCGTGCGGGCGGCCGCGCTGGCCGATGTCGACGGCCAGGCCGTCGCCGAGGCCGAGCTCGTGCTGATGATTACGCCCAGCGCCGCGATCGATCCGTCGGCGCGCGTGCACCAGGGCGCCGTCATCGGCCCGGGCACCATCGTCGGCGCCTTTGCCACCATCGGCCCGCAGGTCCGGATTGGCCGCAACTGCCGGATTGGCGCGTCGGCCGTGGTCGACGGCCACACGACGATTGGCGACGGCACCGAGATCTATCCGTTCGCATCGATCGGTCTGCCGCCGCAGGACCTCAAGTACAAGGGCGAGCCGACCGAGCTCGTGATCGGCGAGGGCAACATCTTCCGCGAGTTCGTCACGATTCACCGCGGCACCGCGGGTGGCGGCGGCGTGACGACCATCGGCCACCGCAACCTGTTCATGAACTACGTGCACGTGGCGCACGACTGCCACGTCGGCAACGAGACCATTTTCGGCCCCCACGCCACGCTGGGCGGGCACGTGTCGGTCTCGGACTTCGTCAACGTGAGCGCGGGGTCGGCCGTCCACCAGTTCTGCCGCGTCGGCCCCTATGCCTTCATCGGCGGCTACTCGGTGATTACCAAGGACGCGCTGCCGTACGGGCGCACGGTGGGCAGCCGCCCGGCGCGCGTGTTCGGCCTGAACCTGATCGGCTTGAAGCGCCGCGGCTTCTCGGACGACACGCTGAAGAAGCTGCGCGCGGCCTACCGCTACCTGTTGCAGTCGAAGCTCAACACGACCCAGGCGTTGCTGCAGATCGAGAAGGACGCGGCGCTGGCGTGCCCCGAGGTCGACAACCTGGTGCAGTTCATCCGCAGCGCGTCGCGCGGGGTCATCCTGCGGCGCGCGGGCAAGAAGGCGGAAGAGTCCGCCGAAGACTGATGAAGATCGGCCTGATTGCGGGAAACGGGCGCTTCCCGTTCCTGGTGCTCGACGCCGCGCGCTCGCTCGGCTACGACGTCACCGTCATTGCCCTGAAGGAAGAGGCCTCGAAGGACATCGACGAGGCCGCCGCGCGCGAGCCGAAGGCCGCCGTCCACTGGATTTCGATCGGCCAGCTGGGCACCTTCCTCAAGATTCTCAAGGACGCCGGCCTGACCCAGGCGGTGATGGCCGGGCAGGTCAAGCACATCAAGATCTTTGGCGGCTTCGTGCCCGACCTGACCGCCATGTCGCTGTTGTCGCGCGTCAAGGCGATGAACACCGACGCGCTGATTGCCGCCGTGGCCGACCTGATGCGCGAGCACGGCGTCGAGCTGATCAACTCGACGGCCTTCCTGGAACCCCTGCTCGCCCGGGCGGGGCAGTTGGGCGCCCGCGCCCCCAGCGAAGCCGAACGCAAGGATCTCGAGTTCGGTTATCGCATGGCCGACGCCATTGCCGGCCTCGACATTGGTCAGACCATCGCGGTCAAGCACCTGGCGGTGGTGGCGGTCGAGGCGATGGAGGGCACCGACGAAACCATCGCCCGGGCCGGACACCTGGCCGGCGACGGCGTGGCCATCATCAAGGTCGCCAAGCCGAACCAGGACATGCGGTTCGACGTGCCGATCGTCGGGCTGGCGACCATCCAGGCCATGCGCGTGGCCGGCGCCAAGGTGCTGTCGCTCGATGCCGGCCGGACCCTGATCTTCGATCGCGAGGCGTTCTTCGCCTCGGCGAATGAAGCCGGCATTGCGATTGTCGGGAGGCAGAAGTGAGGGCAGTGGTCGTCGGCGTCGGGCACCTGGGCAAGCACCATGCGCGCATCCTGGCCGCGCTGCCGGGCGTGACGCTGGCCGGCGTGGTCGACACCGACGCGGAGCGGGCCGGCCAGGTGGCCGCCGAGCGTGGCACGACGGCGTATGCCAACGTCGGCCAGGTGCCAGGCAAGATTGATGTGGCCGTGGTTGCCGTGCCGACCGAGAGCCATGCGCGGATCGCTCAAGGCCTGCTCGAGGCGGGCGTGCACACCCTCGTCGAGAAGCCCATCACCCAGACCATTGCCGAGGCCGATGCGCTGATTGCCGCGGCCAGGTCGTGCGGCGTGGTGCTGGCGGTCGGGCACAGCGAGCGCTTCAACCCGGCGGTGATGGCGGCCCGCCCCCACTTGAAGGATCCGCGGTTCATCGAGGTGCATCGCCTGGGGCAACTGCCCGGCCGCAGCCTCGACATCGACGTCGTGCTCGACCTCATGATTCACGACCTCGACTTGATCCTGAGCCTGGTGCCGAGTGAGGTCGAAGGAGTCGAAGCTGTGGGCGTGCCCGTGCTGACGCCGCGCATCGACATTGCCAACGCGCGCCTGCGTTTCGCGAATGGCTGCATTGCCAACCTGACGGCCAGTCGCATCAGCCGGGAACCGGTCCGCAAGATTCGGTTCTTCCAGCAGGACGCCTACGTGTCGATCGATACCGCCGCGCGGGAAGTGGAACTGTGGCGCCTGGTGCCGCAGCCCACTGGAGCGCCGACGATTGGCGGCGGTAAGCTGGAAGTGGCCGGCGACGAAGCCTTGAAGGGCGAGCTCGAGGATTTCCTGGGCGCGGTCCGTGACGGCCGCGCGCCGGCGGTGAGCGGTGAACAAGGCCGCGCGGCGCTCGCGTTGGCCATGAGGATTGTGGAACTGATGGGGCACCAGCCGTGAGTATCAATCTAGCGATCGCGCAGCGCGCGCGGGCCAACGAGGCGCTGACCGCCGCGGAGCTCGACGAACTCGCCACCGCCGACATCTTGTCGCTGGGCATGCTGGCCGACGAGGTGCGCCGTGCCCGCGTCGGCGACTTTGTTACCTTCGTGCGGGTCGTGGAAATACAAGGTGCCAAGGGTGCCGAGGGTGCCAAGGATACCAAGGGTGCCGAGATTCGACTGAGTGAGTTGCCGGCCACGGTGGCCGAAGCCGTTGCGCTCACCAGGCAAGTCACCGCCGAGGCAGAGGGCGCCATGGTGACGGGCTTTTCGCTGGCCGAGATCGTCGACCGCGGCTGGGGAGACCTGGCCGACGTGCTGCGCCAGTTGAAGCAGGCCGGACTGGGCGCCATTGTCGAGGCGCCGCTCGATTGCCTCGCCGACGCCGAAACCGCGCTGCAGGCCTGCCAGGACGCGGGCCTGACCGTACAGTGCCTGTCGTTGCAGAAGCCCAACGCCGAAGGCCGCACGCCCATGCTGATTCGCGCCCGTGCCCTGGCCGCCCGGTTCCCCTGGCTCACCACCATCGCGCCGCTGTCGCGCGAGCAGTCCGTGGCCGTGCCGACCACTGGCTACGACGATGTGCGGGCCGTGGCGCTGGCCAGGCTGGCGCTGCCGGGGGTGCCGATGGTGCAGGTGGATTGGGCGCAGTATGGCCCCAAGCTGGCCCAGGTCGCGCTGACCTTTGGCGCCAACGACCTCGACCGCGTCTCGATCACCGATGACGAGTCGCTGGGCCGCCGCCGCACGTCGCTCGAGGACGTGACGCGCAACATCGCCGCGGCGGGCCTGCAGCCTCGCGATCGGACGCCCTTCGACTCGCAGCGAGGCGGAGCCTCGCCGCTCGCTCAGGGCAAGCCGCTGTGACCGCTCTGCGGTTGGGCGCGGTGTCGTACCTGAACACCAAGCCCCTGATCTACGGCCTCGACGCGATCCCCGAGCAGTTCGACGTGCGCTTCGACGTGCCCGCGGTCTGCGCCATGCTGCTGCATGAAGGGCGGGTCGACCTGGGTCTCATTCCCGCGATCGAGTATCTGCGCGGCGCCGAGGATTACTGGATCGTGCCCGACGTCGCCATTGCCTCGGACGGCGACGTGGCCTCGGTGGCCGTGTTTTCGAAGGTGCCGATCGCCCAGGTCCGCTCCCTTGCGCTCGACGTGAGCTCGCGGACCTCGGCGGCGCTGACCCGCATCCTGTGCGCGAAGCGGTGGGGCATTGCGCCGGCCTTCACGCCGTCGGCCCCCGATCTGGATACCATGCTCGCCACGGCGGATGCGGCGTTGGTCATCGGCGACCCGGCGCTCGAGATCGACGCCGCGGCGCGGGGCCTGGTGAAGTACGACCTGGGCGGCGAATGGCGCGCCCTCACGGGGCTGCCGTTTGTCTACGCCATGTGGACCGGGCGCCAGGGCGCGGTATCCCCGGCACAGTGCGCCGCCCTGCTCGCGGCCCGCCGGCAGGGCGAGGCCAACCTGCCGCGTCTCGCTCAGGTCGCCGGTGACGGAGACGCCGCCCGCGAGGCCAGGTCGCTGGTGTATCTGCGTGATAATCTCAAGTACGGCTTGGGCGATCGCGAGGCCGCCGGCCTGCGGCGCTTCTTTGAACTGGGCGTCGAAGTGGGCGTGGCCATCGCGCTCAAACCCCTGCGTTTCTATCAATAGCCATGGATCTGAAGGCGTTCGAGCAGCGAATCGAGGCGGGCGGCCGGCTGACCGCAGACGAGGCGTTACAGCTGTATCGGCACGCCCCTACGTACTGGCTCGGCCGCATGGCGGACGGGGTGCGCCGCCGCAAGCATCCCGAAGGCGTCGTCACCTACATCATCGACCGCAACGTCAACTACACGAACGTGTGCGTCGCGCGCTGCAACTTCTGCGCGTTCTACCGTGAAGTGGGTCACGGCGAAGGCTACGTGCTGGGCTTCGACGAGATCTACCGGAAGATCGAGGAGACCCGCGCGCTGGGCGGCGGCCAGTTGCTGCTGCAGGGCGGCCATAATCCCGACCTGCCGCTCGCGTGGTACGAGGACCTGTTCCGCGGCGTGAAGCAGCGCTTCCCCGAATTCAAGCTCCACGCCCTGTCGCCCCCCGAAGTGCTGCACATCTCGCGCACCTCGAAGCTGCCGGTGCCCGAGGTGATCCAGCGGCTGATTGCCGCCGGTCTCGACAGCGTGCCCGGCGGCGGCGCGGAGATCCTCGTCGACCGCGTGCGCAAGGCGCTGAACTGCTATGCCAAGGCGTCGGCCGATGAGTGGCTGGGCGTCATGCGTCACGCCCACCTCGCCGGGCTGCGCACCACGGCGACGATGATGTACGGGACCGTCGAGACCGACGAAGAGCGGCTCGAGCACATGCTGCGGCTGCGCGCCCTGCAGGACGAAACCGGCGGCTTCACCGCCTTCATCGCCTGGAGCTACCAGCCGGAGCACACCGAGCGCGGCGGCACCGAAGCGACCGGGATCGAGTACCTGCGCACGCTGGCGATTGCCAGGCTCGTGCTCGACAATTTCGACAACCTGCAGGCGTCGTGGGTCACCCAGGGCGGCAAGGTCGGCCAGTTGAGCCTGGCGTTCGGGGCCAACGACATGGGCAGCGTGATGATCGAGGAGAACGTC
>CAYGMD010000246.1:0-6246 GCA_964350785.1 uncultured Acidobacterium sp. | reverse complement strand
GGAGCGGACGTGGTGGGCGTGGACATTGCGAGGAACCTGGTCGAGGCCGGGAACAGGCGGGCCGCGGCGCATGGCCTTGCGAATTGCACGTTCCTGGAGGGCTGCGCGACCAATCTGCACCCGCAGCCGGATCACGCCTTTGACGCCGTCGTCAGTATCTTCGGCGCGATGTTCGCGCCCAAACCGTTCGACGTCGCGAAAGAGATGGTGCGCGTGACGCGGCCGGGAGGTCGGATCGTCATGGGCAATTGGATTCCCAACGATCCAACACTCGTGGCGCAGATCTTGAAAATCGCCTCAGCCTATACGCCACCGCCACCAGAAGGTTTTATCAGCCCCATGACGTGGGGCATCGAGAGCCACGTGATCGAGCGGTTTGGCGGCGCCGGAATCCCTGCGGCGGACATTTCCTTCGCTCGCGACACCTTCGTTTTCAACTTCGGCGGCCCACCGGCACAATTCGTGGATGAATTCAGGACGTACTACGGGCCAACCATGAACGCATTCGAAGCCGCCGAAAAGAGCGGCCGGGCCGCGGACCTGCAGAAGGAGCTCGAAGAGTTGTTCAGCGCCCAGAACACAAGTACCCACGCCACGTCGATACCCGCGACCTATTTGCGGGTTACGGTCGCCGTTGGACACGCGTGATGCCGGGGGGTGACGCCCTGTTGTGGCTACCATGACCACGGTCGGAATGCGACCATCCCCCAGTACGACAGGTAGGCCGTCAGCAGGCAGGCACACAACGACACGGTGAGGGCGTAGGCGCGGAGCCACGGGCCCGCGCCGCGCCGCCACGCGTCGAGCGTGAATAGCAGCGAGAGGATGGCGGCCGCCGGCAGCAGGATGGAGCCGAAGAAGATGGCCGCGGTCCACGCGTTCCGGGTGCCGAGGCTGCGGTCGGATCCGTTCATCACGCCCAGCACGACCAGCAGCACGCCGGTGCAGGCGAGCAGCAGCGTGCTCTTCGTCCACCAGAAGCCCGAGGGCGTGGCGCGCCTCGCGTGCACGCCCCACGCGATCAACACCGCGACCGGCGTCAGGACGAGCGCCAGCGATCCGAACACCGGCCATCGGACGACCTCGATCAGCCATCGTGGGCGCCGCTCGGAATACGTCATGCCGCCGGTCATGACCATGGCGCCGGCCTCGTCCGTGGTGAACACCAGCGTTGCGTCCGCATCGGCTTCCCTCCGGAACAGGTTGTCGGCAACCGGGATCAGGTCTTCGCCCCTGGCGAACACCGGATCGAGGCGCAGGCCCGTGGTGGTGGTGCTGACCGTGGTTCCGGTCACCAGCCACTCCAGGAACGCGACGGCCTGGCTCCGTGGATTGGCCGGGTGGTAGTACCCCGCGTAGCGTTCGAGAACGGCGGCCGGCAGCGCGACCCTCGGCTTGACCGGCGGCTCGACGTCGGCCTTCAGGTAGCGCACGGCGAGTTGAGAAATCCGCCGCAGGGCGTCCGGCGAATGCGTGGAGTTGAGCAGCACCACGTAGCCGACATCGCGGGCCGCCGAATAGGCGTAGAGCGACGAGAAGCCGTCGATGCCGCCGCCGTGGCCCAGCATCGGGAAGCCTTCGGCGGTTGACGCGGCGATGGCCGAGCCGTAGCCGAGGCGCAGGCCCGCCTCCGACGCGAGCGAGCTGCGCGGATGCTCCATGTTGCTCAGGTACTCGGGATCGATCACGAGCTGCTCCGCGGTTTCGCCCCAGTTGAGCAGCACGTGGACGAAGCGGCCGAGTTCGGCCGCCGAGGTGTGCAGGTTGCCGGCGGGCCGCAGGTAGATTGGCGTGTAAGGGACCGGCGGGCCGGTCCGGCCACGGTAGCCCTTCGCGAGCAGGGCCTCATCCTCGCGGGTCAGGCGGAAGCTGCTGGTGGTCATGCCAATCGGCGTGAAGGTGCGCTCGGCGATGAAGTCTTCGTACGGCTGGCCGGTGATTTTCTCGACCAGATAGCCGGCCACCGCGTAGCCGGGATTGGAGTACGACACGCGCGTCCCCGGCCGCCAGCGCACGTCGCGCGATCGCGGGTTGCGCCGCAGCACGTCGATCAGCGGCAGGTCCGGAGGATCCTCGACGTTATAGATCTCGTTGAAGTGCATGTCGTCGAAGCCGGCCGTGTGCTGCAGCAGGTGAATGACCCGCACCGGGTCGCCGGCCTCCCAGGCGTTGCCGAACGGCACTTCCGAGGCGATCTCGGCGATGGGCGTGTCGAGGTCCACGTCGCCGTCCTCCGACAACTGCACGAGCGCCATGGCGACAAACGTCTTGCTGATCGAGCCGGCGCGGAAGTGGGTGTCGGCCGTGACCGGCGTCCGCCGCTCGCGATCGGCGAGGCCCACGCCGCCGGCCCACTCGACCCCGGCCTGGCGCACCAGGGCAATGCCCGCGCCCGGCACGCCGGTCTCGTCCAGGACCTTCTGCACGGCGGCGCGGAAGTCGTCGACCGTGCCCGGCGGCGGCGCGGCTGGTGATTGCCCGGCCACGATCGCCGCCGCCGCCGTCACCATCGCCAGGGCCGCCATTGCTCTCATGCGTGGATTCTAAGGGGAGTCGGCCGTCCGCTATACTCCCGATGTGCCCAGCTTTTTTCAGATCCGCAAGAAGGTCCATTGGTCCGACACCGACGCCGCCGGCGTGGTGTGGTTTCCCAACTTCCTGCGTTGGTTCGAGGACGCCGAGGAAGAATTGTTCGCCTCGTTGGGCCGCACGCGGCAGTCGTTGCTCGACTCGCACCAGTTCGGCATGCCGCGCGTGGAAGTGAGCTCGAAGTTCCGGGCGCCGGCCCGCGCCGGCCAGATCGTGCGCGTCGGCATTGCCACCACCATCGAAAATCCGCGCCGGCTGCATCACGCCTTCGAGATTCGCGACGATCAGTCGGGCCAGTTGCTGGCCGAAGGCTTCGTGCGGGTCGCGTGCGTCGACTCGGCCACCTGGTCGGCGCGCGACCTTCCGGATGATGTCCTGCGGCTGGTCTCGGGCCTGCCCGACCTGGCCGAACGCCAGGCGCGCGGCGCCGTGGAATTGCCATGGACCTGACGCCAACTTTCAACTTTCAACTTCCAACTTTCAACTGCTAATGGAGGGCTGGCACGGCTGGGACGAGTACGCGGCGTATTACGACTGGGAGAACGCGCAAACCGTCGGGCGTCGCGACATCGCGTTCTGGCGGCGGATGGCATCGGCGGTCAAGGGGCCCGTGCTCGAACTCGGGTGCGGCACCGGCCGGGTCGCGCTGCCCGTGGCGCGGGCGGGCGCGACGGTGGTCGGCATCGACCGCTCGGCGCCCATGCTCGACCGGGCGCGCAGGCGCGTCAGGCGGGCGCGGCTGCAGTCGCACGTCCAGTTGGTCCGCGGCGACATTCGGCACCTGCCGTTTCCCGACAAGACGTTTCCGCTCGTGATGGCGCCGTACGGCATCCTCCAGTCGCTGCTGGCCGAGCGCGACCTCACCCAGACGCTGGCGGCGGTGTCCCGCGTCCTGACCCGCAAGGGCACGTTCGGCCTCGAGCTGGTGGCCGATCTGCCGGCGTGGGACGAGTACACCAAGCGCATCAGCATGCGCGGCAAGCGGGGGCCCAACGGCAAGCCCATCACGCTGGTGGAGTCGGTGGTGCAGGATCGGGCGCGCCAGATCACCCGTTTCGAGCAGGAGTTCGTCGAAGGCCGGGGGAAAGGGGCGGTGCGGAAGAAATTCGGCCTCGCGTTTCGCACCCTGTCGGTGCCGCAAATGGTGAGGCGGCTCGAAAAAGCCGGCCTGGAGGTGGCGGCGCTGCTGGGCGACTACCAGGGCGGCCCGTGGGACCTTCGCGCCGAAGTCTGGATCATCCTGGCCCGGCGGGGGTAACATAGCCATTTCCGCCGTGCCGCAGGCAGCCCTGAAGGGCCGCCTCCACAGGCACGAGCATTCAGGAGTCACCGCATGTCCGGCCATTCCAAGTGGCACACAATTAAGCACAAGAAGGGCGCCGCCGACGCCAAGCGCGGCAAGGTCTTCACGCGCCTGATCAAGGAACTCACCGTGGCCGCCCGCAGCGGCGGCGGCGATCCCGGCATGAACCCGCGCCTGCGGACCATCATCGCGGCGGCCAAAGAAGTGAACATGCCCGCCGACAACATCAAGAAGGCCATCCTGCGCGGCACCGGCGAGCTGCCCGGCGTGATCTACGACGAAATCACCTACGAGGCCTATGGCCCCGGCGGGTCGGCGCTGATCATCGAAACCCTCACCGACAACAAGAACCGCACCGTCGGCGAGCTGCGCCACATGCTCGAGAAGCACAGCGGCAACCTCGGCGCCACCAACTCGGTGGCCTGGATGTTCTCCAAGAAGGGCCACATCGTCATCGAGAAGGCGAAGGCCGACGAGGAGAAGCTGCTGAACACCGCCCTCGAGGCCGGCGCCGACGACGTCCAGGACGACGGCGATTCGTGGGAAGTGCTGACCGATCCGTCGGCGTTCGAAGCCGTGCGCGACGCGGTCAAGGGCCTCGGCATCGAGCCGGCCAGCGCCCAGGTGGCCATGCTGCCGCAGACCTACGTGACCCTGACCGGCGCCCCGGCCAACCAGATGATCCGGTTGATGGACGCGCTCGACGATCACGAAGACGTCAAGCAGGTGTGGTCGAACTTCGACATCGAGGAAAAGGAGATCGAGGCCTCGCTGGCGTGAGAGTGTTCGGCATCGACCCCGGCTCGCAGTGCACCGGCTACGGCTGCGTGGACAGCGACGGCCGGCGTCACCAACTGGTGCTGTGTGGAGCGGTCCGCGCCGGGGTTGCCGTCACCTTTCCCGAGCAGCTCTCGATGATCTACCGGGAGCTTTCCGCTCTCATCGCCGCGCACCGTCCCGACTGCGTGGCCATCGAGAACATCTTTCACGCGGTGAACGCGCGCAGCGCGCTCAGGCTGGGGCACGCGCGCGGCGTGGCGATGCTCGCCGCCACCGAGTCCGGGGTCACGGTCGTGGAGTACACGCCGGCTGAAATCAAGCGCGCGGTGGTCGGCTACGGCCGCGCCGAGAAGGCACAAGTCGGCCAGATGGTGAAGCTGTTGCTCGGTCTCGACGCGGTGCCCGCACCGCACGACGCCGCCGACGCGCTGGCGGTGGCGATTTGCCACCTGCACGGCGGCAAGGGGACGGCCAAGGGCGCGCCGGCGAAGGGCACCCGGGCGGCGACCAGCTGGCGCCACTACAAGCCGGTCGCGCGGGCGGCCCGATGATTGCGTTGCTGCGCGGGCAGGTCTTCGAGAAGCATCCCAACCGCCTGATTGTCGACGTGGCCGGGGTCGGCTACGACGTGCAGGTGCCGTTGTCGACGTTCTACACCGCCGGCGAGCCGGGCAGCGAGATCGCGCTGCGCATCCACACCCACGTGCGCGAGGACCAGTTGGCGCTGTATGGATTCGCCACCGCGCTCGAGCTCACCATGTTCGAGCGGCTGATCGCGGTCAGCGGCATCGGCCCGAAGCTCGCGCTGGCCGTGCTGTCGGGCATCGAGAGCCGCGACCTGGTGGGGGCCATCCAGCGCAACGACCTGGCCCGCCTCACCGGCATTCCCGGCGTCGGCAAGAAGACGGCGGAGCGGATGTGCGTCGAGCTGCGCGATCGCATGCCCAAGGCCATGGCCGCCGCCGACGTGCCGCCGTCGCCGGGCGACGCGCTGCGCGACGACCTGGTGTGGGCGCTGACCAATCTCGGCTACCATCGGCAAGCCATCGACAAGTCACTCGACAAGCTGGTGACCACCGCCGGCGAACAGCGGTTCGAGGACGTGCTGCGCGCCGCCCTGAAGGACCTCGCCCGTGCCTGACCAGCGCCTGACGACGCCCTCGCGGGTCGCCGAAGACGCGCAGGAGGAAGCGGGCCTCCGGCCGCGGCGCCTGGACGAATACATCGGCCAGGACCGCGTCCGCGAGCAGCTGCACGTGTCGATCACCGCCGCCAAGCAGCGCGGCGAGCACCTCGATCACGCGCTGCTCTACGGTCCGCCGGGCCTCGGCAAGACCACGCTGGCCTACGTGATCGCCAACGAGCTGGGCGTGCCGATTCGCACCACGTCGGGGCCGGTGATCGAGAAGCCGGGCGACCTGGCCGGCATCCTGTCGAACCTGCAGCCGCGGGAAGTGCTGTTCATCGACGAGATCCATCGCCTGTCGCCGTCGATCGAGGAGATTCTCTATCCGGCGATGGAGGATTTCGAGCTCGACATCGTCATCGGGCAGGGTCCGGGCGCGCGGTCGGTG
>CAYGMD010000245.1:0-6291 GCA_964350785.1 uncultured Acidobacterium sp. | reverse complement strand
CGGGCCGCGGTGAACCCGTCGAGCGGCAGTTGGTACAGCTGGTCGAGCTGGTTCTCCAGGGGATCTGCCATCGCCTCTCAGAGGAGGTTATCATCCCGTTTCTGTCGTGATAGCATCCGCCCTTCCTTTCCTGGAGGCTGGTTATGGCAGACCCCGGCGTACACCTCGCAGCAGACATTGCCGTGACCCTGGATAGCGATCGCCCGGGCACGTTGGCCAAGGCCCTGGGGTGCGTCAGCGCCGCCGGAATCAACCTCGACGGCTACGCGGAAATGAACGGCGTCGTGCACATCCTGGCGACCGAACTCGCCGCTGCCCGTCAGTGCCTCGGCCGGGCCGGCTTTCGCGAAGTGCAGGAACAGGATGTGGTCGTGATTCCCGTCGAGAACATCCCGGGGGCGGCCGCCGGTGTGTTTCAGCGCATTGCCGAGGCGCACATCAACGTGCGCTACAGCTATCTCGCCACCGGCAACCGGCTGGTGATTGCCTCCTCCAATCCCCAGGCCGTGATCCAGGCGGTGACCGGGCTGCAATGAGGTAACGTCGTAGGTCTGGCTATTCACAACTCGAAGCCCGCCTGGGCCGTCGGCGCCTACCTCACCCACCGCTTCAATCCCGAACTCGGGATTGGACGGATTGCCGCGGTCGACGGCCGCGCCATCGTCGTGGAGTTCCCCCGCTCGGGAACCACGCTGCGGCTGGCGGGCCACACCGACGCGCTGGTCCCCGTGGACCTGAGCCCGGGGCGACCCGTGCGCGTCACCGCCACCCACGAGGAAACCACCATTGCCAGGCGCCTGCCCGACGGACGCCTGGAACTCGTGAATGGGCGCACCGAACCGCCGCACGCGTTGTGGCCGCTCGAACTCGAAGGCGCCCTGCTCGAGAAACTCGTCGTCGGCGACCTGGACGACGTGGACGACTTCATCACGCGGATGAACATCCTGCACCTGCTGGCCATTCGCGAGGCCGATGGCCTGGGCGCGTTCCTGGGCGGGCGCGTCCGGTTGTTCCCGCACCAGTTGCACGTGGCCGAACGCGCCAGCGCCACCGATCCGGTGCGTTGGCTCCTCGCCGACGAAGTGGGTCTCGGCAAGACCATCGAGGCCTCGCTGATCCTCAATCGCCTGGTCCACGCCGGCACCACCTACGCCAAGGCTACGGTGGTCAAGAAGGTCGAGCGCTGCATGGTGGTGGCGCCCGACACGCTGACGGTGCAGTGGCTGGGCGAGCTGTGGCGGAAGTACCACCAGGTGTTCACACTGCTCGATTCGGAACGGCTGGGCGACGTGGCCAAGGATTTTGGCGACGGCTTCAATCCCTTCGAGCTGCACCCCCGGACCGTCATCTCCCTGGAGATGCTGATTGCCCGTCCCCACCTGACCGAGCAGGCCGTCAAGGCCGGCATCGACCTGCTGGTGGTCGACGAAGCCCAGCGCCTGCGGCGGCCGCCCGGTCATCCCGGCGACCCGGCGTGGCGGGCCGTCGCGCCCATTGCCGCCCTCGGCCGTCACGTCCTGCTGCTGAGCGCCACGCCGCTGGAGGACGATGCGCATGGGTTTTTCCGGCTGTTGCAGCTGCTGCGTCCGGACGAATTTCCAGAGGGCATGAGTTTCGAGGCCCGCCTGGCCGAGGGCACGCCGCTGCCGCCCTGCACCAGCTCCACGCGCCGCTCCGACATCGGCGGCCTGCCGCCGCGCGTCGGCATCCCGGTTGACCTGCTCAACCCCAAGAGCGCCCGGCTGCGCGAGGCCGTCGAGAAGGCCGTGCGCAGCGCCCCGGCCGCGAACGCCGTCGTGCAGCGCGACAAGCTCGATCGCATCCGCCGCGCGTTGGCGTCGGGCGCCGCGCTCAACGCGGTGCTGCCGGCCGACGACCCGCTGCGCGCGCAGGCCCAGTCCATGGATGGGTTCGACGCCCGCGTCGAGTGGCTGGCCGCCAACGCCGTCAAGTGGAGGGCCGCCAAGGAGAAGACGCTGGTCTTCGTGGCCGACCGCGAGACGCTGGAGATGCTGCGCGCCGCGCTCAGCCATCGCGCGCAACTGGCGACGGGCATGTTTCACGAACAACTCACGCCGGCCAAGCGCGACACCGAGGTGGCGCGGTTCCGTGAGATCGACGGTCCGAGCCTGCTGGTGTCGACCGAGTGCGGCGGCGAGGGCCGCAACTTCGAGTTCTGCCGCCGGCTGGTGCTGTTCGATCTGCCGTGGAAGCCGTCGGTGGTCGAGCAGCGCATTGGCCGCCTCGATCGCATTGGCCGCCGCATACCCGTGGAAGTGGTGTACTTCCGTCCCCCCACCGGCCTGGGCCGCGACGTGGTCCGCCTGTTCGAGGGCCTCGGCTTGTTTCGCGAACCGCTCGCCGGGCTCGAAACGCAGCTGGCGCACGTGCAGGGCGCACTCGAGGAGATTGCGCTCGACGCCGACGCTTCGCTGTCGGACGACCGCTTCGCCGCGCTGATCGCCGAGGCGCACTCGGCCCGCACGCGCATTCGCGAAGCCGCGTATCAACAGCTCCATCGCGATCCCTATCGCGCCGAGATGGGCCCCGCGATCCTGGCGCGGGTGCCAAAGGAATTGGACGAGCTCAACCAGGAGGTCGTGGTCACGGCGGCCATCGGCCTCGGGTTCACCATCGCGCATCCGCGCGGACACCGCGTGTTCTCGATCGAGCTTGGCAGCGGAGCCTCGGTGGACGGGCTGCCCGGGGTGCCCGGCGGGTCGGGCTACGTCGGCACGTTCGATCGCGAGGAAGCGGTTGAAAACGAGAGCATCGACTTCTTCGCCTCGGGCCATCCCCTGGTCGAAGGCATCTTTGCCTATTTCGAAGAGAGCCCGATTGGCCGCGCGGTCCGGTTCCAGATCGCGATTGGCCAGGACAGCGGCGAGGGCCTCGTCGCCATCTACAAGGACGGCCCCGCGTTCGAAGTGGTGGCCATCGACAGCGACGGCAACCCGCGGCTCGATTGGGCCGAGGCGATCCTGCAGCGGCCCATCCGCGCCTTCCCCGTGCTGGGCAAGGCGGCCGAGGACCACGAGTGGCGCGGCATGGTCCGCCGCCTCGGCGCGCAACTGGATGCCACGCGCCGCCTGCACGCCGTGGCCGCCATCATCGTCCGGCCCTACCTGGACAAGGTCTCGCCGGGCAAAGCCGGCGCGTGAACCGGCCGGCGCCGCGCGTGCGTCGCCTGCTCGAAGCTGTAGCCCAGGCCCAGCAGCTTGCCGTCGCTGAAGGCCGGCCCGAGGAATGACAGGCCCACCGGCAAGCCGTCCGAGGTGAAGCCGGCCGGCACAATCAGATCGGGAAAGCCCGTAAGGTTCGCGATGTTGGATCCCGAGGTCGCGGCGCCTCCCGGCGTTTCCGGCGGCGCCGCTATCAGGGCCGGCCGCCGCGACGACGTGGGGTAGATCACGGCGTCGAGGCCCTGCGCCGCAAACAGCCCTTCGGTGATCTGGCGCACCAGCGGCAGGCCATGATCGCGGACGGCCAGGTACCTGGGGTCCTCGGGCGTCCCGCTGGCCAGTTCGCGCGGGAACATGGCCCAGCGCGTGGCGTTTGGCCCGGCGCCGTCAGGCCGCGGCGAGGTCACGCCTTGCGCGCGGTCGATCAGTTGCTGCAGCGACTTGGGATAGCTGGGTCCCAGCGCCTTCAGGTATTGCGCAATCTGTACCGGGAACTCGGGATAGCGGACGGCGGTATAGAACTCCCCTTTCACGTCCAGCAGCCACTTCGGAAAGCGAACATCGACGACGGTGGCGCCGGCCTTCTTCATGGTGACGATGCCGGCCTCGATCAGCCAGTCCACCTCCTCGTCGGCGCCCATGAAGTCGCGGGCCACGCCAATGCGCGCGCCCTTCAGCGCATCGGCCTTGAGGTACTTCGTATAGTCGGTGTCCGACCGGCCCTCGCTGCGCTTGGTCGCCGAATCGGCGGCATCGACGCCGGCCATCACGCCGAGTGAGACGGCCACGTCGTAGACACTGCGGGCCATCGGCCCGCCGGTATCGAAGCTCAGGGCCAGCGGGATGATCCCGTCGCGGCTGAGCAGGCCCAGCGTCGGCTTCAACCCGACAATACCGTTGGACGAGACGGGCCCGCGGATGGAGCCGCCGGTGTCGGTGCCCAGGCCAATCGTCGCGTAGCCGGCGGCAATGGCCACGCCGGTGCCGCCCGACGAGCCCGACGGCGAGCGCTCGAGGTCATGCGGGTTGCGCGACTGGCCGATGATGGAGCTGCGCGCGCCGCCCGAGGCAAACTCCGACATGTTCACCTTGGCCAGGATGATCGCCCCGGCCTCCCGCAGCCGCTTCACCACGAACGCATCGTCCGGGGGAATGGAGCCTTCGAGCAGCACCGACCCGCCCGTTGTCGGCAGGTCGAACGTGTCGAAGTTGTCCTTGAGGACGACCGGGATGCCGTGAAGGGGCGAGCGCCGCCCTTTGGCCTTGCGCTCCGCGTCGAGCGCGCGCGCGGTTTCGAGCGCCTTGGGATTGAGCGTGATCACGGCGCGCAGCGCCGGTCCCTTGCGGTCGTAGGCGTCGATGCGCGCCAGCGACAGCTGCACCAGCTTCTCGGACGTGAGCGTACCCTTGTCGAAGGCGGCGTTCAGGTCGGCGACCGTCGCGTTGTCGAGATCGAGGGTCTGCGCGACCGCGGCCTGGTGCAGGCCGAGAACCAGGACCGCGGTCAGTGTCAGGCGAACGGCAAGTGGCGTGCGTGGCGTCATAGGTGTAGCCGATCCTCTCAGATTCCCGCCACCATACGCATTCACAGAGCCAATCGCAAGGACATGGCAGTCGGATACGATGACGGACCGTGAGCTGCCATATCCGCTGGTCCCTTGTCATTGCCGTGCCCGTCCCGGCGAGGTTCTGGACCTGCGCGACCTCGACAACCTGGTTCGCCTGGTCGTCGCGGTCGCGTCCAGTGGAGATCGTTAGTTCGTCAGAATCGCTTGCCGGTGACCAACATGATGATCAGGATCAACAGGATGATGCCGCCCAGGCTGCCGCCGACGGCCGGTCCACCCATGTAGAAGCCACCACCACCGAACAACAGCAACAGAATAATCAACAGAACAATCAGGTTCATCGCGCTTCTCCTGGTGCCTCATCAGTGCATCTTCGATGCCAACAGCCGAGGCTCCCAAGCGTCGCTGAGAGGGCGATGAGGGAGCGGGTAGGCCCCTACGCTCCCCAGAACCGCACCACGACGTCAGGTTTATGGCACCCCGGTAGCCTCCATGCCCTTGGATGTGGGCGCGTCAACGAAGCCGCCGGAGTTCCACCTCGGCGCCCATGAAACCAAAGCCAGGCCACCCGCCCGACTGGATCGATCGCTCGAACGCCTGGCGCGCCTGCGCCTTGTCGCCCCGCACGAGGTGCCAGTTGCCGAGGCCGAAGGCCAGCGTGGCGACCTGCACATCCTCGGTGTCCGCCGCCGTGATCACGGCTTCAGGACCAATCTCGCCGCGGTACAGCTGCAGGCGCCGCGTATAGGCGTTGACCACCGGCTTTTCGGGCCGGCGGTCGAGCATCGCCTTGGCTTCGGCGCCGCGCCCGGCGCGGCTGAGCGACATCCACAGCCAGTCCGTGGAGCCCGCCAGTTCGCCGGGGTCCGGAGCGATCGGCTGCGCCTTGGCGAACGACGCGGCCGCATCGGCAAAGTCTCCGCGCAGGAACTGCACGACGCCGAGGTGATACCAGATGCCGTAGATGGTGGGGTCGATCTTGGCGCCGCGGGTGAGGTCGGCAAAGGCACGATCTAATTCACGCACCGATAGATATCGATGCCCGCGCCAGCGCAGGAGCAGCGCGTTGTTCGACTCGATCTCGAGCCCGCGCGAGAAGGTCGCAATGGCCTCGCGAAACTGCCGCGCGCCCGACTGGGCCACGCCCAGCTCGATGATGCGGGCGATGTCTCTCGGGCTCTGTTCAAGCGCGGCGCGCGCCGTCTTGATGGCGTCGGTCTCGGGCAGCGAACGATATTCCACGCCCTCGGGGGATTTGTATTGCACCGATGTTACGCCGGCCTGGCTCGCCTCGAGCGCCGAACCCGGTGCGATCGCCGCGGCGATGAGGGTCGCCAGTGCGACAACACGAACGGTTCTGAGTGACATGGCCGGGATTGTAATGGAGGAAGGCTGACGTGGTGCGAACCGCTCTGCGGTCCGCCGTCGCTCGCGCACCGCCTGGCGAGCTGTGGCGGGACAACCTCCGCGTGAACCTGAGCGGAGGTTGGAGGCGCCGCCCGGATTTGAACCGGGGATGGAGGTTTTGCAGACCTCTGCCT
>CAYGMD010000244.1:0-6349 GCA_964350785.1 uncultured Acidobacterium sp. | reverse complement strand
GTACTGGCCGGCCAGGCTTTCGACGCGCACGACGCCGCGCTCGCTCGGGGCGTGGATGAACTGATCGCCCCCGATCATGATGCCGACGTGGGACGCCCCGGGCGCCACCGTGCTGAAGAACACCAGGTCGCCGGCCTCAAGCCGGTCGCGGCTGATTGCCTTGCCCACCTGGAACTGCTCGCGCACCGCCCGCGGCATGGGCACGCCGTGCTGCTGGTAGACGTAGCGCACGAAGCCGCTGCAATCAAAGCCGTTGGCGGGGTCGACACCGCCGTTGCGGTAGGGTGCGCCGCGCAGTGACAGGGCGGTGCTCGACAGGGCGTAGCCGTCGGTGGTGGCGCCGGCGGGCAGCCCGCTCACCGGCGGGTTGCCGGGCCGCCCCGGCGCGGTCGCGGTCACGCCGGGCGGAATGCCGGCCTCGGCGGGCGCCGGTGCTGGTGCCGCCACGGTGCCGCCTCCGGGCATGGGGAACGGCTCCGGCTGGTAGACCATGCCGCCCGAACTGGCGCAGGCGGCCACGAAGACCGTCATGACGGTGGCAGCGAGAACCCCGGCCTGGCGGCCGTAGTCCTGGCGAAGGTGGACCATCACCCCGAGCTTATCGGCGGCGGTGCCGAATTGTGTAGTCCCCCGCGATTCATGGCACAATGTCGCATAAATGGAGCAAACGCTCCTCCTTAACGCTACCTACGAGCCGCTGAAGGTCGTTCATTGGCAAAAGGCGGTGACGTTGTGGTGCCAGGGCAAGGTCGAGATCATCGCGCATCACGACCGCGAAGTCCGCGCGGTGTCGTTCGCCTTCAAACTCCCCTCCGTCATTCGCCTGTTGCGTTACGTCCGCATCAAGAAACGCTTCGACTACGTGCCGTTCTCGCGGGCGAACATCTACGCCCGCGACGAGTACACCTGCCAGTACTGCGCCGAAGTATTCCCGACCCAGGAGCTCACGTTCGATCACGTGGTGCCCGTCTCGCAAGG
Source organism: uncultured Acidobacterium sp. (assembly GCA_964350785.1). GTDB lineage: Bacteria > Acidobacteriota > Vicinamibacteria > Vicinamibacterales > UBA2999 > 12-FULL-67-14b. The sequence goes on along the minus strand of CAYGMD010000244.1, from coordinate 5,371 downwards.
CGGCCGCAAAGACTGGGAGAACATCGTCACCTGTTGCGTGACCTGCAACCGGCGCAAGGGGGGACGCACGCCGTCCGAGGCGCGGATGCGGCTGAAGCGGCCGCCGCGGCGGCCGATGTCGGCGCCCGCGATCCGGATCACGATCGGGCTGCGCAGCGCGCCCGAGAGCTGGCGCGATTACCTGTACTGGAACCTCGAGTTGGACGACACGTAATGCCCAATTCGAAAGCGATGCGCCATTGCCAGTCCTGACAAGCCTCGAGCCGGTTCGCATCGTGGAAGGCGGACGGCTCTGGCTGCGCGGCGACGGCTTCCCTCAACCCGAATCCACGGCGGACCTCGTCACCATTGGCGGCGTGCCCGCCCGGCTTGCCTTTGCCTCGACCGATCGGCTCGCGGTGATCGTCCCCGCCGGCCTCGACGGGGGTGAAGTGCCGGTCAAGGTGGCATGGGTGCCCGGCGCCACGTTGTACGCCAGGGCCGGCGCGTTGCTGGCCACCGGCCTGCACCAGGTCGACAACCCGGTGTTTGGCGCCGATGGCGCCCTATACGTCACCTACAGCGGCTCGCGCGGCCAGGAAGCCTCCGTCTCGATCTTCCGGATTCCCGCCAACGGCGGCGCCCGCGAGCCGTTCGTGCACGGCCTGGTCAACCCGACGTCGATGGTCGTCGGTCCCGACGGCCGGCTCTACGTCTCGAGCCGGTTCGAAGGCCGCGTCTACCGGGTGTTCGAGGATGGCCGTTACGAGGTGATGGCGTCGGAACTTGGCGTGGCCTGCGGCCTGGCGTTCGACGCCGAAGGGGTGCTGTATGTGGGCGACCGCGGCGGCACCATCTTCCGCATTCATCCCTCCGGCCGCGCCGAGACCTTCGCGACCGTGCCCTCGAGCGTGGCGGCTTTCCACCTGGCGATGTCACCTGATGGTTACCTCTACGTGTCGGCGCCGACGCTGGCGTCGTACGATTCGGTGCGCCGGATCAGCCCGAGTGGCGCGATCGAGACCCTGCCCATCCGCTTCGGCCGGCCGCAAGGCCTGGCCTTCGACGCGGCCGGCACCCTGCACGTCGTCGAGGCGCTGGCGGGCGCGAGCGGCGTCTATGCGATTCGGCCGGGCGCGCCGCCTGAGCTGGTGGTCGCCGGCGCCGGGCTGGTCGGCCTCGCCTTCGGGCCCGACGGGCAGATGGCCGTGGCGTCGAACGAATCGCTCTTCTCGTTTTCCTCGGATGCGGCGGCCGCGGCGTCTGGTGTGGCATCCGGCTTCGGCCGGACCTCGCTCGCATGATCGTCCTGCTCGTCCCGCTGGTCACGCTGGCCGGGCTGTCGCTTGGCCTTCGCACGACTTCGGTGCTGGTGAATCCGTCGGCGCATCCGCTGGATCGCTTCGCCCTTGCCATCGTCGCCGGCGTGCTGTGGACGGCGGTGGTGTTCGAAGTCGCCAACAGCTATCGGATTTTCGACTTCGGCCTTGGCCTGATGCTGTCACTGTCGCCAGCCGGGCTGTTCGACGTCACCAAGTGGTGGTTCCGCTCGCGCGGGCGCCGGTCAGGCTGGCTGATCGAGGCCCCCGCCGCGGTGTGGATCGTCGCGCTGCGATGGGGGTTTGTGGCCCTGCTGGTCGCGGCCTTGTTCGCCAGTTCCATCCGCTCCGGGTCGTAGGGCCGCGCCCCCGGGCAGGGGGCGTCCATTGCTACTTCGGCCGGCCGTCCTGGTTGGCCAGCGTCCAGCTCGCCTGGTGCACCAGCCGCGCGATTCGCTCCATCTTCTCGTAGTTGATCTTCTCGGGCCGGTCGTACTGCGTGTGGTAATCGGGGTGCAGGCCCGTGTGAAACCACAGCGCCGGCACGCCGTTCTGCAGGAACGGCCACTGATCGCTGCGCCGCAGCAGGTTCGAGCTGTTGTTGTCGTAGCGCATCTTCAACTCGAGGCCGATGCCCACGCTCGATCGATTGGCGCGTTCGACCGTGGCGCTGAGCTCCGGATGGCGGCTGTAGCCCAGGAGGTTGAGCGCGTTGCGGTTCGATTCCGCCGTCTGCACCTCGAGTCCGTTGAAGCGGGGGCCGCCGCCGACTTGCACTTCCTCGTTGCGGCCGATCATGTCCATGTTGAGGACGGCGACGGTCTGGGCGAGCGGGAAGGTCGGCTCTTCGGTGTAGGCCCACGCGCCCAGCAGCGGCCCGCGTTCTTCGGAGCCCCATGCCGCGAACAGCACCGAGCGGCGAGGCCGCCGGCCGGCCGCCGCTGCCATCGCATACGCATCGGCGATCTCGATCAACGCCACCGTGCCAGACCCGTCATCGTCCGCGCCGTTGAAAATCACACTACCGTCGGCGCCCTCGTGGTCGTAATGCGCCGAGATGATCACGACTTCGTCCTTCAGCTTCGGGTCGGCGCCCTCGATGAACGCCAGCACGTTGCGGTCGGGCACGATGTGCCGGTTGACGGCCGTGGCCAGCGTGACAGTGACGCCATCGAGCGGCACCCCGGCAAAGCCGCGCTCGGTTTCAGCCGCCCTTGACAGGTCGAGCAGCGACCGTCCGGTCCCGCGGACCATCGTCTCGGCGAGCGCCGGCGAGATCTGTCCCACCGGAATGCGCACGCGGTCGGCCCAGCTCGCCAGGGTGAAGCGATCGATGCGCGGCGCCCGCTCCGGCCAGAAGGCGCGCGCCGAGGCCTCGAAGTTGGCCGGACCCGGATGGTTGTGGACGTCGGTGACGAACAGCACGCCGGCCGCGCCCTTCTCCTGGGCCGCGAGCACCTTCTTGATCGCGACGGCCGCCTCGGCCGTGACCACGCCGTCGAACGGGCTCTTCGCATCGCGTTCACCAGGCTCGTGCTCGAGGATCAGCGCGATGCGTCCCTTCACGCGATCGCCGTAGTCGTCATAACCCAGGGCCGGCGCGTGAATGCCGAAGCCCGCGTAGACCACCGGGGCGGTGACCGATCCGCTGGCGCTGAACCGTTGCGGGTAGAAGTCCTGTTCGGGCGTGAGCTCGAGCTTCGTGCCTCCCGGCAACGACACCGTGAGCGCGTTGCGCGTGCCGAGGGTGGCGACCATCAATTGCGTGGCCTGGACGAACGACCCGTTCGGCGCACCGGGCTTGAGGCCCGCCCGCTCGAACCGCGAGCGGACGAACTCCGCCGCCAGCGCGTTCTCCGGTGTGCCCGCCAGGCGCCCTTTGAAGCCATCGCCGGCCAGAAAGTAGAGGTCGGCCTTGAGGTCGGCGATGCGGATCGAGTCGTTGAAAGGCGCAGCGGCCTGAGCGGAGACAACCGCCGCAAGTGCCGCGCAGAAGAGGAGAGTCAAGCCGTGGCGCATGGCGACAACATACTTCAAGACGGCGGATCCCTGTCCCCTGGCCACCGATCCCGATAGAATGCAGGCGCCCATGAATCAACTGTTCCAGCGAAAACCCATCGCCGAACTGATCATCGACGAGAACGATCCGCGCGCGCTGAAGCGGGTGCTTGGCGCCGGCGACCTGGTGATGCTGGCGATCGGGGCGGTAATCGGCGCCGGCATCTTCGGCGCCATCGGCACCGCGGCGGCCGGCCAGATCGCCCCCGACGGCACCGTGATCCGCTATGCCGCGGGTCCCGCGCTCATCTTCTCGTTCATCCTGCTCGGCGGCGCCTGCGCGCTGGCCGCCCTGTGCTACGCCGAACTGGCGGCGATGATCCCGCAGGCCGGCAGCGCCTACGCGTATTCGTACGCCACGCTGGGCGAGCTGGTGGCGTGGATCATCGGCTGGGACCTGATGCTGGAGTACGCCGTCGGCAATGTCGCCGTGGCCATCTCCTGGGGCGACTACTTCAACTCGCTGGTGCGTGGCGTCGGCATCGACCTGCCGGCGTGGCTGACGACCGGCTACCGGACGGCGCTGCTCAGCTCGAACCCCGACATCAACGGCCTGCTGAATGCGGCGCCGCAGGTGTTCGGCGTGCCGGTGCTGGTCAACGTGCCGGCGTTCGGCATCGTGATGCTGATCACCTGGCTGCTGCTGCGCGGCGCGCGCGAGAGCGCCACCGCCAACACCGTGATGGTCATCATCAAGCTCCTGGTGATGGCCCTGTTCATCTTCGTCGGGCTCGGCAACATCAACCCGGCCAACTACACCCCGTTTGCCCCGAATGGGTTCACCGGCATCCACCAGGGCGCGGCCATCGTGTTCTTTGCCTACATCGGCTTCGACGCCATCTCGACCGCGGCCGAGGAAACGAAGAACCCCCAGCGCAACCTGCCCATCGGCATCCTCGGCGGCCTGGCGGTGTGCACGCTGATCTACGTGGTGATTGGCGGCGTCATCACCGGCATGGTGCCGTACACCGAACTGGGCGTGGCCGACCCGCTGGCGCGCGCGCTCGAACTCATCGGCTACCAACGCGTCGGCGCCATCGTCTCGTTCGGCGCGGTCATTTCGATGTCGGCGGTGCTGCTGGTGTTCCAGTACGGCCAGCCCCGCATCTTCTTCTCGATGGCCCGCGACGGCCTGCTGCCGGCCTGGGTGGCGCGCGTCGACCAGAAGACCCGCATTCCGTACACGGCCACTCTGGTCACCGGCATCCTCGTGGCGGTGGCGTCGGCCATCGGCGATGCGGCGGAAACCTACGACCTGACCAACATCGGGACCTTGTTCGCCTTTGCGCTGGTCTGCGCCGGCGTGCTGGTCCTGCGGGTCAAGGAGCCCGAGCGTCACCGGCCGTTCAGGGTGCCGTTCGTGTGGGTGATTGCCCCGCTGGGGGTGGCCGCGTGCCTGTTCATCATGGTGGGGCTGCCGTACCAGGCCTGGGAGCGATTCGGCCTGTGGCTGGCCGTCGGCATCGCGCTTTACGCGGTTTACGGCTACAAGCACAGCAAACTGCGCCAGAAGTAGCCTCCGGCTTTAGCCGGAGCCTCTTCGTATTACAATTGGGGATTGGGGTCCACGCTGTGGACCCCGCAGTACCCCAATGGCTCACGACTGGATTTCCGTCCGGGGCGCGCGCGTCCATAACCTCAAGGACATCGACGTCGACCTGCCGCGCAACAAGCTCGTGGTGATCACGGGCCTGTCGGGGTCGGGCAAGTCGTCGCTGGCCTTCGACACCCTGTACGCCGAAGGGCAGCGCCGCTACGTCGAGTCGCTGTCGGCCTACGCCCGGCAGTTTCTCGAGCAGATGGAGAAACCGGACGTCGACCTGATCGAGGGGCTGTCGCCGGCGATCTCGATCGAGCAGAAGACCACCGGCTCGAACCCGCGCTCGACGGTCGGCACGGTCACCGAGATCTACGACTACCTGCGCCTGCTCTTCGCCAACATCGGCGTGCCGCATTGCCCGAACTGTGGCCGCGAGATCGCCTCGCAGTCGCTCGAGCGCATCGTCGACCTGGTG
>CAYGMD010000243.1:0-6386 GCA_964350785.1 uncultured Acidobacterium sp. | reverse complement strand
CGGCCGCCGCGGGCAAGGACAGCGGGGCCCGCACGACCGCGCCCGCGGGCGCGGTGAACCAGGGACCGTTCGATCCGGCCACGTGGAAGTACGGTTCCGCGTTTGCGCCTCCCGCGGGCGCAAAAGTGTGGAACCCGGCGAAGCTCAAGCTGATGCAGGGCGGCAAGGTGACCGGCGGCACGTTGTTCGCCGCGACCGATCCGTCAACCTACTGCGCGATGGCCAACGCCGGTTACGACTTCATCTGGACCGAGATGCAGCACGGGCAGACCGACTGGCAGGCCGTGGCGCGGATGTGGCGCACGTGTCCGCACGCCAAGGCCGTGCCGGGCGCGCGTGTCGCCTACACGGATGAGCGCGAAATCCAGCACGCGCTGGACGCGGGCGCCCTCGTGGTCGTCGTGCCCACGGTCGACACGGTGGCCGAAGCCATCCAGGCGCGCGACTGGACGTATTTCCCGCCGCTCGGCCGCCGCAGCAACGGCGGCGGTCAGGCGTTCGACGCGGCCATGTGGGGTGGCGTGCCTGGCGGCTATCGCAATACCGCCAACGACAACATCGTGCTGGTGCTGATGATTGAAACGCTCGAGGGGCTGAAGAACGCCGCCGAGATTGCGAAGGTGCCCGGCGTGAGCGCCATCTTCGCCGCGAGCGGCGACCTCGGCAACTTCACCGGCTACCGCCAGGGATCGCCCGACTACGAGCGGGCCATCAACATCGTGCACGATGCCGCGATCGCGGCCGGCGTGCGGCTGTGCGGGCCCTTTGCGTGGCGCGATCGGCCGGACTTCACGTGCTTCCAGGCGGGGAGCGAGACGGCCGCGATCGCCAGGGGCGTGGCGGCGGAGTTGGGGCCGCTCGCCAATACCCAGGGGCAGCCGGACGCGGGGCCGTTCGCCTCGCGCCCGAAACCGCAGTAGGCGGCGCGGGCAAAAAAAGCATCGTCACGGGAAGTCACGCGGGTGTAGTATTTCCGCCGTGAGGGCCAACGCATGTCACCAACGCATGGATTGAATCGACGCTCGTTTTTGAGGAACGCCGGTCTGACTGCCCTTGCCGGGGCGGCCGCCGGAAGCAGCCACCCGCTGATGGCCGCGGCGGCGGAGTCGGCCTTCCAGGCCCCCGCGAACGGGAAATACGACTTCGACACCATCTACAACCGTTTCGGCAGTCACTCCACCAAGTTCGACCAGCAGATCCGCGTCTACGGCAAGGGCAGCGTGGAGGTCGGCATGGGCATTGCCGACATCGACTTCAAGGCCGCGCCGTGCATCACCGATGCGCTGAACGCGCGCATGAAGCACGAGAACTGGGGCTACCTCGACATGGGCGAGGCGACGCCGATGATGACCGAGGCGGTCGCCGCCTGGAACAAGAAGCACTACGGCGTCGACATCGACCCCAGCACGATGGTGCTGTCGGCCGGCGTCCACCCCGCGCTGATTGCCGCGCTCGCGACCTTCTCGCCCAAGGGCAGCAAGGTCCTGCTGCAGACGCCGACCTACAACGGGTTCTATTCGGACCTGACCTACACGCAGACCCAGCCCGAGGACGTGCCGCTCAAGTTCGTGAACGGCCAGTTCGCGATGGACTTCGACGAGTTCGAGCGCCGCATCAGCTTCGACACCCACACCTTCATCCTCTGCAATCCGCAGAACCCGACCGGCAACTGCTGGTCGGCCGCAGACCTCACCCGCATCGGCGAGATCTGCCTGAAGCACCGGGTGATCGTGCTGGCCGACGAAATTCACTGCGACTGGGTGGGCAAGGGGCAGAAGTACACGCCGTTCGCCAGCCTGCCGAACAAGGCCATTGTCAACAACAGCCTCACGTTCAAGGCCGCCAGCAAGTCGTTTGGCCTTGCCGCCCACAAGCTGGCGTGGTTCTACTCGACGAACCCCGATCTGCTCGCGCGCGTCAAGGTCAACCATCGCGCCGACCTCAACACGCTCGGCATTGTCGCCAACCAGGCCGCCATCACGCAGGGCGACGAGTGGCTGCGTCAGGCCAACGAGTATGTCGACGGCACGCACGATCTGGTCGTCAACTACGTCCACGACAAGATCCCGATGATCAAGACGCACCGCGCGCAGGGCACGTACCTGACGTGGCTCGACGTGACGGCGGTGGCGGAGAAAATCAACTCCAAGCAGCTCGCCGCCGATTACAACAAGGCCAAGGCCGCGAACATGCCGGCGCTGACGCCCGAGCAGATGGTCGAACGCTTCTTCGTGAAGTACGCCAAGGTGCACCTGAACCAGGGCGCCGGCTACGGCACGGGCGGCGCCAACCACATGCGCATGAACATCGGCACCTCGCGCAAGCTGGTCGAGACGGCACTGAACCACCTGGCCAACGCCTGCAAGAACGCCGGCACGACGACCAACGTGTTCTAGCGAATTTCGAGATCTGGTGATCTCGCGAACCGGCGATTGGGGGAGGCCGCCTTCGGGTGGCCTCCCCCTTTTGTTTGGCGGGTAAACTGTTCGGCATGACCGGCACGACCGACCGGCTGAAGGGACGCGCCGCCCGCGTCCGGAAGAACCTGCGGAAGGGGCTGGCCCTGGCGTGGGCCGCATCGCCCAGCTCGCTGGTTCGCTACTCGGTCCTCGGCATGATCTCGGCCGCCATGACGCCGATTGCGGTGTATCTCGGCGCGGCGCTGGTCAACCGCATCGCCGAGGCGCGCGCGCTGTCGCTGCAATGGACCGACCTGCTGCCGATTGTGCTGGGGCTGTGGGCGGCCACCGGCGTGCAGCGCGCGATTGGCTCCTACATGGGCTACGGCCGCAACCTGTTCGTGCGCCGCGTGCAGCTCGAGGCCGAACGCCGCCTGCTGGAACAGGCGTCGAAGGTCGACCTGGGCCACTTCGACAACTCCGACTGGCACGACCGGCTGGCGCGGGCCAAGCGCGACGTGTCGTGGCGGCCCGGCGACCTCACCTGGTCGGTGCTCGGGTTGTCCGGCAACTTCGTCACGATCGTGCTGATGGCCGGCCTGCTGGCGAGCCTGCATTACATCCTGGTCGTGCTGGCGCTGGCGGCCGCGCTGGTGTCGCTGGCCCTGGAGCGGCGGGTCACCGCCCGCCTCTACGAGTTCTTCTACAAGGAAACGCCGGAAGAGCGCGAGCGGGAGTACCTGGGCGACCTGCTGGTGCAGCCGCGCAACACCAAGGAGATTCGCGCCTACGTGCTGGCCGATTACCTGCTGGCGCGCCACCGCGAGCGGTCGGAGGAACTGTACCGCCTGCGCGAACAGATGTATCGCTCGGGCACCCGCGTCTCGATGATGACCGGCCTGGTCACGGGCACGGCGCTGGCGCTGGCGTACTTGTTCGTGGCCATGGAGGGCGTGGCCGGCCGGATCGATCCGGGTGGCGTGGTGCTGGTGATCGGCGCCTTCTCGGCCGTGTCGGGCACCCTGGGACAGATCTCCAGCACGTTTGTGTCGGTCGATCAGCACACGACGTTCCTGGAAGACTACTTCTCGTTCCTGTCCATTGATTCGCTGGTGCCCGTGCCGTCGCCGGCCCGGCCGGTGCCGGCGTCGCTGGCGGCGGGCCTCGAGTTCGACAACGTCACGTTCACGTACCCCGGCGGCACCGAGCCGGCGGTGGCCGGCCTGAACCTGCACATCCGCAGCGGCGAGTTGATCGCGCTGGTGGGGGAGAATGGCGCCGGCAAGAGCACGCTCGTAAAGTTGCTGTTGCGCTTCTACGACGTCGATCACGGCGCGGTGCGCGTGGGGGGCGCTGACCTGCGCGAACTGGACCCCGGCGCGCTGCGCAATCGCGTTGGCGTGCTGTTCCAGGATTACGCCAGCTACGAGCTGACGGTCCGCGAGAACGTGGCCATGGGGCGTCCCGGGGGCCCGGTCGACGACCAGCGCGTGCTCACCGCCCTGAGGGATTCACGCAGCGACTGGCTGGTGAAGAAGATGCCGAACGGCCTCGACTCGAAGGTCGGCCGGCTGTTCGAGGGCGGACACGACCTGTCGGGCGGTGAATGGCAGCGCCTGGCCCTGGCCAGAATCATGTATCGCAATGCCGATATCTGGATTCTCGACGAGCCCACCTCGTCGTTGGATCCGGAGGCCGAGGCGGCCATCTTCGCGGAACTGAAGGCCATGCTCAAGGGCCGGATCGGCATTGTCATCTCGCACCGGTTCTCGACCGTGCGGATTGCGGATCGGATTGCCGTGATTGCCGACGGGAAGGTGCGCGAGCTGGGGTCGCACGAGGAGCTGCTGGAGGCGGGCGGGCGTTACGCCGAGCTGTTCGCGTTGCAGGCGGCCGGCTACCGGTAAGGCTCGCATTGGCCCCGCCGGTCCTTTCTGGTAAGCTGATGATCTGCCTTAGGCCGGCGTAGCTCAGTTGGTAGAGCAGCTGATTCGTAATCAGCAGGTCCTCGGTTCAAGTCCGAGTGCCGGCTCCAGTTCATCTCCATCCCTTCTCGCGATCGAGCCGGTGTCGGCATCGCGATGCCCAGTTCGGCTAGAATCCGCCAATGCTCGCCACTGAACTGGCCGCCCTCTACTCGCGCGACCTGACCCGCTTGGTCCAGGAACTCTCCGCGTTCCCCGACACGGCCACGCTGTGGCAGACGCGCGCCGGCATCACCAATTCTGCCGGCAACCTCGCGCTGCACCTGGAAGGGAACCTGCGGGAGTTCATCGGCCGCCTGCTGGGCAAGCTTGACTACGTGCGCGATCGGCCGCGCGAGTTCAGCGATTCGGGGATTGAGAAGGCCGACTTGATCGCGCGGCTGTCGGCGGTTCGCGACGAGATCCCGCTCGTCGTTGCCGGCCTGTCAGACGATGACCTGGCCGCGGACTATCCGCAGATCTACGGCGGGATGACGCTGTCCACCCGCCAGATGCTGATCCACCTGGAAGGCCACCTCAGCTACCACCTCGGGCAGATCGATTACCTGCGTCGGCTGCTGACGGGCGACGGCGCTATTTCGCTCGCCGAGCTTCGGCAATAAGCGCCTGACCGTCGGCCTCGGTGATGAACCGGGCCGCGATGAGCGCCTTCACGTTGGCTTCCACCGCCTACGCGGAGTCGCCTGGCTTGGGATAGGGCTCCGCGAGCCGCACGGCTTCGAACGGCGTATACGGTGCTCCCGCCGTGCCGACCACCGCCGGCCCGGAGGTCGGACGGTGTCCGCGTGTGACCGGCGGCGCCAAAGGGTACGACGAGGCCGAGACCGCAAGGGGGCCTTCGGCCCGAAAGCCCGGCGTTTGGGCCGAAACCCACGCCGAAAGGGAAGAGATCCCGGCAAGAAGCAGGATCAGGGCGGCCCCGGCGACCTTGAGCATGGCGCCGTAGTAATATTGAAGGTTACAGGCACGAACAAATTCGCGACTGTAGGCCTGCACCCAAATTGACCATGCCGTCCGCATCCGAAACCGCCACCCTCATCATTCGCGGTGCGCGTACGCACAACCTCAAGAACATTGACCTGACGCTGCCCACCGGCAAGCTGATTGTCTTCACGGGGGTCAGCGGGTCGGGCAAATCGTCGCTCGCGTTCGACACCATCTACGCCGAAGGGCAGCGCCGCTACGTGGAGTCGCTTTCCGCCTACGCCCGCCAGTTCCTGGAGCGGATGCAAAAACCCGACGTCGACCGCATCGAAGGCATCTGCCCGTCGATTGCCATCCGCCAGAAGAACAGCGTCCGCAACCCGCGCTCCACGGTCGGCACCGTCACCGAGATCCACGACTACATGCGCCTGCTGTACGCGCGCGTCGGCCGGACCATGTGCCGCAAGTGCGGGCAGGAAGTGATTCGCGAGACGGCCGAAGTCGTGACACAGAAACTGCTGAAATTGCCGGACGGCAGCCGGCTGCTGCTGGGGTTCGACATGCCGGTCGTCCAACTGGATGGCGCAGATGAGTCTGCCAGGGCCGCAGATGACACAGATGACGCCGATCAAGAAGATCTAAAGTCTGCGTTATCTGTGTCATCCGCGGCCCCCGACAGTTCGTCGTCATCGGCGGCCCTGCTGGAGGGGCTGCGACGGAAGGGTTTTGGCCGGCTTCTGATTGACGGCCAGGCGGTCACCTTCGAGGAGATTCCCGCATCGGCCTTGAAGAACGCATCCGTGTTGCGCGTTGTGGTCGACCGCATCAAGACCGGGCCCGATGCGCAGACGCGCATCACCGATTCGATTGAAACCGCCTACTCGGAGGGCGGTGGCGCCGCCTGGGCGCTGCAGCTGGCCGACGCCGGCGAGCCGGCCTGGCACCTGTTCTCGGAACGCTTTGAATGCCGCACGTGCGGCATCCCGTACGAGGACCCGCAACCGCGGCTGTTTTCGTTCAACAACCCGTTCGGCGCGTGCCCGACCTGCCACGGCTTCGGCAACATCATCGAGCTCGA
>CAYGMD010000242.1:0-6409 GCA_964350785.1 uncultured Acidobacterium sp. | reverse complement strand
CACACTCTGAAGTCGGGCAGAACTAAAGTTCCGCCCTTCTGGCACACTCTGAAGTCGGGCAGAACTAAAGTTCCGCCCTTCTGGCACACTCTGAAGTTTGGCCCTGCTGGCACATCAATCCAGGGCGGGAAACACGTGGCGGCCATCGACGCCGAGCGGCAGCGGCTTGACCCACTGCACCGCCGTCAACGGCAGCGCCGCGTAGAGATGAGGAAACAGGTCCCCGCCGCGTGAGGGCTCCCACCGCAGGTTGAGGCCGCGGGTGGACACGGCGACGAGCACGAGCTCCGAGGCGCCGGCAAAGTGCCTGGCGGCAGTCTCGCGCGCCTGGACCGCCGTCGAGAAGTGGATGAAGCCGTCGGCGACGTCCACCGGCGAGCCGCTGAACTGGCCTTGCGCCTCGGCCGCGCGCCAGAGCGCGGCGGGCGCGATCTTGTAGATGACGCCAGTCACCGGTCTGGGCAGGGCGCGTTCAACAAGCGCCACGACTCGACGTCGATCACCGCCTGCGTCACGCCGGAGGTGGGACCGCCCGTCACGCCAATCGGCGAGCGTCCCGTAATGCGGACCTTGCCGCCGGCCAGGCCCACGCCTTCCTCGAGTAGATCCGACTTGCGCATCAATCCCGTCAGTTCGACCATGCTGCCCTGCCGCACCTTGATCTCGTCGAGCAGCTTCCTGGGGCCCGACAAGCGCAGCCGCCGGCCGGGCTTGAGGTCGCTGCGCGGCAATTCGTGCTCGGGGCTGATGTCGACAATGAAGAGGCGGTCGTAGCCGCAGCCGGCGACCGTGAGCCGCTCGGAATCCTTGGGCACGGGCTTCTCCTGGGCCAGGACCAGGGCGGCCGATACCATCACCGCGGCCGTCATCAGCAGGGACGTCATGGTGTCAGCTTACTCCCGGGACGGGTCAACGGGTCGACGTCGCGTTCGAGCGGGCCGCGAAACACCGTATACTAGATACCTTAGTTCCGCTTTCCTGAGCACTGCGGCCGTTCCGGCCCCCAGCCCTCACCAAGGCACGTTTTCGAGGGCTTGTGAGCAATACCACCTCCGCTAATCGTCTCGCGTCGTGGGGCACCATCGTCACCGATACCCTTGGCTCGTTCGCGGCCATCTGGGGCGTGGCCCTCGGAGTCCTGCTCATCGGGCTGCCCATCGCATTGGCGTTCGCGCTCGCCCTCCGCCTTGGGCGGATGGTTTTCCCAGGGCTCTAAGCGATGGATGCCACGATGATCTATCTCGCTCTCGGCGTCGCCGGCGTCGCGTTCCTGATGATGACCGCACGCTACTGGGTGGAATCAAACACCCGCGACATGGGCACCATGAGCCGGCAGTGGCTGGCTGAATACAACCAGTCGCACCCGTAGCGAGCGGGCCCGGCCCGCAGCCGCTACGGGGTGCTCGTGTCTAGCTGCCCGTTCGCACCCAGGTGCCGCACCCGGGCATGGTGCCAAAGCCGGCGCCGGTGCCGGCAATCGTCACAATCTGCGGTCCCGCCGTGCTGGCGAACGTGCTGGCGATCACCGCTTCCGGCGCGCCCGTGAAGGCACTCACCCGCTGCCATTCGCAACCCACGGCCGCGTTCTCGGTGCGATAGGTCCCGGGCGTCACCTGCGTCCCAACCACCCAGAGTCCGGCGGCGATGCTGCTTTCGAGGCCGCGCCGCGGCGTCGTACCCCCAGGGCTTCGTCGTCATCCTGCCCCAAGAACGGAGTCCTTCTGCGGCGCCGGCCCGGGTTGACACAAATAACTTTGTAATTTAAAGTTTAACCATGGCCGGCTTCCCCCCCGTCGCTCCGCAGGGCGCCCAGGCGCTCACGGGCGCGCCCCCCGCGATTCCCGACGGGGAGCCCGGCGAGGCACTGCGCCGCCATCGCGAGGCGGTGCGGGCGCGGCTGCTGCAATCGGACCTGATGCCGGCAGGGCCGGGCAGCATCACCCGCAAGGTCAACCGCGAAATGATCGTCGTCGCCGGCTGGGGCCGCGCCATCCTGCTGCAGCTGGCGCATCCGGCGGTGGCCGCCGGCGTGCACGGCCACAGCGCGTTCCGCGGCAGCCTGGGCGCGGGCCTGCGACGGCTGCGCTCGACCGTGGGGGCCATGCTGTCGATCACGTTCGGCGACCCGGAGCAGATGATCGCGGCCGCCGCCGGCATCAACGCGATCCACGACCGGGTGCGCGGTCACGCGCCGGTGCCCTACTCCGCTCACGATCCCGAGTTGCAGCGTTGGGTCCACGCGACGCTGCTCGAGTCGATCCCCCTGGCCTACGAACGGCTGGTCGGCCCGTTGACGCGTGACGAACGCGATCGGTACTGCGCGGAGGCGGCCATCATGGAACCGCTGCTGGGGATGCCGGCCGGATGGCTCCCGCGCGACGCCGCGCATCTGGACGCCTACATGCGCGACATGCTGACGGGCGGGGCCCTGGCCGTCACCGACACCAGTCGCGCCCTGGCCCGCGCGGTGTTGTATCCCCCGCATTGGTACCTGGTGTGGCCGGCCTTTCGGGCCATGCAGTTGCTGACCATCGGCTCGCTGCCGCCTTCGCTCCGCGAGGCGTACGGATTCGCGTGGCGCGCCGGCGACGAGCGCGCGCTGGCCCGCGCCACGGCGCTGCTCCGCCTGGCGCGGCGGCTGCTGCCGCCGCCCCTCCGCGAGTGGCCCATGGCGAGGCGCGCGTCGTGATGGAGATTGGGCTCAGTCGCGCCCTGCACGTGCGCGACGAACGGCTATCGGCGCGACCCGACGCATGCCGCCTGCTGTATGTCAGCGACATTCACCTTCGGAACGGACGCTCCGCGGCCTTGAGCCGGCAGGTCCTGGACGCCGCCGAGCGCTGCCGTCCGGATGCGGTGCTGCTTGGCGGCGACCTGGTGGACCGTCGCTCCGAGTTGAGCATGGGCATCATCGCGCTCGACACCCTTCACGTGAGCCGCCGTTCGCGGCCCTTGCCGCGACCGAGGATCCCCGAAGTGGCACTGTTCCTTGATTTCGCCGGCTGCATCGACGCGGCATGGGACCGCAAGGGACTGTGCGCTGAGCAGTGCCGGGTGGTCCGGCAGCGGTTGGATCAGGTCGGGCTGGGGGCTTGCATCACCGACTATCTGGCCCAGCTGCAGCAGATCGAGCGGTGGCGACCATCGATGGGCGGCGATCACCGGCGATTCGCCGAGGTTCGCGAGTACCGCGAAGCCGTCGCCCGGACGCTCGCCACCGCCGACGGCGCACATGCCACGGACCAGGCTATGTTTCCGCTGCGGCTGGCGCTGACGGCGGCCACCAAGCTCGTGATTTGGGTGGCGGATCCGCGACACCAGCATGCGCAGCAATTGATGGGGGTCAAGCTTGGAAGTTAACGAAGCAGGAGGCCGATCGAAAAGCTGGAAGCAGCGCGGGCTCGCGCTGATCATCCCGGCCGTGGCCCTGCCGCTTGTCGCCGGACTGGCGTTGTATGGCTACATCCTCGCGACCATGACGCCGCTGCACCCCGACGCGCAGGCCGTGACGTCGGTGGCGCACGGGGCCCCGTCGCAGCCGTGGACGGGCGCCGTCGCACAGGCGCGACAAGCCGTGCGCGCGGCCCTCGCTGAACAGAATCTGCCGGGTGTGTCGGTTGCCGTAGGCGCGGGTGACGACCTCGTGTGGGCCGAGGGCTTTGGTTGGGCCAACCTCGAGCAACGGGTGCCCGTCGCACCCGAAACGCGGTTTCGCATCGGCACGGCCTCCGCGGCGCTCACCTCGGCAGGCGTCGGCCTGCTGCTGGAGAAAGATCGGCTGAAGCTCGACGAGCCGATCCAGGTGCACGTTCCCGAGTTCCCGGAGAAGCAGTGGCCCGTCACCTTGCGCCAGGTGATGGGGCATGTGGCCGGCATCAGGACCGACAGCGGCGACGAGGGGCCGTTGTTCTCGATGAAGTGCCAGCGGCCGATCGAGGGGTTGCAGCCTTTTGCCGAGAGCTCCCTGCTGTTCGAGCCGGGAACCGAGTTCCGCTATTCGAGCTACGGCTGGATCCTGGTGAGCGCGGCGGTCGAGGCCGCGGCCGGTGAGCCGTTCCTCAGGTTCATGAGGAAAGAGGTGTTCGAACCGCTCGGCATGGACGACACGATCGCCGAAACCGCGGTCGAGCCCATCCCGAATTCGGCGACTCCCTACTTCCCACGGTTTGCCGGCGATCCCCGCTACGGCCCGGACCTGATGCGCGAGCTCAATTATTCCTGCTACGCCGGCGCCAGCATCTTTCTGTCGACGCCGTCGGATCTGGTGCGGTTCGTCTTGGGTGTCAACGGCGGCAAGCTGCTGCAACCCGCCACGGTCCAACTGCTGCAGACATCGCAGCGGCTGTCCTCGGGACAGGAAACGGGTTACGGGCTGGGCTGGGACCTCGAGACCGTCGAACTGTCGGGGAAATCGACCCGGCTAGTCGGCCACGACGGGGATGTGCTGGGCGGGATGGCGGCGTCGGTCATGTCGTTCCCGGAGCACAGCCTCGTCGTAGCTGTCCTCGCCAATACCTCGTATGCCGATACCTACTCGCTGGGGCTCAAGATCGCGCAGGCGTTCGCGGCCCACGGGAACAACAGGCCACCCCAGTAAACGCGGACCCGCTGCTCCTTGATCCACGCCGACTGGATGCCGCGCAGCGTCTTCACCGCGCGCGCAAGGCCCAGCTGTACTGCATCCTCGAAGCTCTTCGGCGAATTTCTCCTTTCCGACAGCTTCACGCTATGGAAAGCCATTACAGCCGTCAATGGATTTCACTTGGATGGGCTGGCGGATCATTTGCTCGAAGTGTTGGGGCTCGGCACGACGTCCCGATCAGGACGGAGGCGCGGAACACTGACGCAGAGCGAATGTTGGTTGCGGGGGGGGGATTTGAACCCCCGACCTTTGGGTTATGAGCCCAACGAGCTACCGGACTGCTCCACCCCGCGACAAGGAAGAGACTGATACTAACACATGAACCTGAAACTGCCAATGATCGTGTAGTCTTCCCAGCGGAGGATTGATGCGAACCGAACTCGCTTCTACCGTCGTTGCCATGGCGTTTATTGCCAGTTTCCCGCTGACCGCCGCCGCCCAGGCGCCGGCGCCGGCCACCCCGCCCCCCAACCCCAACGCGAACATCGTCGTCGACAACCCGACGTACATCTCGATCCCGCTGGAAATTGCCATCGACCGGCCGGCCGCCGAGGTGTGGAAGCGCATCGGGAAGTACTGCGACATCGCCGAGTGGCTGCAGATCCCCTCGGGCTGCAAGATCCTGTCGGGCGTGGATGGCGAGATCGGCGCGGTGCGGTCGGTGGCCAACGAAGTGCTGGTCGGCAAGACCGAGTTCTCCTACACCTACACGCAAACGGTGCGGGCGGGCCGGCCCTACAACCTCTACCATGGCACGCTGGAAGTCCGCCCCGTCACGCCGAAGACCTCGCGCCTCTACTACACGCTGATCTACGACAACTCGATGTTGCCGGACGATGCGGCGCGGGAGAAGGACAAGGCGTCGCGCACCGCGACCTTCACCCGCGCCATCCAGAACATCAAGATCCTCGCCGAGGGCGGCACGCTGCCGCCCCGCTAGTTACTTCGCGCGCGTCGTGACCGATTCCGCCAGCAGGCGCTCCACGGTGGCCGTGATCTCTTCCTTCGCGCTGTCGTGGAACGCGCCGCTGGCCGCGCCGGCAAAGCCGGCGTGCACCCCGCGGACCAGACCGTCACGGCCCAGGAAGATCGTGGTCGGGAACGAGTTCAGGTTGTGGATCTGCGGCACCTTCTCCGCGACGTCGGCCTGCTCGCCCGCCAGCACCACCGGGTAGGTCACGCCGTAGCGCTTGTTGAACGCCGCCAGCCGCGGATAGCCCTTCTCCTTCTGCGCGTCTTCCTCGAACGACAGCGCCACGATCTCGAGCCCCTTCGACTGGTACTTGCGATAGAGCTCGGCCAGAAACGGCGCCTCGTCGTGGCAGTTCGGGCACCAGCTGCCGCTGATGCTGACAATCACCACCTTGCCGCGGAAGCGCTCGTCGGTGTTCGACAACACCCTGCCGTTCACATCCGGGAAGCTGAACTTGAAGGGCTCGGTCGGATCCTTCACGCTCGAATGGCGCGACGGGTCGGTCGGCTCGGGCACGTCCTTGAGCTTGGCCTCCTTCTCGCGCACGGCCACCAGCTTCTCCGTCCGGTTACGCAGAATCTCCAGGCCGCCGTCCCGGGTCGGCGTGAGCTCGAGCACCAGCGGCCGCGCGCCCGAGAAGTGGCTGACCACGAACTTGCCGTCGCGGAACGTGCCGGCCAGCGCGCCGGTGTCCCCATCCACGCGCAGGATGGCCGCCGTCACTTCAGCGCCCGACTGGCGGACGATGAGGCGCCAGGCCGCCTCGCCCTTGTTGCTCTTCACGCCGCCAATCT
>CAYGMD010000241.1:0-6416 GCA_964350785.1 uncultured Acidobacterium sp. | reverse complement strand
GCACCTGCGAATCGTGCAGCACCGGCGTCGCCGCTGAAGAGAGCGTCAACTCCGAGCTGCTGTTCGCGCGTGACGCGCTTCGGATTGCCATTGCCACCGAGCGCAGCGGCATGGAGTTCTACGGCCGCGGCGTCAAGCTGGTGAAGGATCCGCGGGCGCGCGAACAGCAGCTCGGAATTCGAGGGCTCTTCCGGCGCCCGGCCGGTGCTGCACGATTCACAGGTGCCGTAAATCTGGACCACGCTCTGGCGGGCGGTGAAGCCGCGGGCCGCCGCCACCTCCTCGACCAGCGACTCGATGTCGGAACTGAGGAACTCGTACGAGCGGCTGCAGGTCTTGCAGATCAGGTGGAAGTGCCGCGGATGCCGGTACGAATGCTCGAAGCGGAACTTGCCCTCGCCGAAGTCCACCTTGCGGGCGATGCCCGCCTCTTCCATCCACTGCAGGGTGCGATAGACCGTCGCCCGGCTGATGCGTTCGTCCTCGCGCTTGATCAGCACGACCAGATCGTCGGCGCTCAGGTGCCCCTCCTGCTTGAGGAACACGTTGACGATCAGGTCGCGCTTGCTCGAACGCTTGGTGCCGGCCGGCCGCAGCCGATCGAGATCCGGGATGGCCGCCGTGGTGGCCATGGCAGGCGGTCTCTTAGGCGCTGAAGGACGAGCCGCAGCCACAGGTCGACGTGGCATTGGGGTTCTTGATGGTGAAGCCGCCACCGGTGATGGTGTCGACGAAATCCACCTCGGCGCCCTTCAGGTAGCTGATGCTGACCGGATCGACGAACAGGCGCACGCCGTTCGACTCGAACAACTGGTCGCCGACGCCGCCGCCCTCTTCGATCATCAGGCCGTACTGGAAGCCCGAACAGCCACCGCCCTGCACGAAGACGCGCAGGCCGCTCTCGAGCTTGCCTTCTTCCGACAGCAGCTCGCGGATCTTGCCGGCCGCCGATTCGGTCACGGTGATGATCGGTTCCGTCATCACGGGCATGTCCGGGGTGATGGTGTGCGTTTCAGTGTTCATGATTGTTCCTTAGTTTAGCAGGTTCTCAGAGCCCTCAAAACCTCGTTTTGGGGCCTAAAACCTGGCTTCAGCCAGCTCGGCCAGGTGCCCCGCCGACTCCTGCTCCAGATCCTTGTGCAGGCTGTTGCCATGGGCATCCATGGTCACGATGGCGGGGAAGTCCCTAAGTTGTAGATGCCACATGGCCTCAGGAGTTCCAAACTCCAGCAAAGACACCCCGTCCACCCGGTCAATGCAGCGGGCGTAGAACTGGGCGGCGCCGCCGATCGCGTTGAGGTAAACCGCCCCGTGCTGCTTCAGGCCGGCCAGCGTCTTGGCGCCCATGCCGCCCTTGCCCATTACCACGCGGATGCCGTACTTGCCGATGATGTCGGCCTGGTACGGCTCTTCGCGAATGCTCGTGGTGGGGCCGGCAGCCGTCACCTTCCACAAGCCGTCGGCCTGCTTGGCGACCACCGGCCCGCAGTGATAGATCACGCCGCCGTTGAGGTCCACCGGCGGCGCGTGGCTCGCCAGGTGATGGTGCACGGCGTCGCGGCCGGTAAACGCCGGACCGCTCACCATGACGACGTCGCCCACCTTCAGCGAGCGGATGGTTGCCTCGTCGATCGGCGCGCGCAGCACGACTTCCTTGCCCGTGCGCTTGAAGCCCGCCTGGTCCATCATCGGCGTCGTCGGCACCGACGGATCGCGGTAGATCCATTCCTTGACGGCGCCGGTGGCGCCGTCGAGCGTGACGCCCAGCCGGCGATACGCCCAGCAGTCGTAGGCCACCGACACGAAGAAGCTGGCCGGCAGCCGGTTGAGCGCGCCGACCTTGCAGCCGATGAGCGAGATCCGGCCGCCGAAGCCCATGGGGCCGACGCCGAGCGTGTTGACCGTGCGCATGATCTCGGCCTCGAGATCGGCCAGCCGCGCATCGGGATTGAGGTCATCGAGGCTGCGGAACAACTGCTGCTTGGCCTCGACGTAGCCGCTGGTGCGATCGCCGCCGATGCACACGCCGATGGCGCCCGGCGCGCAGCCCTTGCCTTGCGCGTTCCACACCGCGTGCAGGATGCACTTGCGCACGCCCTCGAGCGTGCGATCGGCGCGGCCCAGGTGCGGCAACTCGGCCGGCAGCGAGTACTGGGCGTTCATGTTTTCGCAGCCGCCGCCCTTGAGCAGCAGCTTCACCTCGATGTCGTCGCGCTCCCACTGTTCGAAGTGGATCACCGGCGTGCCGGGTCCGAGGTTGTTGCCGCTGTTTTCGCCGGTCAACGAATCAACCGAGTTCGGGCGCAGCTTGCCGCGTTTGGTCGCCTCGGCAATGGCGTCCTTGATCTGCTGCTTGAGCAGGATCTGGTTGGTGCCGACCGGGGTCTTCACCTCGAACGTCGGCATGCCCGTGTCCTGGCAGATGGCGCCTTCGACCTCGGCGGCCTGGTCGATGTTCTGGCCGATGATGTTGAGGGCCTGGCGCGCCCGGGTGCCCTCCTCCTCGGTCTCGAGGGCATGCTTCATGGCGGCCCGCACGTCGGGCGGCAGGTCCGTGGAAGTCTTGATGATGAGGGCGACCACGGAGTCGAAGAAGCTGGGCAACATAATCTGCCCAGTTTAGGCGAACTTCCCACCGTTCGCCATCGTCCCACTCAGGGTGAAACTCGCCCTGCGCCGCCGGTTCAAGAGCCCGGCCTTCGCCCTCACGGCCATTGTCACGGTCGGGGCAGCGAGCGGCGCCAACGCCCTGATTTTCAGCGTCGTCAACGGCATCATCCTGAAGCCGCTGCAGCAGTCGGCCGGCACCGCTGCTGTTCGGCGTCAGCCGGTTCGACCCGCTCACCTACTGACGATTGACGGGGCCCGATTTGACGGGGCCGCGGCGAATTGACGGGGCCTGACCCCCAATTCCACCAAATGGTGGATTGGGGACAGTCGTTGCGGACCGTTTTCCCGGTTCCGGGAACCCGATACTCCCGAAAACGCGCCAGTTAGCGGAGACGCGGGCCGTCCAAGGACTGACCCTAATCCACCATTTGGTGGAATTGGGGGTCAGGCCCCGTCGGGTAGACCCCATCGGGTAACATGGCGGAATGAAGGCGGTCTTGGCCGTAACAGCGCTGCTCCTGCTGGCCACCCCTGCCTCGCCGCAGAATCCCAGCCACGGGCGGCTGTTCCCGCCCTCCGATCTCGGCCTGCTCGAGGCCCCCGATCGCGACCTCTGGCAGCGGCCCGACCAGGTGATGGATGCCATGGGCATTGCCGACGCGTCGGTGGTGGCCGACATCGGCGCCGGCAGCGGCTGGTTCACCATCCGGCTGGCGCGCCGCGTCGGGCCGCAGGGCCTGGTCTACGCCGAAGACGTGCAGACCGAAATGCTCACCGCCATCACGCGCCGCGTGCAGCGCGAGGGCCTCACCAACGTGAGGGCCGTGCGCGGGCAGAACAGCGATCCGAAGCTGCCGGCCGGGTCACTCGACGCCGTGCTGGTCGTCGACGCGTACCACGAGGTCGAAGACCGCGTGACCATGCTGGCCAACCTGGCGCGCGCGCTCAAGCCACAGGGCCGCATCGGCGTGGTTGACTTCAGGCTGGATGGCACCGGGCCCGGGCCCGGGCCCGAGGAACGGGTCAGCCCGGACGTGGTGGTGAAGGACGCGGCGAAGGCCGGGCTCCGGCTGGTGCGCCAGGAGCCCTTCCTGCCGTATCAGTACTTCTTGATCTTTGGGAAATGAGAAGTGAGAAGACAGAAGTCAGAAACCTTCTCATTTCCCGCTTGCTACTTCTCGCTTCGCAAGAATTTCCAGGCGCTCGGCAGCACCAGGCCGGCGGCGACGATCTTGATCACGTCGACGATCACGAACGGGTAGAGACCGGCGGCGAGCGCCGCGGTCATGCCGACGCCATTGGCCAGCCACAGCACGCCCCCGGCGAAGATGACCGACAGGCCGACGGCCATGGCGAGGATCGACGACAGGTAACGACGGTCGAGACCGCGCTCCGCGAGCAGCCCGGTGATGAAGGCGGCAGCCGGATAGGCCATCAGGTAACCGCCGGTCGGGCCCATCAGGCGCAGGAACCCCTGCGGCAGTTCCGGCGAGAACGCAAACACCGGCAGGCCGGCGAGGCCAAGCGTGAGATAAAGGATCTGGCTGAGGGCGCCCAGGCGGGACCCCAGCGCGGCCGCGCCGATGAGCACGATCATCGGCTGGATGGTGAACGGCACGGGCGTGAACGGCAGCGGGAAGCTGAGCTGCGCCGCCGCCGCCGTGAGCACCGCGACGAAGGCGACCGACAGCACCTGCACGCCGGTCCAGACGTTGGCGGAGCCCGCGCGCATGCTGACCTGATCGAGAATCGTGGATGCGTGCGAGACGTGGGGACGTGATGTCATGACAACGAATTCTACTGGCTTGCCCCGCGCGGAGTCGAGGGGTATGCCTGCCGCCCTGACCATCGCGGGCTCCGACTCGGGCGGCGGCGCCGGCATCCAGGCCGATTTGAAGACGTTTGCCGCCCACGGCGTCTACGGCACCTCGGCGATCACCGCCTTGACGGCCCAGAACACGCTGGGCGTCACCGGCATCCACCTGCTGCCGGACGACTTCGTGACGGCCCAAATCGAGGCCGTGGCGGGCGACATCGGCTGCCAGGCGGTGAAAACCGGCATGCTGGCGACCGCGCAAATCGTGGAAGCGGTGGCCGCCGCGGTCGAGTCGTTCGACCTGCCCAACCTGGTGGTCGACCCGGTGATGGTGGCCAAGAGCGGCGATCGCCTGCTGGACGAGGAGGCCGTGCACGCCATGCGCTGGACGCTGCTGCGCCTGGCGCGGGTGGTGACGCCCAACATTCCCGAGGCGGAAGTCCTCGCCAAGATGTCGATTCAAACCGTCGCGGACATGCGCGAGGCGGCCCGGCGCATCGCCACGCTGAAGCCGGCCGCGGTGGTGATCAAGGGCGGACACCTCGCGGGCCCCGAAATCGTCGACGTGCTGCTCGAGAACGGCGAGTTCCACGAGTTTGTCGGACCGCGCATCGAGGGGCCGAACACCCACGGCACCGGCTGCACGTTCGCGGCGGCCATTGCCGCGCACCTGGCCCGGGGCGCGAACCTCGTCGATGCCGTGCGCGAGGCCCAGGCCTATGTCGCCGGCGCCATGCACCCGGGCATTCCGCTGGGCGGCGGCCACCGGCCCCTCAATCACTTCTGGAAGCTATACTGAAGGGCTGCATGGTCCCGCTGACCGCCATCACCACGGCGTCGCTCGATACCGAGGCCCTCGTGCGCGCGCTCGACCCCTCGGGCATTGGCGCCGTGGTCACGTTCATCGGCCTGGTGCGCGACCACAACCTGGGCCGTCGCGTCCTGCACCTCGAGTACGAGGCGTACGACGCGCTGGCGCTGCGCGGCCTGGACCTGATCGTGAGCGAAGCCGCGGCCCACTGGCCGTCGGTGCGCCTGGCCATTCACCACCGCACCGGCCGCCTGGCCATCGGCGAGGCCAGCGTGGCGATCGCGGCGGCGTCGCCGCACCGCGCCGACGCGTTTGCCGCGTCGCGCTACGCCATCGAGCGGATCAAACAGATCGTGCCGATCTGGAAGCACGAATACTTCGAGGGCGGCGACGTGTGGATCGAGGGCGCCACCGCCGACCCCGCCAACACCGAGGCGCGCGACCGGGCGCTGAAGATCGCATGCGCGTAACCATCCGCCTGTTTGCCCGCCTGCGCGACATCGCCGGCGCCGGCGAGCTGGTGCGCGAGGCCACCGGCGGCGCCACCGTCGGCTCGCTGTGGGCGGGTCTCGTGGCCGAGTACCCGGACCTGTCGCCGTACGAGAAATCCATCTCGTGCGCCGTCAACGCCGACTACTCGCGATTTTCCACGCCCGTCGCCGACGGCGACGAGGTCGCGTTTCTGCCGCCCGTGTCCGGCGGCTGATCGGCAGAAGAGTTGGCCACAGAGGACACCGAGGACTCAGAGGCAACTCTTCAAAAATGCGTGTCGGCGGCTCCGGGGCCTGATCGCATTTCGAAAGCGTTATCTGCGTTTATCTGTGTCATCTGCGGCCCGGGTGTATTCAAGGAGTCTGCGTTTGTTCGACAAGCTCGAAACCGTTGAAGGCAAGTACGAGGAGCTGATGGCGTCGCTCGGCACCACCGCCGTGCAGAGCGATGCCAACGAATTCCGCAAGCAGTCGAAGGCGCTCGCGGAAATCGAGGAGCTCGTCCAGAAGTACCGCGAGTACAAGGCGATCACGCGCGACATCGCCAGCACCGAGGAGATGATCAAGGGCGGCGACCCCGAGATGCGCGACCTGGCCCTCGAGGAACTGAACGATCTCAACGTGCGCAAGGAGCGGCTCTCGGACCAGATCAAGATCCTGCTCGTCCCCAAGGATCCCAACGACGAAA
>CAYGMD010000240.1:0-6424 GCA_964350785.1 uncultured Acidobacterium sp. | reverse complement strand
GGCAGCGTCGTCATCGAGCGGACCGCCGCGGCGATGTCCACCGTGTTGCGCTCGCGCACGTAGCGCTTCAGCTTGCGCGCGAAGGCGCCGTAGGCGCGCGGGTGCGGGACCCCCTGGCCCAGGGGCACCAGGTCGCCGTCGGTGCAGGTCATGGTCCACGGCTGGCGCATGATGGCCTCGATGTCGCCCTCCGACATGTTGAAGGAGACGAGGCTCGCGTCGCCCTTCTCCAGCATCTTGAGCGCAAACTCTTCCGGCGGCAGGCCGGCCTTGGCCGCCAGGGCCGACAGCCGCTGGCCTTCAAACGACGGATCGGCGGCGTAGCGGCTGATCATCAGCGTGTCGGCACCGCCACGGCGGGCGATGTTGGTCTTGACGTCGGCGCGGATCTCGTCGCGCAGCTCGCCCAGAATCCGCTTCATCATGGCGTCGCGGCCGCCGACCTGCGCCGAGCGCGGCATCAATGCGCCGACAATGCCGGTGCCGCTCGCCTCGTACGGATACTGGTCGGCAAACACCTGGACGCCGCGGGTGCGCGCGGCCTCGATGCGTGCGATCAGCACCTTCGACAGGCCCCAGCTGGCCGGCCCCAGCGCCTTCATGTGCGAGACCACGCCCGTGACGCCGCCCTGTTCGGCGATGTCGATCACTTCCTGCACCGCCGCCACCACGCCGATGGTGTAGTCGGCCTCGTCGCGGATGTGGCTGGAGTAGACCCCGCCAAACGGCGCCGTCGCCTTCGCCATCGCGATCACTTCGGCGGTCTTGGAATAGCTGCCCGGCGCGTAGTAGAGGCCGCTCGACAAGCCGACGCCGCCATCGACCATGCCCTGGTGTGACAGCTCCACCATGCGCGCGAGCTCGGCCGGACCCGGATCACGATCCGACATGTTCATCACGGCCCGGCGAATGGCGCCGTGCGGCACGAACTGGCCGACGTTGGTGCCGATTCGCTGCTTCTCGTAGGTGGCGCGCTGGGCGGCCAGGTCAACGGGGCCGCCGCCGTCGGGATTGACGAACACCGTGGTCAGCCCCTGGGCCAGCAGCGGCTGGCCGTGTTTCAGCGCCTCGGTGGCCAGTCCTTCACCCGCGTGCGAGTGCACGTCGATGAAGCCGGGGGTGACGAAGCGATCGGCAGCGTCGATCACGGTCCTGGCCGTCGCACCCGTCAGCGTCCCCATGGCGCGAATCCGGTCGCCGGTAATGCCGATGTCGGCGCGATACCAGGGGTTGCCGGTGCCGTCGAGCACTCGCCCGTTGCGGATCAAGACATCGAACTGTTGGGGCGTCTGGGCGGCCAGTGGCGCGAGAAGAAGGAGGGCCGCCACCGGGGCAATGCGAAAAGACATGGTGGCGGCATTCTAGGCTGTTTTACAGGAGACCAGAAGGCAAGGAGTGAGTCCTCATCTCCTGGACTCTTGTTAGTACTTGAGCGGAAGAACGTAGCGAATGTATTCGCCGCTGAACCCGCGGCGTTCGTAGAGCGCGCGGGCGCGGCTGTTGGTCACCAGCGCGCTCAGCGTCAGGCGGTCCGACCCGCGCTCGCGGGCCCAGGCTTCGGCGCGGTCGAGCAGCGCCGAGCCCACCCCCTTGCCTTCGGCCGCGGCGGTCACCGCCAGCACTGACAGGTGGGCATGCGGACGCTCGTTGAAGTAATCGACCAGGGTCACCAGGTAGGCGCAACCGGCGGGTTGGCCATCGAGCTCGGCCACGAACAGCGCCTCGTCCGCCTCCGCGCTGTGCGCTTCGGCGGGACTGCCGTCGTGTCGGTGATCGAACCACGCGGCGAGGGCGCGGCGGTCGCCTTCGGCAAGTTCCGCCTTGGTCCGAAACGCCGGCACGTCGAACGACACCAGCCGGTCGGCCAGCGCCACCACGAAGTCGCGGTCGCCTGGTTGCGCAGGTCGAATGATCATCCGGCGACGAGCGAAGACTTCTTGGGATACTTGCGCTCGACGTAGTCGTCGAGCAGCTGCTGGAAGGCGAGCGCCAGCTCGTCGTAGTTGCCCTTGAGCGTGGTGGCATGCACGCCGTCGATGAACACGGGGCAGTTCGGCGCCTCGCCCGTGCCCGGCAGCGAGATGCCGATGTTGGCGGCCTTGGATTCACCAGGGCCGTTGACGACACAGCCCATGACGGCCAGCGTGAGCGACTCCACGCCGTCGTAGGTGTTCTTCCAGGCCGGCATCTGCTCGCGGATGTAGCCCTGCACCGCCTCGGCCAGTTCCTGGAACGTCGAGCTGGTCGTCCGGCCGCAGCCGGGGCAGGCGGTGACGCTGGGCGCGAAGGTGCGCAGGCCGAGCGCCTGCAGCAACTCGCACGCCGCATACACCTCTTCGCGGCGGTCGCCGCCCGGCTTCGGCGTCAGCGACACGCGGATGGTGTCGCCAATGCCTTCGGCCAGCAGCACGCCCATGGCCGCTGACGACCAGACCAGGCCCTTGGTGCCCATGCCCGCCTCCGTCAGCCCCAGGTGCAGCGGCTGCGTGGTCTGCTTCGCGAGCGCGCGATACACCTCGATCAGGTGGCGCGGCCGCGACAGCTTGCACGAGATGATGATCTGATCCTGGCGCAGGCCGGTCTCGAGCGCCAGCTCCGTCGACTGCACCGCCGACAGCACCATGCACTCGCTGATGATGTCGTCGGACTCCTTGCCCAGGTTGCGGTCGGTGTTCTCCTGCATCTTCGCCATGACCAGCTCCTGGTTGAGGGAGCCGCCGTTGACGCCAATGCGCACCGGCTTGCCGTGGTCGATGGCGACCTGGCAGATGGTTGCGAACTGCTCGTCGCGCCGCTTGCCGGTGCCGACGTTGCCCGGGTTGATGCGGTACTTGTCGAGCGCGCGCGCCGCCTCGGGATAGCGGGTGAGCAGCAGGTGGCCGTTGTAGTGGAAGTCGCCAATCAGCGGCGCGGTGCAACCCGCGTCGAGCATGCGCTGCTTGATTTCGGGCACCGCGGCCGCGGCCTCGTTCACGTTCACCGTGACCCGGACCATTTCCGACCCGGCCTGCCACAGCTCGATACACTGCTGCGCCGTGCCCTTGGCGTCCGCGGTGTCGGTCATGGTCATGGACTGCACGGCCACGGGAGCGCCGCCGCCCACCATGACGTGGCCCACCTTGACGCCGACCGTCCGATGCCGCTTGTCAATACTCAACATGCAAAAATCACCAAATCACCACATCACCAAATCACGAGATCAGCGATCTTCGGCCCCCCCGTCGTCCATCAAGGATTGCCGGATCTCCTGCGCGCGGAAGAGCGCGATCTCCATCGTGTCGTAGTTCTCGGCCCGATCCATGGCGTCGTTGGCGAAGAACGCCAGCGTGAAGGGTGGTCCACCGGGCAGAATCACCGCCCGCACATGCTCGCGGCCTTTCTTGAACAGCCGCCACAGGACGGTTGGGGTGGCCGACTCCACCTACTCAGGATACAACGCGGTGGCATCGCGTGCCGAGCCGAGCAGGGCCGACAGGGTGGCGGCGGCCTGGCGACTGTCGGCCAGCGTGACGACCGAAGGGGCGCCATCGAGCACCGAGTTCTCGAAATGCTGAACCTGCCGCACGAACAGCGCGGGCGACCCGGCGACCACGATGGCCTCCACGCGCCCGTTGCGTTCGAGTTCCAGCGTCTCGCGGACGCCCGGCTTGAAGGGATTGGGCACCGTCAGCGAACCCTCGCTGCCAATCACCTCGAGCCACGTGCGCAGCGCGGCGCGGAAGCCGGAGTAAATGGTGGCCGTCGTGCCGCCGGGAAAGCGCAGCATGCCCATGAACTCTTCGTCCACCCCCGACTGGTGCCAGTGCGCGGAGCCAAACACCATCTTGGGGTCGCGCCCGGCGAGCAACTGCGAATAGGTTACCGGGTAGCAGCCGATGTCCCACAGCGACCCGCCACCCAGCGCGGGATCGAGTCGCGGATCGGTCGCGTTCGCCAGCGCGAAGGTGAAGCCCGAGATAATGGCGCGCACGGTCCCGAGGGCGCCGCCATGCACGAGCTCGAGCACCTTTTCGGTGAGTGGCTCGTGCCGGTACATGTAGCCCTCTTCAACGACCACCTGCGCCGCGGCCGCGGCCGCGCGAATGCGATCGACCGCGGCGGGATCGAGCGCCATCGGCTTCTCGCACAGCACGTGCTTGCCGGCGGCCACCGCGGCGAGGGTCCACGGCACGTGCTCGCTGTTGGGGAGCGGAATGTAGACGGCGTCGATCGCCGGATCGTCGAGCAGCGCCTGGTAACCCTCAATCGCGCGGGGTATGTGCCACTGCGCGGCATGGGCCTCGGCGCGCGCCCGCGTCCGGCTCGCGACCGCCGCCAGTGCGCTGCGCCGCGCGGCGCGAATCGCGGGGATCAGCCGCCGGTTGATGCGCGCCGTGCCGAGAATGCCCCAACGCAGCATTACTGTTGGCGTGTCCCCGTCTGCGTCATCTGTGTCATCTGCGGCCCAGGTGAATTCCGCGTCATTCGGTCTTGGATCTGAGTTGCATGCGCCGGTTGAACTCTTCCGACTGGCCGCGTGGAATGGAGAGGGTCTTCCACGCCGGTCCCAGCAGATGCTTGGCCAGGAACAGGATCTGGTAGGCATGCCCGGCGTAATGCGCGACCTGGCGGCTCGCCGCCTTGTAGACCGAATGCGGCTCGCCGCGGATGATCACGGTGCGCTGCAAGTCGGCGTCGGTCAACGGCGTGAGCGCGTCGAAGACGCACTGCCAGCCGTGCTCCCACTCGGCCGTCAGCTCGGCGCGGGTCCGCGCCGGATCCTCGAACTCCTGGTCGCGCATGCGGGTGGGTTTCTCGCCGTCGCTGGTCAGGAAGTCGACCCAGCGCGACCGCATGTTGCCGGCCATGTGCCGCATGATCACCGCCACGCTGTTCGACTCCGGGTCGATGCTCACGTGCAGTTGTTCATCCGACAGTTGCTCGATCGCCTTGTCGGCGAGCTTCTTGATCTTCTGGAACTCGTCGAGGACGGCGGTGAGGATGGGTGAGTCAGTGGACATGTTCGATGACCAGGCTTGGCCGCGTCCCACCAGTCGTGCAGCGCCCAAGCAGGATGAACCCCCCACAGGATACCTTGCGTGATGGGAAAAGGTCAGGGGAAAGGCCCCATTCGCCCCAGGGAAAGTGACGTCTGGGCCGAGCTAACGGTTAGAACGATCTGGCGAACAGGCCTTCGATGGCCTGCTGAGCGGCGGCGTTCACCGTCCGCGTGCCCGTGCCGCTGAAGTGCACGTGGGTGATCACCGGTTCCTGGCTGCCGGTGCGCGCGACCCACGTCGAGGCCTCGCCGTCCCATTCAAACCAGCCGGCGCGTTCCTGGTCGAACACGAAGAGGGGCTTATTGCAGAGCTTGGCGAACTCGGCGCCCCAGCCGGTGCCGCCGCGCACGGTTTGATCGGGCTGGATCGAGCCGATCACGTAGATCTCCTGGCCGTGGTTGACCTGGTACCAGATGCTCTGGAGGATCTTGCGAAAGGTCGGCGTGTCCGGGTAGCGGCGGTTCATCAGCCGCGAGACATAGGCGAGGCTGACCTCGCCGGCGTGGAGCTCTTCGTGATTGAGGATGCGCAGCCCGCGCGTGCGCACGGGCTTGTGGCCGTCGAACGAGAAGTTGACCTCCTCGATCCCGAAGCGCTCGGCACAGGCTCCAAACTCCGCTTCGGCGCCCTGGGCGCCGCCGCTGAAGAGGATGACGTCCTCACGCTTCGGCATGACTCGCTACTCCTTGTCGTCGCCGCCGTCGGTGCCGGGGGCATCCGGGGCATCAGGCGCTGCCGCGTCGAGTTCGGCGTCCTCGTGCTTCATGAAGTCGGGCGTGACGTCGATGGCGTCTTCGTCCGAATCATCCAGGTCGTACATGCGGCCCGTGAACTTCATCGGAATGGGGCCACGAGGCTTGTCTTCCTTCTTGGTGAAGGGCTTCTTCTTGTCCTTCGGCGGAGCCGGGGGACCGAAGTTCTTGGCGCCGCCGGCGGCATCGCCGCCGCCGTAGCCACCGGGTCGTGGCGGGCCGCCGAAGCCGCCGCCGGGCCGCGGGCCGCTGAACCCCCCGCCGCCGCTGAAGCCGCCGCCACCGCCGCTGAAGCCGCCCGGACGGGGAGGCCCACCAAAACCGCCGCTTGGGCGGGGTGGACCGCCGGCCTCACGGGCGCGGGCTTCGCTGACCGCCAGCGGCCGGCCCATGAAGAGCTGGCCGTCGAACTTCTTGATGGCTTCTTCCGCGGGGGCGCGCTCCGCGTACTCCACGAACGCAAACCCGCGGGCGCGGCCGGTTTCCCGGTCGAGCGGACGCACGATTTGTGTCGGTAGGCCAACCTGCGCGAAATGGGTACGCAGGTCGTCTTCGGTCGCTTGATAGGGCAAATTGCCCACGAACAATCGGACTGGTGGCACTGGTGAACTCTAACGGGTGACAGCTGAAGGC
>CAYGMD010000239.1:0-6425 GCA_964350785.1 uncultured Acidobacterium sp. | reverse complement strand
CCGACAAGAACTTCGACGAGGACCTCGGCATCGGCTGGATCCCGATCGACTCGGTCCACTCGCCGGTCAAGAAGGTGAACTACCTGGTCGAGGGCGCGCGCATCGGCCAGACCACCGACTACGACAAGCTCACCATCGAAGTGTGGACCAACGGCTCGGTCACGCCGCGCGACGCCGTGTCGCTGTCGGCCAAGCTGATCCGCGACCACCTGAACATCTTCGTCAGCCTCGACGAGGCCGACGACGAAGCGTCGGAAGCGGGCGCCGAAGCGCCGCGCGTCGGCGTCACCAACGAGCACCTCGACAAGAGCGTCGAAGAGCTCGAACTGTCGGTGCGGTCGTACAACTGCCTCAAGAACGCCAACATCCGGACCATCCGCGAGCTGGTGGGCAAGACCGAGACCGAGATGCTGAAGACCAAGAATTTTGGGCGCAAGTCGCTCAACGAGATCAAGGAGATCCTGACGTCGATGGGGTTGAGCCTCGGCATGAAGCTCGACTCGGCGGCGGCGGAATAAACAGTCATGCGTCATCGAAATGCACACCGCAAGCTCGGCCGCGTCTCCGAGCACCGCACGGCCCTGTTGCGCAACCAGGCCGAAGCGCTCCTCCGGCACGAGCGCATCGAAACCACCGTGCCCAAGGCGAAGGAACTGCGCCCGTACGTCGAGCGCCTGATCACCATCGCCAAGCGCGGCGTCAAGGCCAACGACCCCAAGGGCGTCTCGCTGTCGGCCCGCCGCCTGGTCATGCGCGACGTCCTCAATGAAACGACGGTGACCAAGCTGTTCGACGTGCTGGCGCCCCGCTTCATGGAGCGGCCCGGCGGCTACACCCGCATCCTCAAGCTCGGTCACCGCCGCGGCGACGCCGCCGAGATGGCCCAGATCGAACTCATCGGCAGCGAGTTCGACCCGAAGAAGGCCGAAGCCGAGAAGAAGGCGGCCGAAGAGGTCGCCGCGGCCGGCGAGCAGCCCAAGTCGCAGAAGAGCGTCGGCGAGCGCCTCAAGGCCGCGGCCAAGAGCATCGGCGGCGGCGCGAAGAGCAAGGGTGACGGCGGGCCCAAGACCAAGGCGAGCAAGCCGGCTCGTGGCAAGAAGCAGACTTCGACGCCACGCAAGGCTGGCGGCGCCTAGGCCACCGATTAACACAGCCACCGATTCCCGCGGATTAGACACAGACATCAGGCCTCGATGGTTCGTCCATCGAGGCCTGTTCCTTTTAGCCCAAGTCCCAAGCCCCAGTCCCAAGGCCATGAATCTCCGCGAAGAGTTCGGCGACATCGACATCTACGTCTTCGACCAGTTGCTGCGCGGCGGCATTGCACCCGGCATGCGGGTGTTCGACGCCGGCTGCGGCGGCGGGCGCAACCTGGTCTACCTGCTGCGCCAGGGCTACACGGTGTTCGGCAACGACGCCAGCCCCGAGGCCATTGCGAAGGTGCGGGCCTTGGCGAGCAATGTGGCGTCCGGCTGTAGCCGGACCGAGGTCGAGGCCGACTTCCGCCACGAGGCCATCGAAGACACCTCGTTTGCGGACGCGTCGGCTGACGTCGTGATCGCCAGCGCCGTGCTGCACTTCGCGCGAGACGACGCTCATTTCGAAGCCATGGTCCGCGCCCTGTGGCGGGTGCTGAAGCCGGGCGGCGTGTTCTTCGCGCGGCTGGCCTCGACCATTGGCATCGAGGGACAGGTCCAGCCGATTGGCCACGGTCGTTACCGGCTCCCTGATGGCTCGGACCGCTACCTGGTAGACGCGGCGGCCCTCCTCGACTGGACCGCCCGCCTGGGCGGTGACTTGCTGGATCTCATCAAGACGACCGTCGTCCACGAGCAGCGGTCGATGACGACGTGGGTGGCACGTCGACGGTAAACTGGGGGGCGATGGATTCGCCGACCAAGCTGCTTGCCAACAACCGCGCCTGGGCCGCCGCCCGGGTCAGCCACGATCCGACGTTCTTCTTGCGGCTGGCCGGCCAGCAGGCGCCGGCGTTCCTCTGGATTGGCTGTTCCGACAGCCGCGTGCCGGCCAACGAGATCGTCGGCCTCGACCCGGGTGAGCTGTTCGTCCACCGCAACGTCGCCAACGTCGTCGTCCACACCGACGTCAATTGCCTGTCGGTGTTGCAGTTCGCGGTCGACGTGCTGAAGGTCAGGCACGTGATCGTCTGCGGCCACTACGGCTGCGGCGGCATTCGCGCCGCGCTCGACGGCACCGCGCACGGCCTGATCGACAACTGGCTGCAGCACGTACAGGACGTGAAAGAGGCGCACCACGCCGAGCTGCTGGGCCTGGCCGACGTCGACGCGCGGATCGATCGCCTGGCCGAACTGAACGTCACCGAGCAGGTGCGCAACCTCGCCCGCACCACGATCGTGCAGGACGCCTGGCGCCGCGATCAGCCGCTCCAGCTGCACGGCTGGATCTACGGCCTCAAGGACGGCCTGATCCACGACCTCGGCGTGTCGCTCAAAGCCTAGCCACCGGACGCACGGCTGCCGCGCGTGGGGCCCGGCCTAAGCCGGCTCCTCCGCGGCGTGGTGGCCGGCGGCCTTGGCCGTGGCGACGATCTTCTGCTGCATGTGCGCCGGCACCTCGTCGTAGTGCGAGTACTCCATGTGGTACGAGCCGCGGCCCCCGGTCACCGACGTCAGGTGCTGCTCGTAGGTGAGCATCTCCGCCATCGGCACCTGCGCCTTGATCACCGTGGTCTGGCCCTTGGCCTCCATGCCCGAGATGCGGCCGCGCCGGCCGTTGAGGTCGCCCATCAGGTCGCCGGCGTGGTCGCCGGGCGCGAAGATCTCCACGTTCATCACCGGCTCGAGCAGCACCGGATGCGCCTTGGCCATGGCGTCCTTGAAGGCCAGCCAGCCGGCGGTCTTGAACGACAGCTCGTTCGAGTCGACGTCGTGGTACGAGCCGTCGTAGAGGACGACGCGAAAGTCCACCACCGGGTAGCCGGCCAGGTAGCCGCGCATGCGTGACTCCTGGATGCCCTTTTCGACCGCGGGGATGAACTGGCGGGGAATCGACCCGCCGAACGTCTCGTTGACGAATTCGAACTCGCTGCCGCGCGGCAGCGGCTCCATGCGGATCTTGCAGTCGCCGAACTGGCCGTGGCCGCCGGTCTGCTTCTTGTGACGGCCGTGGGCCTCCACCTTCATGGTGATGGTCTCGCGATACGGGATGCGGGGCGGCTTCAGCAGCACGTCCACGCCGAACCGGCGTTTCAGCTTGGCCACCGTGACTTCGATGTGCAGCTGGCCCTGGCCGGCGAGCAGCAGTTCGTGCGTCTGCGGATCGCGCTGGTAGCGGATGGTGCCGTCTTCCTCTTCGAGCCGGTGCATCGCGGTGCTGATCTTGTCTTCGTCGCCGCGGCTCTTCGGTTCGATGGCATAGGCCAGCACCGGTTCCGGGAACGCGATCGGCGCGAAGGTGATGCCGGCGGCCTTGTCGGCCAGCGTGTCGTTGGTGCGGGTGTCCTTGAGCTTGGCCACGGCGCCCAGGTCGCCGGCCTTGAGCTCGGGGACGTTGGTGGCGGTCTTGCCCTGCATCACGATCAGGTGGCCCAGCCGCTCGGGCTTGTCCTGAGTCAGGTTGGTGATGCTCGAGTCGGCCTTCAGCACGCCCTGGTAGACCCGGAACATGGTGATCCGTCCGGCGAACTGGTCGGCTACGGTCTTCCACACAAACGCCGCGTAGGGCGCCTTCTCGTCGGCCGGACGCGAGACCGGCTCGCCGTTGGCCAGCGCCGTGAACGCTCGCTCGGCTGGCGAGGGCAGGTAGGCGAGCAGGGCATTGAGCAGCGGCGCAACGCCGATGTTCTGGAGCCCCGAAGTGCACACCAGCGGGAACATCTTCGCCGCGCGCGTGGCCGTGGCCAGGCCCTGCTCCAGTTGCTCCTGCGTGAGGGTGCCGGCGTCGAAGAAGTGCTCCATCAGCGACTCGTCGGCTTCGGCCACCATCTCGATCAGCGCTTCGCGCGCGCCGGCGGCGGCCTCGGCCATGCCCGCCGGCACGGGGCCTTCGCTCATCTTGCCCGAGCCGTCGGCGGCAAACGTATAGGCCTTCATCGCCACGAGGTCGACGATGCCGGTGAACGACTTGGCGTCGCCGATGGGCAACTGGATGGGAATGATGGTGCGGCCCAGCGTCTGGCGGACGGAGTCGAGCGTGCGGTCCAGCGACGCGCGGTCGCGATCCAGCCGGTTGACGACGACGATCCGCGGCAGGCCGAGGTCGGCCGCCACTTCCCACGTCTTTTCGGTTTGCACCTCGGCGCCGGCCACGCCGTCGACCACCACCAGGGCGGCATCGGCGACGTGCAGCGCCGCCTTGGCGTCGGTGAAGAAATTCCCGAAGCCGGGCGTGTCGATCAGGTTGATTTTGGTCTTGTTCCACTCGGCGTAGGCGAGGCTCGCCGAGAGCGTGTGCTTGCGGGCGATTTCTTCTTCGTCGTAGTCGGTGACCGTGGTCCCGTCATCCACCAGGCCGAGGCGGTTGACCATGCCGGCGTCGAAGAGCAGGGCCGACACTAACTGTGTCTTGCCAGCCCCGCCGTGCCCCACTACAGCCACGTTGCGGATGCTGGCAGCGTCGTAGACCTTCATAGGAGGTACCCTCCTGGGCGGTAGCCGCCCGATAAAGGCATCATATGCCGCTTGCCGGGAGGCGGATCAAGCGCTGGCGGCCGGCGAAGCCCAAAATACAACCACGAAGGCCACCAAGGCCACGAAGTCCTTGGCCTAACGGAGCTTCGTGACTCTCGCGTGCTTGGTGGTTGCTGTTATTCGTAGCGCAGGGCCTCGATCGGATCCAGCCGCGAGGCGCGCCAGGCGGGGAGCATGCCGAAGAAGATGCCAATCGAGGCCGAGAAGCCCAGGCCGAGGGCGAATGACCACCACGGCAGCGACACCGGGAAGCCCGAGACCAGGTTGACGCCCAGGCCGATGGCGCTGCCCATCACGATGCCCAGGATGCCGCCGACCGAGGTCAGCACCGCGGCTTCGATCAGGAACTGCACGAGGATTTCGCGCCGGCGCGCGCCAATCGCCTTGCGCACGCCGATCTCGCGGGTGCGCTCGGTCACCGAGATGGTCATGATCGCCATTACGCCGATGCCGCCGACCATGAGCGCGATCGACGAGATCACGACCAGCGACAGCAGGATCGCCGCGGAGATCTGATCCCACACCGCGAGAATCGCATCCGACGTGACGATGTCGAAGTCATTGGGCTGATCGAGGGTGAGGCCATGCCGGATGCGCATGATGGTCTCGACGTCGCGGATGGCCTCGTCGCGGTTCACCCCCTCGCGCGGCACGACCGCGATCAGCGCCGGCATGCCCCCAAAGGGTCCCCGTCGCACGCGCTCATTGCCGAACTGCTTGCGGAAGGTGCCGTAGGGGATGATCGCGAAGTCGTCCTGGCCCAGGCTGAAGCCGCCCATCGCCGGCCGCTTGTCGACGACGCCAAGCACCGTGTACTCGATGGCGCCAATCCGGACCTGCTTGCCGATCGGGTCGATGCCGCGGCTGCCGAACAGCGCGTCGTAGGCGTTGTAGCCGATCACCGCCACCGGGCGGTTGCGCAGCACCTCCTGCTCGGTGAACGACCGGCCCGCGAACAGCTTGGCGAAATTGACCTCGATGTACTTCTCGGTGGTGCCCATCACCGCCACCGGGCGGGTGCGCTCGCCGCGGTAGAAGATGCGTTCGGTGGTCGGCTGGGGCGGCCCGGCCCCCAGCCAGATGTCGACGATGCCGGCGGTCGTGGCGAGCTTCTCGACGGCCTGGGCATCGGCCACCGTCAGGCTGGGCCGCCGCATCAGGGTCTGGAACGAGGCGCCCGCCGACATGCTCACCGCGCTGAAGCGCGCCACCATGATGGTGTTCGGCCCGAGCGCGTTGATCGAGTCGCGCAACGACGAGTCGAAACCGCGGATCAGCGAGGTCATGCCGACGATCGAGGTGACGCCGATCACCACGCCCAGCACGGTGAGGGCCGAGCGCATCTTGTTGCCGCGCAGCGTCCCCATCGCCATGTCGGCGGTCTCTCGCAGCAGCGCGAACTGTTTGGTGAAGGCAGACACGGTTACTCCCGGCGCAAGGCTTCAATCGGATCGAGCGAGGCGGCGCGGCGCGCGGGGTAGTACCCGAACACCAGCCCGACCAGCGCGGTGATCGTCACGCCGAGCAGCACCGACCAGGTTTCGACACTGGAGGGCACCGGCGTCAGCGACGAGATGATGGTGGAGAACGCGGCGCCCAGGGTGATGCCGACAATGCCGCCAACAATCGACAGCGTGATCGACTCGGTCAGCACCTGCGACATGATGTCGCGGCGCTTGGCGCCGAGCGCCTTGCGCAGGCCGATCTCGCGCGTCCGCTCGCTCACCACCATCAGCATGATGTTCATGATGACGA
>CAYGMD010000238.1:0-6438 GCA_964350785.1 uncultured Acidobacterium sp. | reverse complement strand
GCAGGCGCTCGAGCAGTTGCCGCCCGATGGCTTCGATCCCGTCCCCGCCGACATCCTGGCGAAAGAGCAGTGGCCGTCACGGCGCGACGCGCTGTGGCAGGCGCATTTTCCCGACGCCGGCACCTCAATCGATGCGCTCAACGCGTTTGCCACGCCGGCGCAGCGGCGGCTGATCTTCGAAGACTTCTTCGTGTTCCAGACCGGCCTGGCCCTGCGCCGCCACGAGAACGCCCAGGTCCGCAAGCGACTGGTGTGCGCGGTCGACGATCGCATTCGGCAGTGCGCCCGGGCGGTGCTGCCGTTCAAACTGACGCCGGGGCAGCGGGACGCGTTGGCGGAAATCGTCGCCGACCTGCAGCGGCCGTGGCCCATGCAGCGACTGCTGCAGGGCGACGTCGGCGCCGGCAAGACCATTGTCGCGGTGCTCGCCGCGGTGGTCGCAATGGAGAACCGCTACCAGGTGGCGGTGATGGCGCCCACCGAGATCCTCGCCGAGCAGCATTACCGCACGATCGTGAAGGTGCTCGACGGCCGTCCGTATCGCACGGCGCTGCTCACCGGCCGCGTCACCGCCGCCACCCGGCGGGACCTGCTGCCCGCGATCGAGCGCGGCGACATCAACCTGGTCGTCGGCACGCAGGCGCTGGTGCAGGAGCATGTCAAGTTCAAGGCGCTGGCGCTGGCGGTCATCGACGAGCAGCACCGCTTCGGCGTGGTGCAGCGCGGGACACTGGCCGCCAAGGGGCTGAACCCCGACGTGCTGGTCATGACCGCCACGCCGATTCCGCGGACGCTCGCGCTCACCGAATGCGGCGACATGGAAGTGTCGGTGATCCGCGGCCTGCCGCCGGGCCGCAAGCCCGTGCGCACGCTCGTCAAGGCCGATTCACGCCGCGACGAGGTCTACCAGATGATCCGCGAGGAGATCACGCGCGGCCGCCAGGTCTACGTCATTTATCCGCTGGTCGAGGAGTCTGAAAAAATCGACCTCAAGGCCGCAACCGCGATGGCCGAGGAACTGACGCGGGTGTTTCCCGAATTCAAGGTCGCGCTGCTGCACGGCCGCATGAAGGGCGACGAGAAACAGCAGGTGATGCACGCCTTCGCCACGGGCGCCCTCCACCTGCTCGTCTCGACCACGGTCGTCGAGGTCGGCGTCGACGTGGCCAATGCCACGCTCATGGTGGTGGAGCACGCCGAGCGGTTCGGCCTGTCGCAATTGCACCAGTTGCGCGGCCGCATCGGCCGCGGCGAGCACGCGTCCACCTGCGTGCTCCTGTATCAGGCACCGTGGACCGACGATGCGCGGGCGCGGTTGAAGGCGATGGCCGATACCTCCGACGGGTTCGTGATTGCCGAGCGCGACCTGCAGCTGCGCGGCCCTGGCGACTTCTTCGGCACGCGCCAGTCCGGCCTGCCGACCTTGCGCGCCGGCGACCTGACCCGCGACGTCGATCTGCTGGAGCGGGCCTACGAGGAGGCCCGCGTGCGGGTCGAGGCCGGCATGCTGTCGGCCGGGCAGCAGGCGTACGTGCGCAGCGTCTGGCAGCGCCAGTTCGGCCTGATTACCGTCGGCTGAACCCCCCATGAGGATCATCGCCGGCAGGAACAAGGGCAGGGGGTTGAAGGCGCCAAAGTGGGGCGGTCTCCGGCCGACTTCGGATAAGCTGCGAGAGACCTTGTTCAACATCATTGCGCCCCACGTCATGGACGCCCGCGTGCTCGACGTCTTCGCCGGCACCGGCGCGATTGCCCTCGAGGCCCTCAGCCGCGGCGCCGCCGCCGCGACCTGCGTGGAGCAGGATCGCCGGGCGGCGCAGCTGATCGAGGAGAATCGCGCGCTGTGCGGCGAGGAAAGCCGCTGTGCTATCATCCGCGATTCGGTGGACCGCGCGCTGGCGCGGCCCCTTCCCGGCGGCCCGTTCGACATCATCGTGCTCGATCCGCCCTACGACTACGCGGCCCTCGCGGCCGCGGTGCGCGGCGCGGCCGGCCAGCGTGCCCCCGGCGCCGTGCTGGTGCTCGAGCACGCCTCCCGCGTCACGCCTCCGGCCGCCGATGGCCTGACCGTGACGCGCACCGTCAAGTCGGGCGACAGCGCCCTGAGTTTCTACGCATGACCACCCCGCACGCGCCGCGCATCGCCATTTACCCGGGCTCGTTCGATCCCCTGACCAACGGCCACGTCGACATCATCGAGCGCGGCGCCCGGATCTTCGACAAGATCATCGTCGCCATCCTGGCCAACGTCGAGAAGACGCCGCTGTTCTCGGAATCCGAGCGCGTGGCCCTGATCCAGGACGTGTTCCAGGGCCGGCCCAACGTGCAGGTCGAGACCTTCGACGGCCTGCTCGTCGACTACGCCCATCGCAAGAACGCGTCGGTACTGGTGCGCGGCCTGCGCGCCGTGTCGGACTTCGAATACGAGTTCCAGATGGCGCTGATGAATCGCCACCTGGCGCCGGAAATCGAGACCGTGTTCATGATGCCGGCCGAGCAGTACACCTACATCAGCTCGCGGCTGATCAAGGAAGTGTTCATGCTCAACGGCAAGATCGACGGGCTGGTGCCGCCGATCGTGGAAGAACGGCTCCGGGCCAAGCGCGCCGGCCGGCCCAAGGCGCAGGACTAATCTACAAGGACAAGATCGATGACTTTCGCACGTCGCATGAGCCGCGTTACCGTGTCACCCACCCTCAAGGTGTCGGCCGAGGCCGATCGCCTGCGCCGCACCGGCGTCGACGTGGTCGACCTCGGTGCGGGCGAACCGGACTTCGGCACGCCCGAGCACGTCAAGGACGCGGCCCACGCGGCGCTCAACGCCAACTTCACCAAGTACACGCCGTCGGCCGGCGTGCTCGAGTTCCGCGACGCCGTCGCCCACGACTACAGCGCGCGCTACGGCGTCACGATCAAACCGGACGAGGTGATTATCTCCGCCGGCGCCAAGCAGGCCCTGTACAACGCCGCCATGGTGCTGTTCGACCAGGGCGACGAGGTGATCTCGCACGGCCCGTTCTGGCCGACCATCGGCGACCAGATCAAGCTGGCCGACGCCACGCCGGTGATGGTGCAGACGCATCGCGAGGACGGCTTTGCCATCAAGGCCGGCGCCATCATTGACGCCATTACGCCCAGGACCAAGGCCATCGTCATCAACTCGCCGTGCAACCCGACCGGCGCCTTGATTGCGGAAGCCGACATGATCGCCATTGCCGATGCGGCCGCCGCCCGCGGCATCTGGGTGGTCGCCGACGTGACCTACGAGCACCTGATCTACGACCCGGTGCCGCACAACCTGGTCAAGATCCTGTTCGATCGCCTGCCCGACCGGACCGTGATTTGCAGCTCGGCGTCGAAGAGCTACGCCATGACCGGCTGGCGATGCGGGTGGGCCATCGGGCCGAAGGCGTTTATCGCCCAGTGCAACGTGATCCAGGGCCACGCGACCTCGAACATCAACTCGATCACGCAAAAGGCCGGCATTGCCGCGCTGACCGGGCCGCAGGACGATGTCACGGTGATGCTGAACGAGTACCGCAAGCGCCGCGACGCGGTGCACGGCTGGCTGACGGCCGATCCGCGTTTCGTCTGCGTGAAACCCTCGGGCGCCTTCTACCTGTTCCCGTACGTCGCCGACCTGCTGTCGCCGACGGGCATCAAGACCACGGGCGAACTGGCCGAGGCGCTGCTGAAGGAAGTGGCGGTGGCCGTCACGCCGGGCGAGGGGTTCGACGCCCCGGGGTTCTTCCGGCTGTCGTATGCGACCTCGATCGAGCGGCTGCGCGAAGGCGTCGACCGCATCTTCGCGTTTGTCGCGGCGATGGAGAAGAGCGGCAGGATTCCGTCGGCCGCGACCAAGTAGCCCGTGGCGGCGACCACCATTCGCATGGCGCCGTGGGTGATTGCCGCCATCGGCGCCGCCGCCCTGGCGTTTCTCGGCATGTCGTCGTATTTCTTCTTCTACGGCGACTCCTACCTGCTGCGCTACGTCGGCATGGCGGTGGCCGCCTTCGCGCTGGCCGCGACCGCCGACGCCGTCGCCTCGCGCATCGTGCTCGACGGCGAGACCATGCACGTGATCAGCCTGATGCGCCGGCGATCGTTTCCGCGATCGGAATTTGCCTACGCCAAGGTGGAAGGCGGCGCGGTCGCGCTGAAGCGGAAGGAAGGCGGCTGGCTGATCCTGCCGGGCACGGGGCAGGACGCGCTATCGGTGTGCACGGCGATTCACGACTGGATCTCCGCCCCGGCCAAGGCCGAACACTACCTTCAGCTCAGCGATTCGCCACCAACACCACGCGGGTAAGGTCGCGGGCCGGGTCGGGCCACAACAGGGTGCGCACCCGTACCCCGGCCTCGTTGAAATAGGGCAGTTCCGCAATTCGCACCAGCGACACGCCGCGTTCCCGTTCGAGCCGATCGACGAGGTCGGCCGGCGCCACCATCAGCGCGCGCGTGGGCTGCGCCAGGAACTCAACGGCCTGGTCGTCGGTGATGATGTCGGTGGTCTGGGTGCGCGCGTAGAACACC
This sequence comes from uncultured Acidobacterium sp., assembly GCA_964350785.1. GTDB lineage: Bacteria > Acidobacteriota > Vicinamibacteria > Vicinamibacterales > UBA2999 > 12-FULL-67-14b. The sequence goes on along the minus strand of CAYGMD010000238.1, from coordinate 1,905 downwards.
AGGTTGCGCACGAACACCCGGTACGTGCCGACGGCCTCGTTGGCGGTCCGCTGCTGCAGCACCAGCCGCGCCATCTGGCGCACCGTGTCGTCGCTGCCGCTGGACAAGCCGCCGAACTGCAGGGCCGGAAAAGTCGCCGCCGCGGCCAGCGCGATCACCACGGGCGCGGTGCGCCACTGGCTCGACAGCGCCACCAGCACGATGGCGACCCCGGCCGCGGCCGCGACACCCGCGGCCACCTGCGTGAAAATCGGGGCGACGTTGATCAGCAGCGGCTGCACCCGATAGAGCAGGGCGCCCAGCAGGATGAAGAAGGCGCCGCTCAGCAGCGACCCCACCACCACGCCGGTGGCGCGCCGCGGCCGCGAGCGGGCGCCGTCGAGGCCGCGCCATTCCTGCGTGCGCTCGACGATCGACGAGGCCAGCAGCAGGGCGAGCGGCGGCAGCACCGGGAGGATGTAGCGCGGCTGCTTGCCGACCGACAGCGAGAAGAACGCCAGCGGCAGCACCGCCCACAGCAACAGCCGCAGGTCGATGGTGCCGATGTCGCGGCGGCGCCGGAGCCACTGCGTGAGCGGCCCCAGCCAGACCAGGGCCAGCGGCGTCCACGGCAGCAGGCCGCCGGCGACAATCGGCAGGTAGAACCACCACGGCCGCGGGTCGTTGAAGCGGTCGGTGGCGAAGCGCTCGAAGTTGTCGCCGATGAAGAAGCCCTGCAGGTAGTCGTTGCCGTGGCGGAACCACATCACCACGTACCAGGGCACGGCGACGGCGATCATGACGAGGACGCCCAGCACGATGTCGCTGGGCGTGAGCGCAATCGACCGCCGCTCGATCATCAACACCGGCACGATCACGATCGCCGGGATGATCAGGCCGACCGGGCCCTTGGTCAGGAAGCCCAGCCCCAGGGCCAGGGCCGCCAGCAGCACGAACTTGCGGGGCGAGCGTTCCTGCTCGAGCGTCGCCACCAGCGCCGCCCAGATCGCCAGCGCGATGCAGAAGGCGAGCGGCAGGTCGGGCAGGGCCATGCGGCCGATCGAGAAGTAGCCGAAGTTGGTGGCGACAATCGCGCCCGCCAGCAGGCCGGTGGACTCGTCGTACCAGCGCCGGCCGGCCGCCGCCGTGACCAGCACCAGGCCCAGCCCGGCCATGGCCGCCCACAGCCGGGCCGCCATCTCGCTTTCGCCGAGCACAAGGGAGGCCGCCGCCGTCAACCAGTAATACAAGACTGGCTTCTGGAAGCGCGGTTCGTAGTTGTAATAGGGGGTGATCCAGTCGCCTGAGGCGACCATCTCGCGGGCCGAATCGGCGTAGAACGCCTCGTCCGAGTCGGTGATGGCTCCCCGGCCCAGGCCGGCGAAGAACGTGACCGCCGCGAGCAGCAGCAGGGGGAGCGTGATGCGATGCACTTCTGGTATACTAACGGCAGTTTCTCCCGGTTTTGCCTCCGTTTCGTTCCCTTCCTTTCCAGAACCTGACAACCCGAGCCAGACCTCTCTTGGAATAACCGCATGCCCAGTCACAAGCGTCACGGTCCCCACCGCGGTGGTGGTCACCAGCCCCCACCCCAGGCCGATGTGGCCGCCGAATCGGCCGAACATGCCCTGAACGAGAGCAAGAAGCCCGGGCTGAACATCAACCAGCTCAAGGAGATGAGCATCCAGCATCTCACCCAGGTCGCCAAGGACCTGGACGTGGCCGGCGCGACCGGGATGCGCAAGCAGGAGCTGATCTTCCAAATCCTCAAGGCGCAGACCGAACAAAGCGGGTTCATCTTCTCGGAAGGCGTCCTGGAGGTGCTGCCCGACGGCTTCGGGTTCCTCCGCGCCCCCGACTACAACTACCTCCCGGGCCCCGACGACATCTACGTCTCGCCCTCGCAGATTCGCAAGTTCGACCTCC
>CAYGMD010000237.1:0-6518 GCA_964350785.1 uncultured Acidobacterium sp. | reverse complement strand
TACTACACGCCGGTCGAGATGGCCGGCCTCTACTGGCACTTCGTCGACATCGTCTGGATTTTCCTGTTCCCGCTGCTTTACCTCGTCGAGAGGCACACGTAATGTCTGGACACGTTTCGCCAGTCAGCCTGTACATCACCATCTTCATGGCGCTGATGGTCCTCACGGCCGCGACCGTGGGCGCCGCCTTCGTCGACCTCGGCCAGTTCAACTTCCTGGTCGCCATGATCATCGCCGCCTTCAAGGCGTCGCTGGTCATCTGGTACTTCATGCACGTGAAGTACGCGAGCAAGCTGACCAAGCTCACGGTGGCCACCGGCGTGTTCTTCCTGGCGATCCTGCTGGGGTTGCTGATGGTCGACTACGCGTCGAAGGGCTTCACGGTCATGCCGACGCCACTCGGCTAAACGCCTCAGAGGCGCGCGAACACGTTCACGCGCGCCTCGTCTTCCTCCCCGCCGTCGTTCTTCACCGTTTCCATCTGCACCGCCGAGACGCCGATCTCCGCAAACGCGCGGAGCAGCCAGCGCCGGTCGTAGCGCCGCTCGGGTACCTCCAGGATGGCGACCGCATACGTGGCCTTGGCCGCCATGCGGGCGAGCACGCCCCGCGCGTAATCGACATCCGGGAAGGAGCCAAACGAGCGGCACACGACGACGTGCCACGGCACCGCGGGGTCGAGTTCCGCCGGGGTTCCCAGGGTAAACCGGCCATCGGGCATGGCCGCCCGGGCCGCGGCGATCAGGGCAGGATCGGCGTCGAGGCCGCCGACCAGGTAGCCGTTGTCGTAGAGCGGGGCGAGAAACGCGCCGTCGCCGCAGCCGACCTCGAAGACCTCGGTGCCGGGCCCGATGTCCAGGGTCTCGGCGACAGATTCGGCCAATTCCAAGTATTACTTCTTGTCGAGGGGCGCGATGTTGATGGTCGCGGTGTCGATCTGCACCGAGGCGACCCTGGTGCCGGCGGGCACGCGGAAGGGGAACGAGCACTGGTACTCGGGCTGCGAGCCCGCGTCGATGATGGCGACCGACGTGTTGTAGACCTTGCCGGCCGCGTCGGTCAGCACCGGCTTCTTGACGATGGTTTCCTTGAAGGCCGGCGTCACCTTGAACGAGAGCGACACCACCGCGAACTCCTCGCCGGCGCGGGCGTTGCCGCGTTGGGTGTTGCTGCCGGGCGGGCAATCGAGGAGCGGGACGTTCTGGGCGCGTTCGACGCCCAGGGCCCTGATCTCGAGTCCTTTGTAGTTCGTGGGTTGGCCTGTCTGCAGTGACAGGCCAACCCCGAGGACGACGGCGAGCGCTGTCTTCACTACAGTGGCGCGTCCGGGTTCGCCAGCGTCCGCCACATGTGCGCGCTGGGGCTGTTGTCGTTGCCGAGGCCTTCTTTCGGCTGTTTGAAGTGGCGGCCGATGATGTCGGTAAACGGCTCGATCGACACCTTGGCGGTCGGGTCGAACGCGTAGAGGTCGTTCACCGTCACCATGCGCGGCTCGATGTACCACTTGTGGTTGCGCAGCATCTTGTAGGTGGCCTCGATGTGCGGCGGCGGCGTGTAGTCCTGGCCGAAGATGCGGTAGTAGAGGTCCGGATACTCGTAACCGGCATCGGGGTCGGCGTAGAAGCGCAGCGTCTGGTGATAGCGGATGGCGAACGCCGACTTCTCGGGGATGTACGGCTCGAACAGTTGCGCGCCCCACCAGCCGTGATCCGCCTTCATCAGCGCCTGGGCGCAGTCGTGCAGCATGCAGGCGAGGATGATTTCCTCGGACATGCCGGTCTTGAGCGCGCGCGTCGCGCTTTGCAGCACGTGATTGGCGGGTGCGAACCGCAGCCGGAAGAAGTCCTGCAGGGTCGGGTTCTTCGGCATCGGCTCGAGCTTCTTCACGTTGCCGCGCGTGTTGACGAACACGTTGCCGGCGCCGCGGCGGTAGTTGCGGGTTTCGATCTGCGCTTCGAGCTCGGCGACCGTGGGGAACTTCTCCTGCGCCCCCTGGGCCGCGGCCGCCTGCGCGTCGAGCTGGTCTTCCATCCAGTGCTCGAGGGCATCGGCCTTGGCCTCCGAACTCATCAGGCTGACGGCGGTGGTGCCACCAAGGCTGGCGATGAACGCTCTACGATCGATCTCCATACGTTTCTCCCCCGCAGACGATAGACCCATTGGCGCGGCGGTTCAACCCCAATTCACCGCTGCTTCACGCCAGCGGCCTGCAGGTCGGCCAGCCATTTCCGGGCAGATTCGCGGGCCGCGTCGGTCGCCGGCTTGCCGGCGCGGAAGCACAGTTTCCATTCGGCCGGCTTGGCTTCGAGCGCCGGGTCGGCAAACTTCTGCACCTTGCCTTGTGGCGCCAGCCTGGCCGTGAAGTCGAGGTCGCGCGTCGTGTCGAGGAAGGCGCGCAGCCGCATGGCAACCAGCGCGCGCGGGTCGGCGGGGTAGCGCGCGTCGAACTCCTTCAGGGCGGCGGCGTGGGCGCTTACCTGCTCGGCGCGCTGGGTCTTCAGCATCGTGTCGAGCTCGGCTCGCTGCGGTCCCTTCTCCATTTCAGTGAACCGCGCTCTCATGGCCTCGAAGCCCTCTTCGAGCGTGGCCTTCTGCTCGGGCGTGATCGAGTCGGCGACGAACTGCTTGCGCAGTGCCTCGACCTGCTGTTCGAAGCCGGCGCGCTGCTTGGCGAGCACCTGGTCGGCGGTCTGCTCGGCCGGCAGCGGATCGGGCCCGTTGGCCTCGCGGTGATCGGCGTAGCGGCGCTTGAACTCGTCGCTTTCCACGAACGTGCGCGCCAGGGTCGTGGCGGCGTTGACCATGGCGGCCCGCGCCTGTGGCGCCGCGGCCGTGAAGACCTCGGCCTTGCCGGCGAGCGACACGGCCCCGGCCATGAACGAATCGAACACGGCCTCCTTCGCCCGGCCCTCGGTGATGCCGAGCTGGGTGGTGACGGCCTGGGCGGTAAGCGTGGTGGCGACGGCGGCCGCCGCGACGAAGGTGCCGATGACGGCTGTGCGATTCATGCGGTTAAGGATAAAGGCAAACACGAAGATCACGAAGGACACGAAACCCTCTTCCGGCGGAAAAACCGCCAGTTTTCGTGGTCTTCGTGACCTTCGTGCGTGGAGGCCCGGGCGAAAAGGTTTAGCTGGCCGGTTTCGACTGCACCGTCACCCGGTGGCCGCGGATCTGGGTCCGCTTGAGCGCGGTGATCACGCGCTCGGCGTGCTCGTCAGGGATCTCGACCAGCGAGTAGTCGTCGTGGATCTTGATCGCGCCGATCACGCCGGACGGGATCTTCGCCTCGCCGGCAATCGCGCCCACCAGGTCGGCCGGGCGGATGCTTTCTTCCTTGCCGACGCTGATGCGCAGCAGGGTCATCGGCCCTTCGTCTCTCGGGCCGCGCGCCGGCCGCGACTCGCGCTGATAGCCGCGATCCTCGCGCGGCGGGCCGTCGTACGAGCGCGACTGCCGTTCGTCCGCGACCGGCACGTCCGCCACCACCGTCTTGTCGGCGCTGTCGTTGGCCATGGCCACCGCCGCGGCGGCAATGTCGATCATCTCGAACTCCTGGGCGAGCGATTCGACCAGTTCCTTGGTGTCGTCGAGCCCGCCCGCGGTGATCCGTTCGCGGATCGCGTCCTTCGCGGCTTCGAGCCGGCGCTTGCGCAGGTCGGCCTCGGTCGGCAGCTTCCCGATCTCGACCTTCTGCTTGGTGAGCCGCTCGACGTACTGCAGGAAGCGCTGCTCGCGCGGCGCCGCCAGCGTGATCGCCACGCCCTCGCGGCCGATGCGGCCGGTGCGGCCAATGCGGTGCACGTAGACCTCGGGCGCCGTCGGCAGGTCGTAGTTGATCACGTGCGACACGTGATCGATGTCGAGGCCGCGGGCGGCCACGTCGGTCGCCACCAAAATGTCGGCCTTCTCGCTGCGGAACAGCTGCATCACGCGGTCGCGCTGCTTCTGCATCATGCCGCCGTGCAGCGCCTGCGCGCCGTAGCCGTGCGCGTTCAGCGTGTCGGTGAGCTCATCGACCTCGAGGCGCGTGCGGCAGAAGATGATCGCCGACTTGGGGCACTCGAAGTCGAGAATGCGGCTGAGCGCGCCGGTCTTCTGGCCGCGGCCGACGATGTACGCCACCTGGCGGACCTGGGGCAGCTTGCCGGGCGCGCGCTTCTCCTGCGCGATCTGCACCTTCTTGGGCGTCTTGAGGTGCTTGCCGGCAATCGACAGGATACGCGGCGCAAACGTCGCGGCAAACAGCGCCGTCTGCCGCGTCGCCGGCGTCTCCGCGATGATCGCGTCGATGTCCTCCGAGAAGCCCATGTCGAGCATCTCGTCGGCTTCGTCGAGCACCACCATCTCGATGGTCGCCAGATTCAAGGTCTGCCGGCGCAAGTGATCCAGCACGCGGCCCGGCGTGCCGACCACGACCTCGGCGCCGCGGCGCAGCGCCCGAATCTGGTGATCCATCGGCGCGCCGCCGTACACGGGGACGACGTTCAGGTTCGAGCCCTTGGCGTACTTGTGCAGCGCCTCGGCGACCTGCATCGCCAGCTCGCGCGTCGGCACCAGCACCAGGGCGCGGGCCTTGCCGCGGTTGGTCTTGGTGTCCTCCGACAGCTTGTTGAGCAGCGGCAGCGCAAACGCCGCCGTCTTGCCGGTGCCGGTCGCGGCCTGGCCGAGCATGTCGTGGCCGGCGAGCAGCACCGGGATGGCTTCCCGCTGAATGGGGGTGGGTTCTTCGTAGCCGAGCGCCGAGACAGCGGCCACCAGGGGCGCGGCGAGTCCGAGCGAAGCGAAACCGGACGAGTCGCCGGCGGTTGGGGTCTTCATGGAATTGGTCTCTGTCTCTTGTGTGTCGATTATGAAAGCGTTGCGTGTTGAGTTACTTCTGCCGGCAGCTGGCCTTCAGCCAAGCCGCGTAGCCTGCTTCGTCGAGTTCACCCGCGGCCAGTGCCAGCGTCTGAATGGTCGCGTCCACTTCGGACGCTGTAAAGGTGTCGCCGTTGCGTTCGAGGAACATGACGGCGATCGTGAAGCCCGTCCGCTTGTTGCCATCCACGAACGGATGATTCTTGACGACCCCAAACGCATACGCTGCGGCCAGTTCGAAGTTCGTCGGCTGGCCGTATGCCAGCAGGTTCTCCGGGCGGGCAAGGGCAGAGTCGAGCAGGCCACCGTCGCGAACGCCGGGCGCGCCGCCGAAATCGGCCAGCAGCCGCTCGTGAGTGGCGAGCACCGCCTCCCTGAGCAGCCACACCGGCGCCGTCATTTCGCCAGTTCGCGCAGGGTGTTCCGGTAGCGATTGATCACGCTTTCGGCCGCCTCCATCTGCTTCTTGAACTCGTCGTTCGACGGCCCCACGCGCAGGCTTCCGTCAACCGTCTCGGTCACGCAGATGGTGTCTCCTTCGCCAACCCTCAGGTGGTTGAGGACTTCCTTGGGAAGCACCACCCCCACCGAGTTGCCAATCTTGCGGAGCTTGAGCTCGACGACCATGAGCCCATTGTATCAACAAATGTTATAACGTCACAGCTGATTCTGGGTCTCGCCCAAATCATCCACGCGGGCCTTCGGACCGTCCGAACCCCGTTACGACCGCCAGCAGCACGACCGCAACCAGGGCCCACGAGTAAATATTGTGAATTCAGGCCTCAAAAAGCCGAAATCCTGGGCATGCCGAGCGCGACGCCCGAGGCCGTGGCGTTTGACGACAGGATGGTCGGCAGGAAGTAGGGCAGCAGAAACGGCCAGGTACACACGGTCAGATCCCTGGTGATTTGGGGATCTGGGACTCGGATTGGGGGATTGGGCGATTTGGGGATTTGGGGATTTGGCGAAGTTGCTGCGACGCGAGCCGCCGTTCAACACATCAGCCCATCGAACAATCACCGAAATCCGGATCCCAAATCCCCAAATCCCCCAATCACGAGACCGCCAGATCATCGATCGATTTGGGCAGCCTGATGGTGAGCGACACGGTGGCCGTGACCGCGATGATGCCCCCGAGCAGGAAGAAGACCATGGCGTAGCTGCCGGTCCACTCCACGCACCACGCGAGCAGCAACGGGCCGGCCGCTGACGCGAGCACGGTCATGGCCTGCGCGGCGCCCTGGATCAATCCGAGGTGCCTGCGGCCGTAGACGCGCGGCCACACGCTGAAGAACAGCACCATCACGAGACCGCCGCCCAGGCCCATGGCCGTCGCCCACGCCATCACCTGCGCGATCGTCGTCACCAGCGGCAACGCCGCGAGTCCCGCCGCCAGGACGAACAGCGACGCGGCGAGCAGCCGCGGCAGCGACATCCTCCTGGCCAGCCAGCCGCCGCCGAAGTTGCCAACGAGCGCGGTCATGGCCGTGACGGCCAGTGTCTGGTAGTAGACATCGGCGCCGAAGCCGCGCTCCGCGAGAATGGACTCGTTGAACAAACCAATGCCGGATGCGACGAGGCCATACAAGGCTGCGCCGATGCCGAACAGCCAGAAGGCCGGGGTGACGATGGCTTGCTGCCAGGTGTAGCCGGAATCG
>CAYGMD010000236.1:0-6582 GCA_964350785.1 uncultured Acidobacterium sp. | reverse complement strand
GTGCTGGAGGCGGAGCGCATGCCCAAGTCGCAAAAGCTGCTGAAACTGAAGGTGGATGCCGGTGAAGCCGAGCCGCGGACGATTCTCGCCGGCATTGCCGAGTCGTACGCCCCCGAAGCGATGGTGGGCAAGACCATCGTGATCGTCGCCAACCTGGCGCCGCGCAAGATGATGGGCCTGGAGTCGAACGGCATGGTGCTGGCGGCCAGCCCCGAGGGCGGCGCGGCGATCGTGCTGAACGTCGAACCGGCCACGCCCGGCACCCGGGTGCGATGACCGACAGCCACTGCCACATCGCCGGCGAGGAATTCGCCGCCGATCTTGACGCCGTTGTCGATCGCGCTCGCGCGGCTGGCGTGCGGCGCGCGCTCGTGATTCTCGCCGCCGAAGACGAGGCGGAGTGGGCGCGCGTGCCCGTGGTGGCGGCGGCCTGGCCCGAATGCCGGTTTGCCGTGGGCGTGCATCCGCACCATGCCAATCACTATGCCGCCGAGCCGGCGGCGGCCGCGGCCGTCGTCGGGGCGCGCCTCGACGCGCTGCCCTCGGCGCGGGCGATTGGCGAGATTGGCCTTGACTACCACTACGATTTCTCGCCGCGCGACGTGCAGCAGGCGGTGTTTCGCGCGCAGCTGCAGCTGGCGCGCCGCCGGGATCTGCCCATCGTGATTCACACCCGCGAGGCCGAAGACGACACGCTCCGCATCCTGGCGGAGGAGGGCGGTCCCGCGCTGCGCGGGGTCTTCCACTGCTTCACCGGCGATGCGGCGGCCGCGGCGCGCGCCCTGGCCACGGGCTTCTACCTGTCGATTCCGGGGGTCGTGAGCTTTCCCAGGGCTGAGCAGCTGCGCGCGGCGCTGCCTCAGATGCCGGCCGACCGGTTGCTGGTCGAGACCGACAGTCCCTACCTGGCGCCGGTGCCGTTTCGTGGCAAGCGCAACGAGCCCGCCCACGTCGCGAAGGTGGTGGACCACGTCGCGGCCGCCCGCGGCGTGCCTCCGAACGCCGTCGCCGCCGAAACCGATCGCAACTTCGACGCGCTCTTCCGGCCGTAGGAGTCCTGCAAAGCTCGCTCCTGCAAGCACTAACAGGCGTTTGCTTTCGTTGACACCGCCCTCTGCCTATGGTGAGATTGACGGACGTGTCCAACGCCGCACCCCGGACTCAATCGGATCTGATCCAGCTGTTCGAACCCGTTCGCGACGATCTGCTCGCGGTCGAGCGTGAGTTTGCCGAACAGGTGCAGTCGCAGATCCACATCATCCCGGAAATCGGCAACTACCTGCAGATGAGCGGCGGCAAGCGGGTGCGCCCGGCCGTGCTGTTGATGGCCGCCCGCCTCTGCGGCTACACGGGTCCCCGCGCCATCACCAATGCCGCGGTCGTCGAGTTCATCCACACCGCCACGCTGGTGCACGACGACATCATCGACGATGCCGATGTGCGGCGGGGCCGCAAGTCGGCGCACGCGCAGTGGGGGAACGACGTCACGGTGCTGGCCGGCGACTTCCTCTACATCAAGTCGATGGCCATGGCGCTGACCCAGGACACGCTCGATGTCGTGCGCCTGCTGTGCGATGTCACGCTGCGGATGATCGAAGGCGAGCTCTACCAGCTCACCAAGAACGGCGTCGTCGATCTCACCGAGAACGAGCACTTCGACATCATCCACCGCAAGACGGCCTACCTGTTCGGCGGCTGCGCGCAAATCGGCGGCATTCTCGGCGAGGTCGGGGCCGAGAAAGAACAGGCCCTGCGCGAGTACGGCTTCGGGCTGGGGACGATGTTCCAGCTGGTGGACGACCTGCTCGACTTCACCGGCGCGGCCGAGGTCATTGGCAAGCCCGTCGGCGGCGACCTGCGCGAGGGCAAAATCACGCTGCCGATCATTCACCTGCTGGAGCACGGCGGCGCCGAGGCCGGCGACCTGGTTCGCAATGCCGTGCGCGACCGCGATGTCAGCCCCGAGAACTGGGCGCGCATCAAGACGCTGCTGGCCGAGCACCGATCGCTCGACTACGCCTATGCCCGCGCCGTGGAGTTTGGCGAAACCGCCAAGCGCCAGTTGCGCCAGTTCTCACCCAGCCGCGAGCGCGAGGCCCTGATGGGGCTTGCCGACTACGTCCTGCTACGAGACCGGTAAGACCGACGGCCACAGAGGCACGGAGTCACAGAGCAATCTATTCTTGGGGAGCACTAAGCACCGTGGCGCTTAAGAAGAATTGGTCTTCTCTGTGTCTCTGTGCCTCGGTGGCGACATTGTGACACCGGCTCGCAGGGTTCAAGATCTCCGCCAGGAGATCCGGCGGCACGAAGAGCTCTATTACCTGCACGCGGCGCCGGAGATTTCCGACGCCGCTTTCGACGCCCTGATGAACGAGCTCAAGGCGCTCGAGGCCGCGCATCCGGAACTGCGGAGCCCCGACTCGCCGACGCAGCGCGTGGGCGGCCGCCCGGCCGAGGGCTTCGTCACGGTTGAGCACCTCCAGCCCATGCTCAGCCTCGACAACGCGTACAACGAGGAGGACCTGCGCGCGTTCGACGAGCGCGTGCGCAAAGGGCTCGGTCTGAATGAGCCTGGGCGCCGAAGCCCTGGCGAAGGCGGCCCGGTCTACGTCGCCGAGCTCAAGATCGACGGCCTCAGCATTGCGCTGACCTACGAGGACGGACGGCTGGTGCGCGGCGCCACCCGCGGCGACGGGACCCGCGGCGAAGATGTGACCGCCAACGTGCGGACCGTGCGCGCGATCCCGCTGTCGCTGACCCACGGCCCGGCCGGCCGGCTCGAGATTCGCGGTGAGGTGTACCTGCCGAAGAAGGCGTTCGAGCGGATGAACCAGGAGCAGGAAGCCGCCGGCGAGCCGCTTTACGCCAACGCCCGCAACACCGCGGCCGGCACCATGCGCAACCTCGACCCGGCGCTGGTCGCGAAGCGCGGCCTGGCGGCGTGGATGTACCAGGTAGTCATGTCCGAAGGATTGCCGCCAACGCACTCGCAGATGCTGACCGACCTCAAGGCGTGGGGCCTGGCCGTGGAGCCGCACTGGCGGGAGTGCGACGGCATTGACGCCGTGATCGCCTTCTGCGACGAATGGCGCGACCAGCGCGGCGCCCTGGCGTTTGAAACCGACGGCGTCGTCATCAAGCTGAACGACGTGGTGGCGCGCGAACGCCTGGGGACGACCTCGAAATTTCCCCGCTGGGCGACGGCGTTCAAGTTTCCCGCCGAGCGCAAGGTGGCGATGCTGCATCGCATCGAGGTGAACATCGGCCGCACCGGCGCGGCCACACCATTTGCGATGCTCGAGCCGACGGTGGTGGCCGGGTCGACGATTGCCATGGCCACGCTTCATAACCCCGACGACATCATCCGCAAGGACATCCGCCCCGGCGAGCTGGTGATCATCGAGAAGGCCGGCGACGTGATCCCGCGCGTGGTGGGACCGGCCCATCCCGACGCCGCCGATCGGCCGGCGCCGTGGGTGATGCCGTCGAACTGCCCGGTCTGTGGCAGCCCGCTGCACAAGGCCGACGACGAGGCCGTCTGGCGGTGCGAGAGCAGTTCGTGCCCCGCGAAGCTGCGGCGCGGCCTCGAGCACTTCGCGTCGCGCGGCGCGATGAACATCGAGGGCATGGGCGAATCGCTGGTCGGCCAGCTCGCCGAGTCGGGCCTGGTGAAGAGCCTGGCCGACGTCTATCACCTCACGGCAGAGGCCCTCGAAGGGCTCGAGCGGATGGGCAAGAAGTCGGCCGCCAAGCTGATGGCCGAGATCGAGAAGTCGAAGGGCAACGACGTGTGGCGGCTGCTGTACGGCCTTGGCATCCGTCACGTCGGCGAGCGGGGGGCGCAGGTGCTGGCCGATCACTTCGGGTCGATTGCCGACATCCAGGCCGCGTCGCTCGAAGAGCTGCAGCAGGTGCGCGAGATTGGTCCCGTGCTGGCCGCGGCGGTGCGCGCATGGTTCGACGAGCCACGCAATCGCGAGCTGGTCGTGCGCCTGCAGGCGGCCGGGTTGAAGATGACGGGCGAGCGGAAGGTGGCGCCGGCGGGGCCGCAACCGCTGGCGGGAAAGACCTACGTGATTACCGGCGAGTTGCCCGGCCTGTCACGTGAAGACGCGCAGGCGAAGCTCGAGGCGCTCGGCGCGAAGGTGACCAACTCGGTCAGCAAGAAGACAACCGCGTTGATCGTCGGGACCGAGCCGGGCGCCAGCAAGACCGAGAAGGCGCGCGCACTTGGCATTGCGACCCTGGACGAATCAGGGTTTTTGGCCCTCCTGGACGCGCCGGCCTCCTGACCTCCTCCTTTATAATGAGCGAATCATGACGCGGCAGTTTGCGTGGATCACCGCCACGCTCACCGGCATCATCGGCCTCCTGGTCGGCGTAATCCTGTCAACGCCGCGCCTGCCGGCCGACGGCCGCCGGCCGCCCGCCAGCTCGGCCGAGGCGGCCCCGGCGCCCGAGCCGGCGCGCGCCAGCTCGTCGGCCGGGCCGGTGGCGGGCACTGCCGTCAACTTCGCCGACATTGCCGCCCGGATGAACCCGGCGGTCGTCAACATCGACGCCACGGCCCGGGGCCGCCGGGCTCAGCGCCTGATGCAGGAAGGCGCGCAGCGCGACGGCGACCCATTCGACCTGGGCCGGCGGGGCAGCGACGCCCCGCGGCGCGGCACCGGCACCGGCTTCCTGATCGACGCGTCGGGCCACATCCTGACCAACCACCACGTGATCGAGGGCGCCGAGCGGCTGACCGTGAAGCTGGCCGACGGCCGCAGCCTGCGCGCCGAGGTGGTGGGGTCCGACCCCGACACCGACATCGCGCTGATCAAGGTGTCGGGGCCGACGCCGTTTCCCCATGCGTCGCTCGGCGACTCCAACGCGCTGCGCGTCGGCGAGTGGGTGTGTGCCATCGGCAACCCCCTGGCCTATGAGCACACGGTCACCGTTGGCGTGGTCAGCTTCATCGGCCGCAAGCTGTTCGATTCGAGCCTCGACAACTACATCCAGACCGACGCGGCGATCAGCTTCGGCAACAGCGGCGGGCCCCTGATCAACGCCCGCGGGCAGGTGATTGGCATCAACTCGGCGATCAGCCGCCAGGCCAGCAACATCGGCTTTGCCGTCCCCATCAACCAGGCGCGCGGCGTGCTGCCGCAGCTCAAGACGCTCGGCCGGGTCGAGCGCGGCTACATCGGCGTGACGCTGCGCGACGTCGACCCCGACCTGCAGGCTTCGCTCAAGCTGACCCGCGCCGATGGCGCGCTCGTGCAGGACGTGGCGGCGGGGTCGCCGGGCGCTCGCGCCGGCCTGCGGCCGTACGACGTCATCACGTCGGTCGACGGCCAGCCGGTGCGCACCCACGACAGCTTGATCCGTGAGATCGCCTCGCGCCAGCCTGGCGGCAGCGCGCGGCTGGGGTACGTGCGCGATGGCCGGGCCCGCGACGTGTCGGTCAAGCTGGCCGAGCGCCCGCAGCGCGCGCCCGAGAACACGGTGTCGCCGGCCGAACGGTCGACGCAGCGCACCGGGCCGGGCGAATTGGGCCTCAGCCTGATCGAGATCGACGACCGCAACGCGCACCGTTTCGACATCCCGGCCGGCATGACCGGCCTGCTGGTGCAGCGCGTCGAGCCGCTGTCGGTGGCCTCCGACGCCGGCATCGAGCGCGGCGCCATCATCCTCGAGGTCAATCGCCAGCCGGTGAACTCGATCGCCGGCTTCCGCCGCATCGTCGGCGCCGCCCAGCCCGGCGAGATCCTCGCCATGTTCCTCTACGACCCCGACGCCGAGGTTCGCTCCATCCGCACCGTCCGCACGGAGCAGCGGTGAAGCCACGCATTCTCGTGATCGACGACGAGCCGGCGATTCGCGACTCGTTGAAGATGATTCTGGAATACGACGGCTACGAGGTGATGCAGGCCGCCACCGGCGAGGAGGGCGTCAAGCTGGTGGAGCGCGAGTCGCCCGACCTGGTGTTCCTCGACATCAAGATGCCGGGCATGGACGGCCTCGAGGTGCTGCAGAAGCTCGCGCACATGGTCGAGACGACGCCGATTGTCGTGATTTCCGGTCACGCCGACACGGCGACCGCGGTCAAGGCGACGAAGCTGGGCGCCTTCGATTTCATCGAGAAGCCGCTGACCCAGGACCGCGTGCTGGTGACGGTGCGCAACGCGGTCGACACCCGCCGCATCCGGACCGAGAACAAGAGCTATCGCCGCGACGCCGAGAAGCGGTACCAGATTGTCGGTGACTCACCATCGCTCGCGGCGGTGCGCAGTGCCATCCAGAAGGCGGCGCCGACCAACGCCACCGTGCTGATCTGGGGCGAGAGCGGCGTCGGCAAGGAACTGGTGGCCCGCGCCATTCACCGCGACAGCCTGCGGCGCGACGGCGCGTTCGTGCAGGTCAATTGCGCCGCCATTCCCGACGAGTTGATCGAGTCGGAACTGTTCGGGCACGAGAAGGGCTCGTTCACCGGCGCGACCGACCGGCAGATCGGCAAGTTCGAGCAGGCCGACAAGGGCACGATCTTCCTCGACGAAGTCGGTGACATGAGCCTGAAGACCCAGGCCAAGGTGC
>CAYGMD010000235.1:0-6594 GCA_964350785.1 uncultured Acidobacterium sp. | reverse complement strand
ATCGAGGAAGTGGGGGCGTTCCCGCACAACCTCGCCAACTGCTCGCCGGTCGCCGACGGCGACCTGCTGTACTGCAGCACCGGCAACGGCCAGGACGAAAGCCACGTCAACATCCCGTCGCCGAAGGCGCCCTCGCTCGTGGCCGTCAACCGCCTGACCGGCAAGCTGGCGTGGGAAGACAACTCGGTCGGCGACCGCATCCTGCATGGGCAGTGGTCGACGCCGGCGGTGGGCGACATCGGCGGCGTGCGCCAGGTCGTGCACGCGCAGGGCGACGGCTGGGTGCGCGGCTACGAGGCGCAGTCGGGCAAGAAGCTGTGGGAGTTCGACACCAATCCGAAGGACTCGGTGTGGCCCAAGACCCGCAACGAGGTGATCAGCACGCCGGTCATCTACGACAACGTCGTCTACATCTCGAACGGGCAGGATCCCGAACACGGCGAGGGCGTCGGCCACGCCTATGCCATCGACGCCACCAAGCGCGGCGACATCACCACCACCGGCGTGCTGTGGCACTTCGACAAGATTCGCCGCTCGATCTCGACCGCGGCGATCAAGGACGGCCTGATCTACCTCGCCGACTTCAGCGGCTTCCTGCACTGTCTCGACCTCAAGACCGGCAAGCCATACTGGACCCACGACATGTTCGCGGCGATTTGGGGCTCGCCGATGCTGATCGGCGACAAGGTCTACCTGGGCGACGAGGACGGCGACGTGGCCGTGATCGAGCACGGCAAGACGTTCAAGCTGGTGTCGGAGCAGAACATGGGTAGCTCCGTGTATGCCACGGCGGTGCCGGCCAACGGCACGCTGTTCATCATGAACCGCAACCAGCTGTACGCGTTGGCCGAGGGGGCTCAGCTGAAGAAGTGAAAAGTGAAATAGTGAGAAGTGAGAAGTTAGAACTGTCGTGAATAGGCGAGACTTCTTACTCACCTGTGGGGCGTTGACCGCCGCCCCGCGCGGTCTCTGGGCCCAGGCCCCGGCCGTCTCACCCGCGGACCGCTGGGTCCAGTTCCGCGGCACGCCCTCCCTCACCGGCATTTCCGCCACGACCATCGCGCCCTCGCCGAAGCTGGCCTGGGCGTGGGAGGGCGGCGAAGCCTTCGATTCGTCGGCCGCCATCGTCGATGGCGTCGTCTATGTCGGCACCGCGACCGGCGAGCTGATTGCCGTCGGCCTGAACGACGGCAAGCTGCGGTGGCGCTACAAGGCGGGCGAGGCGATTGGCGAGTCGTCGCCGACGGTCGCCAATGGCCGCGTCTTCATCGGCGACCTGATTGGCGTCGTGCACGCGGTCAATGTCGCCGACGGCAAGCCCGCCTGGACGTTCAAGACGCAATCCGAGATCAAGTCGTCACCGGTCGCGGCCGGCAATTTGCTGCTGATGGGATCGTACGACGGCAGGTTGTATGGGCTCGATGCCGCCACCGGCAGGCAGGTCTGGGTTTACGCCACCGAGAACTACGTTCACGGCACGCCGTGCCTCGTCAACGGCGTCGCCCACTTCGCCGGGTGCGACGAGGTGTTCCACGCCGTCGACGTGAAGACCGGCAAGGAAACGCTGTCGACCTCGGCGACGGCCTACACCGGCGCTTCGGTGGCGATGGTCAACGGGGTGGCGTACTTCGGTACCTTCGACAACCAGGTGCTCGCGCTGGATCTGGCCTCGCGCAAGGTGCTGTGGCGCTACGAACATCCCGATCGCAAGTTCCCGTTCTATTCGTCGGCGGCGGTCGTCGACGGCACGGTGGTGCTCGGCGGCCGCGATCGCATGGTGCACGCGCTCGACGCCAAGACCGGCACGGCGCGCTGGACCTACATGACCCGTGCGCGCATCGACTCGTCGCCGGCGATTGCCGGCGGCCGCGCCTACGTGGGCTCCAACGACGGCCGCCTGTATGCGCTGGACCTCGCCACCGGCAAGGTGGCGTGGGAGCACGATGAAGGCGCCGCGCTCAGCGCGTCGCCGGCCCTCGCCTCGGGCCGGATCGTGATCGGATCGACTGAAGGCCGTCTGCTGTGTTTCGCCTGAAGAGACCCTCATGAGAAAACTACTCACCCTCGTCGTGCTGCTGCTCGCCTCGTTGACCGTCGGCGCCCAGGACCCGCCGGCCGCTGGTGGCGCCCAGGACCCGTTCTCGGCGGCGACCTTCAACGGCTTCCGCCTGCGCGCCGTCGGCCCCGCGCTGATGTCGGGCCGCGTCAGCCACGTCGCCGTTCATCCCGGCGACAAGCAGACGTGGTACGTCGGAGTGGCCTCGGGCGGCGTGTGGAAGACCATCAACGCCGGGATCACCTGGACGCCGGTGTTCCAGAACGAGGGGGCGTACTCGGTCGGCTCGGTCGTGATCGATCCGAAGAATCCCAGCACGATCTGGGTCGGCAGCGGCGAGGCCAACAACCAGCGCAGCGTCGGCTACGGCGACGGCATCTACCGCAGCGACGATGCCGGCCGCACGTGGCGGAACCTGGGCCTCAAGGCGTCCGAGCATATCGGCCGCATCGTGATCGATCCGCGCGACTCGAACGTGGTGTTCGCCGCCGCCTACGGACCGCTGTGGACCGCCGGCGGCGACCGCGGCCTCTACAAGACCACCGACGGCGGCAAGGCCTGGACCAAGGTGCTCGAAATCAGCGAGAACACCGGCGTCAGCGACGTCGCCATCGACCCGCAGAATCCCGACGTGATGCTGGCTGTCGCGCATCAGCGCCGGCGCCACACCTGGACGCTGATTCACGGCGGCCCGGAAAGCGGCCTGCACAAGTCCACTGACGGCGGCAAGACATGGCGGCG
Source organism: uncultured Acidobacterium sp. (assembly GCA_964350785.1). Taxonomy (GTDB): domain Bacteria; phylum Acidobacteriota; class Vicinamibacteria; order Vicinamibacterales; family UBA2999; genus 12-FULL-67-14b. The sequence continues at coordinate 3,797 of CAYGMD010000235.1, read as the reverse complement.
CGTGCGCGAAGGCCTGCCCGGCGGCGACATGGGCCGCATCGTGCTGTCGTTCTCGCCGGCGCAGCAGGGGCTCGTCTATGCCAAGGTCGAACCGGCGACCGGCGGCGTGGCCATTTTTGCCTCGCGTGATTCGGGCGACAGCTGGGAGCGCCGCGGCAACGTGCCGGCGCAGCCGATGTACTACAAGAACATCCACGCCGATCCGAAGAACCCCGAGCGGCTCTACGTGCCGAGCGTCCAGACCCAGATCTCGGACGACGGCGGGCGCACGTTCCGCAATCTTGGCGAACGCGCCAAGCACGTCGACAACCACTTTGTCTGGATCGATCCCGACAACACCGATCACCTGCTCGAGGGCTGCGACGGCGGCCTCTACGAAACCTGGGACCGCGGCAAGCTGTGGCGGCACTTCACCAACCTGTCGGTGACGCAGTTCTACAACGTCGACGTCGACAACGCGTCGCCGATCTACAACATCTTCGGCGGCACGCAGGACAACAGCACGCTCGGCGGCCCCTCGCGCTCGCGCGGGCCGCAGGGGCCCACCAACAACGACTGGTTCATCGTCACCGGCGGCGACGGCTTCGTCGCCCGCGTCGACCCCACCGACACCAACATCGTCTACGCCGAGTCGCAGTACGGCGGCATCGTCCGCCTGGATCGCCGCACCAGCGAGCGCGTGAACATCCGGCCGGTGGAGGGCAAGGGCGAGCCGCCGCTGCGCTTCAACTGGGAGGCGCCGTTCATCATCAGCCCGCACAGCCCGTCGCGGCTGTATTTCGGCGCCAACAAGCTGTTCCGCAGCGACGATCGCGGCAACACCTGGAAGGCGATCAGCCCCGACCTGTCTCGGCAGACCGACCGCAACCTGCTGCCCGTGATGGGCAAGGTGTGGCCGCCCGAGGCGATCGCGCAGCACCAGTCGACCGCGACGTGGGGCAACATCTCCGCGCTTGCCGAATCGCGCAAGCGCGAAGGCCTGCTGTATGTCGGCACCGACGATGGGCTGATCCAGTTCAGTTACGACGCCGGCGCGACCTGGCGCAAGAGCGAGAACCCGCCCGGCCTGCCCGATTACAAGACGCACGGCGTCTACGTGCAGCGCATCTTCGCCGGCAAGAACGACGAGAACGTCGTCTACGCGCTGTACGAGAACAGCAAGAACGGCGACTTCAAGCCGTACGTCTACAAGAGCACGAACAAGGGCGCGACCTGGACCAACATTGCCGGCGATCTGCCAGCCAACGGCCCGGCGCTGTCGTTCGCGGAAGATCACGTCAATCCCAACCTGTTGTTCGTCGGCACCGAGTTCGGCTTGTTCTTCACGACCGACGGCGGGCAGAAGTGGATTCGCCTGCGCAACAACCTGCCGACGATTCCGGTCCGCGACCTCGCCATCCAGGAGCGCGAGAACGACCTGGTGCTGGCGACCTTCGGCCGCGGGTTCTACGTCCTCGACGACTACTCGGCGTTGCGCCAGGTGAGCACCCAGGTGTTCCAGCGCGACGGCCACATCTTCCCGACCAAAACCGCGACGCTGGCGGTGCCGGAGACCGGCCGCGCCCGCGGCTCGCAGGGCGAGCAGTTGTGGATGGGCGAGAACCTGCCCGAAGGAGCGGTGCTGACCTACTGGATCAAGGAAGCGCCGCGCACGTTGCGCCAGCGCCGCCAGGACGCCGCCCGCGCCGCCGAGCAGAAGAAGGAGACGCCGCCCTATCCCTCGCAGGCGGAGCTCACCGCAGAAGCCGATGAAGAAGAGCCCCAGACGTTTCTGACGGTGACCGATGCGGCCGGCAAGGTGGTGCGCCGGCTGACCGTGCCCGGCACCCGCGGCATTCATCGCTACCTGTGGAACCTGCGCGGCGTCCCCACCACCACGGGCGGCGGCGGCTTTGGCGGCGGTGGTGGTGGCGACGACGACGCCGACCCCCCGGTGTTCCAGGGCGGGACCGGCGGCGGTGCGTTCGTGCCGCCCGGCACCTACCAAGTGGCGCTGTCGCGCCGGGCCGGCGGCGTGCTGACCGCGCTCGGCGCCGAGCAGACGCTGACGGTGGTGGCCGATCCCGCGGCGGCGCTGCCGCCCGCGCTTCGCACGGCGGCCGCCGACTACCAGGACAAGGTCGCGAAGCTGCAGCGCCAGTTCACCGGCACACTCGAGCAGGCCAACAGCATGCGCACGCGCACCGCCGCCATCCGCCGCGCGCTGGTCGACTCACCGGCCGACCTCAAGATGCTGGATGAGGCTGAGCGCTTCGATGCGCGGGTGCTGGCGGTCTTGCGCACCTTGCGCGGCGACGAAACGTTGCGCGGGCTGGAGTCGGGCTCACCCTCGGCGATCCAGCAGCGGGTGAACTCCGCGGTCCAGGGCGCGCGCGGGCTGACCGGCGCACCCACCGGCACCCAGCAACTGAACTACAGCATCGCGTTCGATGAGCTGGCGGCGGAAGTGACGAAGCTGCGCGCGCTCGAAGTCGAGATCCGCAAGTTCGAGCAGCAGATGGAAGCGGCGGGCGTGGCCTACACGCCCGGCCGCTGGCCCGGGCAATAACAAGAGATCAGAAGATCAGGAGAAGGCTTTGTTCTCTTGATCTCCTGAGCTCCTGTTTTGTCTCCTGATCTGCTACCTGAACTGGACGTTGATCGTCGGCCCGTCGATCTTGATGCCCTTGATGTCCTTCAGGAACGGTTTGATCGCCGACAGCGACGGCTCCGAGCCGATCTGACCCTGCAGGGCCTTGAGCTTCGCCTCGTCCGCGAGCAGCGAATCCATGTCCATCTCGAGCAGCGTCAGCCGCGAGCCGTTGACGTACTCGGCATTGGTCTTGACGATGGCGCCGGCGACTTCGAGGTCGATGTTGAGCTTGAAGCCCGCGAACATGCTCTTGATCATGCCCATCAGCATCGGGTTGGTCAGGTCGGGCATGTCGCCGGGCTTGTCGCCGGTCTGCATCGAGACCCTGGTGGCCGGCTTGTCGACGAACGCGATCGTCAGCGTCGACGTGCCGCCCGCGCGGGTGAGCGAGAACCTGACCGGATCCTGCGACGTGGGTTCTGACGACATGCGGCCGTCGGTGCTGCCGCTAATGTTCGGCCCCTGGCTGACCTGAACCTGGTTGATGTCGTCGAAGGCGAAGATGGCCTTCGAGCCTTCCCAGCCGTTGGCGCCCTTGGCCGGGTCGGCCGAGATCAACCGCACGCCCTTGCCCATGCGGGCCGCGGTGCGTTCGAGATCGGCGCGATTGACGACGGCGCCGCCCATCTGTTTCTCGGCGCCCGGCATCATGCCCTTGATCGCCGCCACGTTCATCAGCGTGGTCTGTTCGACGGTGCCGCTGCCGTCGGCGTTGACCTTGACCAGCGTGGTGCTGTTGATGCAACCCGTCAGCGTGACGGCGGTAACGACGGCGAGCAGGACTCGTAATGAACGCATGTTGGGTTCCTCCGGCAGGGACGCCCCAATCATAGCGCTCTTGGCACCCTGGCACCTTTGGCACCTGAGGCACCTTTGCCACCTATGATTGAGCCATGCGAGAAGGGGATGGCAAGACGGCGCTGGTGACCGGCGCCTCGTCCGGCATCGGCAAGGCCTTTGCGGAGTTGTTGGCGGCCAAGGGCTATGGCCTGGTGCTGACGGCCCGCCGCCGCGAGCGGCTCGACGAACTGGCCGGCCAGCTCAAGGCCACGCACGGCGTGCCCACCCACGTCATCGTGGCCGACCTGGCCGAGCCCGACGCCTCGGCCCGCATTGCCGAGGCCGTGCGCGCGCAAGGCCTGTGCATCGACGTGCTCGTCAACAA
>CAYGMD010000234.1:0-6649 GCA_964350785.1 uncultured Acidobacterium sp. | reverse complement strand
GCTCAAGCACGCCTCCAATGTGCAAGGCTGCGCCGCATTGATCGAGGAGATGATCGTCTCCGCCGGGGCGCCCGCGGGTCTGTTCCAGAATCTCGCGATCAAGTCCTCGAAGGTGGAAGCGCTGATCGATGCCTGGTTTGCCGCTGATCGATCCCGTGCCCGCAGCCGCCGCGGGCGCCACCCCGAAGAGGGCCGGCCCTTCATCCGCACCTACGCGCCGCTGGACGTCAATGCCGCCGGCCAGAACTGGTCGATGGTGCAAGACGCGCGAGGCGTCTTCTACGTGGGCACCCAGCTTGGCGTGATCGAGTTCGACGGCGTGACCTGGCGGCTGATCGAGCCGGATACGCTGGCCACCGTCCGGTCCCTGGCCATTGACGACGCCGGTGTGATCTACGCCGGTGCGCAACTGGACTTCGGCTACCTGACCCCGGACGCGAGCGGTACGTTGACCTACCAGTCGCTCGCCGACAAGGTGCCACCCGACGCGCGCGGCTTCACCGACGTCTGGCGGACGTGGGCGACCAAGTCGGGGGTATTGTTCCAGACCGAGCAGGCGGTCTACCGGTGGGCCAACGGCACGATCACCGTGATCCGTCCGCCGTCGCGCTTGAATCGCTCGTCGCTGGTCGACGGCCAGATGTACGCAACCTTGCCGGAGACCGGGCTGAACGTCCTCGACGGCGACACCTTCAGGCCGCTGCCCGGCACCGAAGCGCTCGGCAGCGAGGTCTACCCGCTCATCTATCGGTACGACGACAAGCGGTTGCTGATCGGCACCAGGTTCAACGGCTTCTTCACCTACGACGGCGCCACGCTGACCCCGTTCCAGACCGAGTTGGACGAGTTCTTGAAGTCGGCGTCCCTCTACAAGGGCATCGAGCTCCGCGATGGCACCTACGTCATGGCGACCACCAATGCCGGGCTGGCGATGATGGATCGCCAGGGTCGCCGGGTCATGGTCATCGGTCGCGCGGAGGGGCTGCCGTCCAACGCGGTCTACAACGTGATGGCGGACCGCGAGGGCGCCATCTGGACCGCCGGTGAGCGCGGGATCGCGCGCGTGGAGTATCCGTCGCCGGCCACGGTGTTCAGCGAGGCGGACGGATTCAACGGCTACTGGGCGATTGCCCGCTTCCAGGGGCGGCTGCTCCTGGCCTGGCAGAGCGGCGTGAGCTACCTCGAGCCCCCGAGCGCGGGCCAGCCGGCGCGATTCACCAAGATCCCGGGCATCGGCCAGCAAAGCTGGGCGTTCGCCGAGATGACCGACCCCGCGGGGAGGATTCCCACCGTGCTCGCGGTGGCATCGACCGACGGCTTCTACGAGATCCGCGGCACGACCGCGGTGCCGATTCGGGCGCCGAGAGACGGCACGTTCCGCGCGGCCTCACTCGAACGGTCGCGGCGCGATCCGAGCCGCCTGTGGGTCGGGCTGTTCGACGGCCTCACCTCGTTTCGCTGGGTGGACGGCCAGTGGATCGATGAAGGCCGCGTGCCCGGCGTGACCGAACAGCTGCGCTCCGTGGTCGAAGTCGACGACGGCACCCTGTGGGCGGGCACCAATGCCACGGGGGTGGTGCGCCTGACCTTTGCGACGCCGCCGGCGCCCGGCACGCCGCGGCCCACCCCGGCCATCACCCGCTTTGGCGCGAAGGACGGCTTGCCGCAGCGCGGGGTCGGTGTCACCCGGATTCACGGCAAGGTCTACTTCGGGCCGTGGTCGACGGCCTCCGAGCACCTCGTGGCCACGTGGGATGCGAAGACCCAGACGTTCGTCAAGGACGAGGTGATCAGCGGTCTGCCCAGCGACAGGATGCGTGGCAGTTTCGGCCTCGCGGAGGGCCCCGGCGGGACGGTCCTCGCCAATGCCGGCAAGGGCACCCGCGTCCTCACGCCGGATGGCCATGGCCGCTGGAAGGTGGACGAGGCCCTGTTCAGCCGGTTCGGCCAGGTGCCGACCGGCTTCGCGCTCGTGGAGCCAGGCGACATCTCGTGGTTCAGCTACAAGCAGCTGTTCGTCCGGTTCGACCTGAAGCGGGCGGCCGCGCCGTCGACCCGTTTCGGCGCGCTCGTGCGACGCGTCACGGCGGGTGGCCGCGTGCTCTACGGCGGCGCCACGGCCGCGCCGGCGCCGCGGCTGCCGGCGTCCACCGACGCCCTGCGTCTCGAGTTCGCCGCGCCAACGTTCATCGACGAAACCGCGACGCAGTACCAAACGAAGCTCGACGGCCTCGACCCGGACTGGACCAACTGGACCGGCGAGGCCCGGCGCGACTTCACCAATCTGTCGTTTGGCGACTATCGCTTTCGTGTGCGCGCGCGCAGCGTGACCGGGGCGATGGGCGACGAAGCCATCTACGCCTTCACCATCCTGCCGCCCTGGTATCGGACGTGGTGGGCCTACGCGGGCTACGTGATCCTCCTGGGCCTGGCCGGATTCGGCATCGACCGCATCCAACGCCGGCGCCTGATTGGCCAGGAGCGGCAGCGCTCCGAGTTCGCCGAGGCCCGCCTGCGGGCGGAGGCGGCCGAGGCCCTGGCCGGCGCCGAGCGCGAACGCAACCGGCACGTCGAACTGCTGAGCGAGATTGGCCGCGACATCACCGCGTCGCTCGATTTCGACACGATCTTCGACAGGCTCTATAGCCGGGTCAACGAGCTGGCCGATGCCGACGTGTTTGGCGTCGGCCTGTATCGCCCCGAGCGCAGCGAGATCGAGTACCGGCTCGCCATCGAACAGGGCAAGCGCTACGCGCCCTACTCGCGCAGCACCACCGACCGCAGCCAGTTGCCGGTGTGGTGCATCGAGAATCGCGCGCCGGTGTTCATCAACGACGTGGCGCTGGAGTCGAGCAAGTACATCCCGCACTACGCCGAGGCGGCCCGCGTGCTCGAAGACGGCAGCATGTCGAAGGCGGCGCAGTCGATCATCTACCTGCCGCTGATTTCGAAGGACAAGGTGCTCGGGATCGTCACCATCCAGAGCTTCGAGAAGGGCGCCTATACCGAGCATCACCTCAACATGATGCAGAACCTGGCGGCGTTCACCGCGATCGCCCTCGACAACGCCGATGCCTACCGCCAGATCAACGAGCAGGAGCACGACAACCGCCGCCTGTTCGAGGAGGCGCAGCGGGCCCGGGCCGCGGCCGAGGAGGCCGACGCCGCCAAGAGCGCGTTCCTGTCGACCGTCAGCCACGAGCTGCGCACGCCGCTGACCTCGGTGCTGGGCTTTGCCAAGATCATCAAGAAGCGCCTCGACGATCGCATCTTCCCGATCATCAAGACCGACGACAAGAAGGTGCTGCAGACCGTGCAGCAGATCCAGGAGAACCTGCAGGTCGTGGTCGGCGAGGGCGAGCGCCTCACCAAGCTGATCGACGATGTGCTGGACCTGGCCAAGATCGAGGCCGGCAAGCTCGAATGGAACATGGGGCCGGTCACGGTCCAGGAGATCATCGACCACGCCACGGCCGCCACCGCCTCGCTGCTCGAGCCGAAGGGCCTGCGCCTGGTGAAGGAGGTCGACGCCACGCTGCCGGTGATCACGGGCGATCGCGACCGCCTGATCCAGGTCGTCATCAACCTGGTCTCGAACGCGGTCAAGTTCACCGACGCCGGCACCATTACCTGCCGCGCCGTGCGCCAAGCCGACATGCTGGTGGTGAGCGTCATCGACACCGGCCTGGGCATTGCCGCGGCCGACCAGCCCAAGGTGTTCGAGCGCTTCAAGCAGGTGGGCGACACCCTCACCGACAAGCCCAAGGGCACCGGCCTCGGCCTGCCGATCTGCCGCGAGATCATCGAACATCACGGCGGGCGGGTGTGGGTCGACAGCGAGCTCGGCAAGGGCAGCACCTTCTCGTTCTCGCTGCCGATTGCCGACGGCGCGCAGCCCTCGCTGCCGCTCGACCTGGCCACCGTCGTGCGCCAGTTGCGCGACCAGGTGGTGGTGACGACGCCGCGCACCGCGGAGCGCCAGCCGCGTATCCTGGTGGTGGATGACGAGGCGAACATCCGCGAGCTGCTGACCCAGGAGTTCACCGAGGCCGGTTACGCGGTGGTCACGGCCGCCAACGGCCGCGACGCCGTCGCCGAGGTCCGGCGCCAGCGTCCCGACCTGATCGTCCTCGACGTGATGATGCCCGAGATGAACGGCTTCGACGTGGCCGCCGTGCTGCGCAACGACCCGCAGACCCTCGACATCCCGATCATCATCCTGTCGATTGTCCAGGACCGCGAACGCGGCTTCCGTCTCGGCGTCGATCGCTACCTGACCAAGCCGATCAACACCGACATCCTGTTCCGCGAGGTCGGCGCCCTGCTCGACCAGCGCAAGTCCCACAAGCGGGTGCTGGTCGTCGACGATGACGCGACGGCGGTGAAGACGCTGACCGAAGTGCTGAAGGCGCGCGGCTACAGCGTGACCGAGGCGCGCGGCCACGACCTGTTCGAGAAGGCCAAGATGCTGCAGCCCGACATCATCATGCTGAGCTCGAGCGATCCCAAGCCCGAGATCGTGCAGACCCTGCGCTTCGAGAAGGGCCTCGAGAACGTCCTGTTCTTTGTCTACCGGTAGGAGTGTCCGTGAGCAAGAAGATCCTGATTGTCGACGACGAAGTGCACCTGCGGACGTTGCTGCACCAGACGCTCGAGGAGCTCGAAGACGAGGGCATCGAGCTGCATACCGCCACCAACGGCGAAGAGGCGCTGGCCGCGATCGAGGCGCTGCAGCCCAACCTGGTGTTCCTCGACGTGATGATGCCGAAGCTGAGCGGCTTCGACGTGTGCGAGCGGGCCAAGAAGGTGCTGGGCCTCGCCAACGTCTACATCGTGCTGCTCACCGCCAAGGGGCAGGAGTTCGACCGCCAGCGCGGCATCGAGGTCGGCGCCGACCTCTACATGACCAAGCCGTTCGACCCCGATTCGCTGCTGATGAAGGCGCGCGACGTGCTGGGCATCTGACCGGGCCGATGGCGCGCATTTCCCTCAAGCACATCGTTGGCGCCCAGAACGGGGTGCGGCCCGTGGTCGCGGCCTTCGAGCGCGCGCTGGGCGGCGCGGTCGCCGTTGAAGACGCGGCCGGTGGTGCCTTGCTCGGCACCCCCGCCGGCGGCGACCGGCACGCCGTGGTCCACGAGGGCAAGGACCTGGGCTGGGTCTCCGGCCCGGCGGGCGCCGAGGCGGTCGCCGGCCTGTTGCAGTTCCTGGCCGCCAAGGAAATGGAGCGCAAGGCGCTCGGCTCGGAAGTGCTGCACCTCTACCGCGAGGTCAATCTGATCTACAGCTTTTCCGAAAAGCTGGCGGCGCTGCTGGATCTCGAGCGGGTGGCCCAGCTGACGTTGCAGGAAGCGCGGCACCTGATCGTCGCCACCGACGGCGCCATCCTGTTGCTCGACGAAGCGACCGGCGCCCTCCATTCGGCGGCGGCGTTCGGCGACGAACTGCCGGGGCTGTCGGGCTTCGTTCGCGGCAAGGGCATTGCCGGCACGGTGGCCGCCACCGGCGTCGGCGAGATCGTCAACGACGTGATGGGCGACCCGCGCCGCATCAACGCCGTGATCGACGTGCGGTCGCTGGTGTGCGCCCCCTTGAAAGTCGGCGAGAAGGTGATTGGCGTGATCATCCTCGCGAGCACGCTGCCCATGGCCTATGAGGCGCGGGAGCTCAAGCTGCTGAACACGCTGGCGTTGCAGACGGCCACCGCGATCGAAAACGCGCGGTTGTTCGAGCGCACGGTGCAGGCCGGCCACGAGCGCGAGCGGCTGCTGGCCCTCAACAAGGCGGCCGAGGTCGCGCGCGCCGGCTACGAGCGCGAACTCGAGCTGGCGGCGACGATCCAGGCGGACCTGTTCCCGGCCACCCTGCCGTCGCTGCCGGGCTACGACCTGGCGGCCCGCAACCGGCCGGCCAAACGGTGCGGCGGCGACTACTACGATGCGATCCCGACGGCCGGCGCGGCCGGGGAGAGCTCGGTGCTGCTGTGCGTCGCGGACGTATCGGGCAAGGGCGTGCCGGCCTCGCTGTTGATGAGCCACATGCAGGCGACCCTGCGCGCGCTGCTCGGCCGCACCGCCTCGCTGCAGGAACTGACCGGCCACGCGCACGACCTGCTGCACGGCTCGACGGCCGACAACAAGTACGTGACCGCGGCGCTCGTGGAACTCGCGCCGGGCAGCGGCCACGCCAGCTACGTGAGCGCCGGCCACATCAACAGCCTGCTGGTCAAGAAAAGCGGTGACGTGGTGCTGTTGGCATCGACCGGCGCGCCGCTGGGCCTGCTGCCGCCCGGCATGCCCTACGACACCACGGCCATTACCATCGAGCCTGGGGATTGCCTGGTCCTCTGTTCCGACGGTGTGTCCGACGCGCAGAACGAGAGTGACGAAGAGTTCGGCGAAAGCCGCCTGACCGCCATCGTCCAGGACGCCCGCCACCAGCCGTCGGCCGACATCGTGTCGCGGGTGTTCGACGCGATCGATCAGTTCGCCGGCGCGGCGCCGCAGTTCGACGACATCACGCTGATGGTGTTGCGCCGGCTCTGAGACCGGCCGGCAAGCTGCGGCGGCGGGTTGGAGTTGCCCGCCATTGTGGCGTCCGGCTTCAGCCGGACCAGGACCCAAGCAGCGTTGCCAGCACCTCGTCTTGC
>CAYGMD010000233.1:0-6761 GCA_964350785.1 uncultured Acidobacterium sp. | reverse complement strand
GATGCTGAACTGCACGGCCGACGCGTTGTCGCCCAGCAGCCACAACTCGGCGCCCAGTTCGATCGGCAGCGTCTCGCCCTGTTCCACCATCCGGGCGATCACCTCGCGGCCGTCGGCGACGACGCGCAACTGGCAGCGCGACGACATGGTGAGCGTCACCACGACCGGCCGTGGCAGCGGCGCGGCGACCTCGGCGAAGCCGCCGGCCGGCAACGCTTCAGCCCGCGGCGGCGCCGGCGCGTAGTCGACGGCCGCCGGTGCGGCGCTGGCGCGCACGGTCGGCCAACCGAAGTAGGCGATGCCCGCCAGCAGCGGTAACAGCGCGCCGGCAAACGCGAGGGCCTTCTGGAACGATCGCGATCGCGATGGCGCGGGTGAGAGGACCACCGTCGCCGAGACCGGCAACGGCATGTCGTCCGGATGCGCGGCCGTGAAGTCGCGCAGCAGCTGACTCGGATTGAGGCCGACCTCCGCGGCGACGGCGCGGACGATCGCGCGGCGATAGATGCCCTGGGGCAACTGCGACACGCAGTCGCGTTCCAGCGCTTCGATCGTACGCACCGACAGCTTCGTGACCTCGGCCAGCTGGCGGCACGACAGGCCCTTGGCTTCGCGCGCCAGCCTGAGACGAGACGCCGGATCGAGAGGGCGTTGCACTGCTGCTAAAGCGGTCGCCGAACGTTGGTTGATTGCCAGAACTGCCTATCTTTCAAGGGGGCAGAGCGACATATTAGGGAACCGGATGCGCGGAGTCAAACCCCAAACGCATCGTTATGACTCGTTTTTTCACAAACTCCGCCAGTCTCTCCCCCGCCGTTGGAATGAAAACACCAATGCCCGCGACGCCTGCTGCGCCACTAGCTGCCACGAGGGGAATCGATGGCAGATCGATCCCGCCGATCGCAAGAACCGGCCGCCCCGCCGCCGACGTCACTACCCTGGCGAGCCCCTCCCAGCCAAGAACCGCCGCCGATGGCTTTGACACCGTCGGCAATACCGTTCCGGCGATCAGGTAATCGGCATTTCCCGCCATGGCGGCACCCGCCGGGTCGTGGACCGACCGGCCGATCCAGAACCCCGGCCGGGTCGCGGCGCGGACCGCCGCCACGGGGAACGACTGCTCTTTCAGGTGAACGCCCGCAGCGCCGGCCGCCAGGGCCACGTCCAGTCGGTCATTCACCAGCAGCCGGGTCGAGGTCTGTCGAATGCCCCCGGCCAGGCCGCGCACCAGCCGCACCAGGGCCGCAGCCTCGAGATCGGGTTCCCGAACCTGCACCAGGTCCATGCCCGCCTCGGCCGCGGCCACGACCTGCGCCCGCAACGCCTCGGCCCACGCCCCGGCCTCGAGGCCGAGCGCGGCGCCCAGGCGCCGCCGGTCGGTCACCAGGCACAGCATCATGGCTGGTTGTCGTTGGGCGTCTGCGACGCGCGGGTGCCGAGCGTGTCGCCGAGCTCAACCAGCGCCGCGGCGATGTTCACCAGGCCGAGCCCGCTGATCGCGCCCCGCACGTAGTTGCTGGTCAGGATCGCTTCGACCGCAGGCGACCACTCGACGAAGTAGTTCCGTTCCCAGAAGGTCGACCACGGGATCAGCACCAACAGGAGGCCGGTCTCGAGCAGGAGGGCGACGAAGAGCAGGCGTCTGAACAGAAATCAGCCCCGGGCCTGGACCTTGGAGAGCCGGTCGATGTGTCCCGACACGTCGCGGTAGCCGCCGGACTCGGACTCGAGTTCGACAAAGACCGCCAGCGCCCGCGAACTCTCGCCCACGGTCTCGAGCGTCTGCGCCAGGTCGTACAGCAGCGAGCGGCCGACGTCGGCGGTCGGCGCCGGCGCCTCGGCGGCGCGCTCCAGCCACTCGATGGCGCGCGTCATGTCCTTGCGTTCGAGATACAGGCGCCCGAGCATCGACGCCGCATCGAACCGCTGCCGCGGCGAGCGGGTCGCGCCTTCGAGCGCCTTGATGGCGTCTTCGACCATGCCCATCTCGTGATACGTCAGCGCCAGCCGGTATTGTTCCGCCGCCGCCTCTTCCGACGACTGCCGGCTCGACTCGTCACGCAGGCCGCGGAACACCTGGTCGAGCGACCGCGGCGCCGGCGGGGTCATGGGCGGCGGCGCCGGCGGTTCGGCCAGCGCGTCGCTGAGGTCGATCTCGATGGCGCCGGAGTCGGTGGACGTCTCCGCCGGGGCCGGTGGCGGCGTGTCGAAGGAAATCCCCTCGTTCAGGTCGAGCTTCTCGGTGGCTAGGAACGGGCTGTCGCCACTCAGGCGATCGGCGATGATCACGTCGGGGTCGGTCTCCCCCAGCATCACGAGGGCCCGCCGGAACCGATCGAGGTTGGCGCGGTTCCACGGTTCGCGCGCGACCAGGTCTTCACTGATGATTCGCGCCTCGAGGCCGCGGCCGACATTCAGGTAGGCATCAGCCAGCTGCGCCTGCGCCTCGTACATCGTCGCCTCGAGGCCGCCGTCAACGCAGATCTCCACCAGCCGCATGAGCGACACCAGGTGGGCGGGCACGCGAATGGTGAACTCGTGCAGCGACACCGCGGCCGCGGCGTAATCGTCGTCGGCCAGCGCGGCCTCGGCCACCGCCTCGATGCACTCGTACCCCGCCTCGGGGTTGGATTCGGCCAGCCGGCATCCAAGCACGACCGCGGCTTGCGCCTGGTTGCGGTCGAGGGTCAGGGCCTGCGTGATCGCGGCGCGGCCTTCGGCCGTGCGGCCGGCCATCAGCTCCATTTCGCCCAGCGTGAGCCAGAGCGCCGGGTCGCTGCCGGCGGTGTCGGCCGACAGGAAGGTGCGCGCCTTCTCCAGGTCGCCCTTCGCCACGTAAGCCAGCGCCAGGCCGGCTCGCACCTCGATGTCCGACGGATCGGCGGCGGCGGCGGCGGCCAGCACATCCAGCGACAGGTCGGCCTGCCCGGCCTGGGCAAACGCTGCCGCCACCTGCTTCAGCTCGGGCGCGCCGCTGGCCACCTTGCGCGCCAGGTCGGGCGCGTTGCCTGCCAGGTAGGCCTCAAACAGGCGGGTGCGGGTGGCGGCGTCGGTCTGATCGAGGTCGAACGCCGCCTGCAGTGCGGCCAGGGCCTCGGCACCGCGGTCCTGCTTCTCGTAGCGCGCCGCGACCTCGCGAAACTCGCGGAGGGCGGTGATGGCATCGCCGGTTTCGGCGGCCAGCTGCGCGGCCCGCATGCGCGCCTCGAGGTCGTCCGGATCGAGCGTCCCCAGCCGGATGGCGATCTCGGCGGCGCCCTTCTTGTCGCCCCGCGCCTTGCGGCGGTCGGCGACGGTCTGGAAGTACTGCTTGGCATCGGCCAGCGTGCCCTGCCGCGCAGCCAGGTCGCCCGACTGCAGCAAGGCGTACTCGTCGTCGGGCTTGAGCTTGAGGATCTTCTTGAAGACGGCCGCGGCCTTGGGATAGAACCCCTCGGCGGCGAGGTGGTCGGCAATGCGGGTGAACTGCTGGAGGCCCTTGTCTAGCTGGTTGCCGCGTACATAGAGATCGCCAAGGGCGTTGGCGCTGTTCCAGTCCCGTGGCTGGGCCTCGACGACCTTGACGTACTCGACGATGGCCGCATCAATGCGGCCCTGTCGGAGTGCTTTCTCCGCACTCTTGAGCGCGGCTTCACGATCGAACGGCGGCACTTTGTACGGCCCTCAGACAATGGTATCAAACAGGGTCGCCGGTCGGAACGATCGCCGGTGCTGAGGCGAATAGCCGAACCGGGCCACGGCCGCCAGATGGCCGGCCGTGGCATAGCCCTTATGTCGGTCGAAACCGTACCGGGGGTCAGCGGTGTGAAGCTCTTGCATCATTCGATCCCGAGTGACCTTGGCGACGATTGAGGCGGCGGCAATGGCAGACGAGCGGCGGTCGCCGCCGATCACCCCGCGCTGGGCCATCGGCAATGACGGAATTCGGAAGGCATCTACCAAAACTGCATCTGGCAGGGGCGCCAGGGCCAGCACGGCCCGGCGCATGGCCTGCAGGGTGGCCTGGTGGATGTTGATGCGGTCGATCTCGTCCGGGGTCACCGCGACGACGGCCCAGGCGATGGCTTTCCCGAGGATTTCATCGTGCAGCCGGTCGCGTTGCGCGGCCGTCAGCGCCTTCGAGTCGGCCAGCCCGTCAATGCGACGCTGCGGGTCGAGGATGACCGCCCCGGCCATTACCGGCCCGGCCAGGCATCCCCGCCCGACTTCATCCACGCCAGCCACACACACGAACCCGTAGCGCCGGAGCGCGTTCTCGATCGTGCGGCGGGCAGAGACTTTGCGCACTAGGACGTCTTTTTGACTTCCTTCATGCGGGCAGCCTTGCCCTTGAGGTCGCGCAGGAAGTACAGCTTCGCGCGGCGGACCTTGGCGGAGCGCAGCACTTCGATCTTCGAGATGGTCGGCGAGTGCAGCGGGAAAATGCGCTCGACACCCTGGCTGAACGACACCTTGCGCACCGTGAAGGTGGCGCGATTGCCGCCGCGGCGAATGCCGATGACCACGCCCTCGAACACCTGGATGCGTTCCTTGTCGCCTTCCTTGACGCGCACATGCACCCGGACCGTATCGCCCGACTTCATGCGCGGCCGTTCGGTCAGTTGCGCCTTCTCTACCATCTCCATCGCAGTCATCACTTGCTCCTTTTGCTCAAAAACTCGTGTTCATCGGCGTCGAGCGCCGCGTCCGCCAGCAGGTCGGGCCGCCGTTGGGCCGTCCGTTCCAACGCCGCGTTGCGCCGCCACCGGCGAATTTCTCCGTGATGCCCCGATAACAACACCGGCGGCACCCCCCGTCCCTCGAACTCCGCGGGGCGCGTGTAGTGCGGGTAATCGAGCAACCCGCGCGTAAACGAATCCCCGTCCACCGACTGCTCGTCGCCGACGACGCCGGGCACCAGTCGCGCCACCGCATCGACCACCGCCAGGGCCGGAATCTCCCCGCCCGACAGCACGTAGTCGCCGATCGACAGCTCTTCGGTCGCCAGCGCCTCGCGCACCCGTTCGTCGATGCCCTCGTAGCGCCCGCACAGCAGGACCAGGTGTCCCAGCCCCACCAGCCGCCGCGCGCCGGCCTGGGTAAACGGCACCCCCGCCGGCGTCAGCAGCACCACCGCGTCGGGCGTCCCGCGCGTCGCGCGAATCGCCGCGAGCGCCGCGAAAAACGGCTCGGGCTTCATCACCATGCCCGGGCCGCCGCCGAACGGCACATCATCCACGACGTGATGCTTGTCCGTCGTGTAGTCGCGGAGGTTGTGGACCACGATGTCGATCAGTCCACTGGTGCGAGCCCGCCCCACCACGCCTTCGGCGAGGCCGGCTTCCACCATGCGCGGAAAGATCGTGATGATATCGACCTTCACCGCCAGTCTCCGTTCAGTTCCAGCAGGCCGTCGGGCGGCCGCACCGTGATCCGTTTCGCCGCGACGTCCACCGTGCAAATCTCGTCGGCGAGGGGAATCAGCAGCTCGCTGCGCTTCCCCGCCACCACCAGCCGCGCCTGCGCGCTGTCGTCGAGCACGTCGGTGACCGTCCCCACCGGCTCGCCCGCGTCGGTCACCACCTCGCACCCAATCAGGTCGCGGTGGAAGAACTCGCCGGCGTCGAGCAGCTCGGTGTCGACCTCGTCGGTGCGCAGCTCCTGGCCGGCCAGCAACTCCGCGTCGTTCATCGAGCCGATGCCCGAAAACCGGATTACCGGGCGGCCCTGATGCATCCGCATCGTGACCACGTCCAGCGTCGTGGGCTCGCCGCCCCGGCGCCGCGTCCACAGCCGCGCGCCCTGGCGAAACCGCTCCGCGGGGAAGTCGGTCTCGGGGTTCACGATCACCTCGCCGCGATTACCGTGCGTGCGGGCCACGACGCCAACCAGGATCGCGGCGTCCCAGTTCACGTTCGGCTAGCTGCGGCCGGTTTGATCGCGGATATCGAGGCTGACGCGCAGGTCGTCTTCCTCGGCGGCGCTCGACAGCAGGGTGCGCAGGGCCGCGGCGGTGCGGCCCTGCCGGCCGATCACGCGGCCGAGGTCGCCCGACGCCACCTGCAGTTCGTACACGGTCGCGCCGCGGCGCTCCGATTCCCGCACGCTCACCGCGTCGGGCTGGTCGGCCAGCGCGCGGGCGACGGCTTCGATGAGTCCCTTGAGGTCGGCCACGGGAGGTCCTAGGCGGTCGGGGCCGCGGGCTGCGCCGTCACCGGCTCAACCACGACGCCACGGTCGCGAGTCATGTGCTTCGCCATCAGCGTGCGCACCGAATCCGACGGCCGCGCGCCGACCTTCACCCAGTGGGCGACCCGGTCCTTGTTGATCTCGAACACCGCCGGCTTGTTGCGCGGGTTGTAGAAGCCGAGCACTTCGATGAACTCGCCTTCCTTCTTCGAGCGGGCTTCCGACACGACGATGCGGAAGAACGGGCGCTTCTTGGAACCGGTGCGACGCATACGAATCGACAACATCTTGAACTCTCTACCTGCGGCACATCGTGGCCGCGCTTCGGGTTACGACCGGCGCACTTCTGGTGCGCCGCAACTAACGCATCAAGCTGAACGGGCTCTTCTTTTTCTTCTTCTTCGGTGCGGCGGCGATGGGCTCGCCCGTCATCTGGCCCACCATCTTCAGCATCCGCTGCATTTCCACGAACTGCTTCAGCAACCGGTTGACGTCTTCCACCGTGGTGCCGCTGCCCTTCGCGACGCGCTTGCGGCGGCTCCCGTCGAGGATGTCCGCCTGCTTGCGCTCATCCGGCGTCATCGAGTTGATGA
>CAYGMD010000232.1:5573-6787 GCA_964350785.1 uncultured Acidobacterium sp. | reverse complement strand
AGGCGCAGCTGTAGCCGTAGGCGCAGCCGCCCGACTGGTCGACCGTCTCGATGCTCAACTGCATCGACGGAATCGCCGTGTCCTGGCCGAACTTCTGCGCGTAGATCTGGTCGAGCGACGTGCCGGCGTGGACGTCGGAGCCCTGGGTCTTCTTGGGGTGCGCCTGCGTCAGGAACACCGCGCTCGAGCGGAAGTGGTCGGCGCCAATCTCGGGCAGCGAGAACGCCTCGGCGTTGCGGACGTCGGTGTTGCTGACGATGGTCAGGTACTCGCGGAACGGCTCGAGCGACGACAGCGCGCCCGGGCTCAGGTCGAACGCGGTGCCGACCGCCGCCGGCGACCACAGGTTCTTGCTGGCGCCTAACACGGTGGCGCCGGCCGAGCCATGCACCATCTCGATCGCCGACAGCCGGACCTTGCCGACGGCGGCGGTCTTGGCCAGCAGCGTTTGCGCCGGCACCATCGCATCGAGCAACGGCAGGGCCAGGGTCACGCCAAGGCCGCGCAGGACGGTGCGGCGGGACAGATGCTTCTTCGTGATGTATGCCATTGGGTGCTATCTCTCCACTGTCGTCGTTTCGACCGGTTCGGCCTTGCTCATCTGGAATGCCTGGCTCGTCACGACGCCCAGGACGAACGCCGAGATGCGGTAATTGCTCTTCGCCGCCTCACGGCCAATGCGGCGAATGGTCGGCATGTCGAAGTACTCGACCCGGCGGCCCAGGCTGTAAGTCATCAGCCGCTCGGTGAAGCTCAGCACGAACATGTCCTGGTGCTTCAGCAGCGCGGCGCGCAGGCCCGCCGGCCCGCTCATCTTGGTGCCGTCGTAGAGGTCGCCGACCGGATCGACCGGCTCGCCGTTGTCGCGGATGCGCCAGCGGCCGGTGACGTCGAAGTTCTCGAGCGCCAGGCCGAGCGGATCGATCACGCGGTGGCACGAGTTGCACTGCGGGTTGGCCCGGTGCTGCTCCATGCGCTGGCGCGTCGTCAGCTGCTTGTCGCCCGCGTCGGCCTTGGTCTCGTCGAGCGTGGGGACGTTGGGCGGCGGCGCCGGCGGCGGCGAGGCCAGCAGCACTTCCATCACCCACTTGCCGCGCAGCACCGGCGAGGTGCGATCGGCCACCGAGGTCAGGGCCAGGACACTGCCCTGCCCGAGAATCCCGCGGCGGTTCTCGTCGGCCAGCGTCACGCGGCGGAAGTCGTAGCCGTTGATG
>CAYGMD010000232.1:0-5563 GCA_964350785.1 uncultured Acidobacterium sp. | reverse complement strand
CGTTCGGGATGCCGTAGTGCTTGGCGACCCGCTCGTTGACGAACGTGTAGTCGGCCGTCAGCAGGTCGATGATCGAGCGGTCCTCGCGGACGATGCTGTCGAAGAACAGCTCGGTTTCCCGCCTGAGCGCCCCGGCCAGCCGGAAGTCGTAATACGGGAACAGCAGCGCGTCGGGATTGATCTTCTCGAGGTCCTGCAGCCGGAACCACTGCGACGCGAACCGCGTCGCCAGCGCCTCGGACTTGGGATCCGCGAGCATGCGCTTGACCTGCGCGGCCAGCGCGCCGGGCGCGCGCAGGGTGCCGCGGCCGGCCACCTTCAGCAGGGCCTCGTCCGGGCCGGTGCCCCACAGGAAGAACGAGAGGCGCGAGGCCAGGTCCAGGTCGCTGATGCGGTAGGTCTGCCCGGGCCGCACCGTCGCCGGCGCTTCCTCGAGCCGGAACAGGAACTTCGGGCTCACCAGGATGGCCTGCACGGCCAGGCGGATGCCCGACTCGAAGTCACCGCCCTCGGTGCGCCCCTGCTGGTAGAACTTCTGCAGGCCGTCGTAATCCTGCGCCGTGAGCGGCGCGCGGTAGGCCTGCGTCGCGATCTTGCGGATGATCTGCGCGGCGCACGCGGCTTCTTCCGACGCGGCCGTCGGCCGGCACGTGAAGATCCGCTTGCGGCTCGAGGTGTCGGACACGCCGGTGACCTTGAACGGCCCGCCCACCGCGAACTCGCGCAGGTGCGGCAGCGTGGTGATGCCAAAGCCGGAGCCAATCTGGCTGTCGGCCAGCGTGTGGTCGATGGGCGGCATCAGGTCGTCCGGCACCGCGTCGAAGCGCTGCACGAACGCGGCCGCCAGTTGATGCGTGCCGGCCTTGACGTGAATCCGCGGCGTGACCAGGTTCATGCCGTTCGGATCCGACTCGCTCATGCGCGGGTTGATCTCGAGCGCGGCGACGCGCTCGCCGTCGATCGACACTTCGATGATCTCGCCGCGCACGGTGCTGCCGAACAGCTGGCCGGTCGGAATCGAGTGCAACTGCATGCGGAAGCTGTACTCGCCGTCGGCCGGGAACGTATGCTCGACGGCAATGCCGCCGCGGGTGCCGAACGGCGCGCCCTCGACGTGCTGCATCTGCGACCCGGTGCGCGGCACCTTGTAGGTCGCCTCGGCGGCACCGGCCTTCGGGTCGCCCACGGCGAGCGAGCTGATGCGGCTGGCGGCGCGCAGGTAGCCTTCCATCAACGTGGCCGAGAAGCTCTGCGAGTCGGCGACGTTGTCGAAGCCCGCGCTGATGGTGTCGGGCGGCAGGAACGCCGTCACGTCGACGTCGAGGTCGAACATGGCGGTCACCGCGCGCGAATACTCGGCGCGGTTGAGCCGCTGGAACGGCCGCCGGCCGGGATTGGGATTGAGCGCCGCCGCCTGGTCGAGCCGCGTTTCCATGGCCGACGCAAACGACGTGAGCACCGCGCCCTCGGGACGCCGCGAGCCGGCCGGCGGCATCATGCCGGCGCGCAGCTTGCGGATCATCTTCTCGGCGGTCTCAGCCACCTCGGCGTCGTGGCCGACTTTCGCCGCGTCGAAGCCCGCGAGCGACAGGCCGCCCGCGTTGTTCTTGTTGCGATCACTGTGACAGCTGGCGCAGTACTGCTTGACGAGCGCGGTCTGCGATCCGGTCAGGGAGGTGGGGGCGTGGCCGACGGCCATGGCGGGTCCGCCGGTGCCCGCCTGCTGCACCACGGGCTTCGGCGTGGTCACGCCGGAGCGGCCCACGGCCGCCTGCGGCTCCGCGGAGACACGAAATCCAAGCCCCACCAACATGCCCACAACGACGACGAGCGACAGTTTCTTCATCAACACCTTGTCCCCGGCGTGAGGACGGTTTTCAACAGGGCCGTTGTAACACTAACAAGTCGAATTTTCAACGACTTAGCGCCGATTCTTGTCACCACTTGTCACGGTCATGATAGGCTCCCGTTTCGCAAATGGGTGTATTGGCAAGACCCCGTCCGGACCACGTTTTTGGGCCTGAAAGCTTCCAGAATCGCTGACCTGCGCGGGGCCGGCCTCAGTCATCCACTTCAGGAGGGCGCATGAACAGGCGAAAAACCATCTCGCGGCGGCAAGTCCTGGCGGCCGGAACAGCCGGAATTGTCGGCGCGGCCCTCCCCGCTGCGGGCCAGACCGCCGATCAGGCGGCCCGTCCCAGGGTGCCGGCCGACCCGACCAGGGTGCAGGGGCCGACCAGCACCGATGTCGGCACCCGCTCGCCGTTCGAACGCCCCAAGCGGCTCTCGCTGAACGAACGGCGCACCTCGAGCCTTACCCCGCTCCAGGACCTCGACGGCATCATCACGCCGTCCGACCTCCACTTCGAGCGCCATCACGGCGGCGTCCCCGCCATCGACCCGCAGCAGTACTCGCTGCTGATCCACGGCATGGTCGACCGGCCGCTGGTCTTCACCCTCGCCGACCTGCGGCGCTTCCCCGGCCGATCGATGATTCGCATGATGGAGTGCTCGGGCAACGGCGGCCGCGCCTATCGGCGCGAAGTCAGCCTCACCGATCAGACGCCGCAGCAGATCGACGGGCTGACCAGCACGAGCGAGTGGACCGGCGTGCCGCTCGCCACGTTGCTGCGCGAAGCCGGCGTGTCGCCCAAGGCCAAATGGCTCCTGGCCGAGGGCATGGACGCCGCGGTGATGACACGCAGCATCCCGATCGAGAAGGCCTGGGACGATGCGCTGATCGCGTACGGGCAGAATGGCGAGCCGCTGCGCCCCGAGCAGGGCTACCCGGCGCGCCTGTTCCTGCCGGGCGTCGAAGGCAACGCCAGCATCAAGTGGTTGCGCCGCATCGAGGTCGCCGACCAGCCGTTCATGACCCGCGAGGAAACCGCGAAGTACACCGATCCGCTCCCCGACGGCACCGCGCGCATCTTCAGCCTCGACATGGATGCCAAGTCGCTCATCACCGAGCCGGCGTTCCCCGACAAGCTCACCGGCCCGGGCTGGTGGGAAATTCGCGGCCTGGCCTGGAGCGGCCGCGGCAAGATCGCCAGGGTCGACATCAGCGTCGACGGCGGCAAGACGTGGCAGCCGGCCAGACTGGATGACCCCGTGCTGCCGAAGTGCCACACCCGCTTCCGCTTCCCGTTCGAGTGGAAAGGCGGTGAGACCACGCTGATGAGCCGCGCCACCGACGACACCGGCTACACGCAGCCGACGCTCGACGTGCTGATGGCCGTACGCGGCCCGGCCACGGCGTATCACTTCAATCACATCCGCGGCTGGCAGGTGCTGGCCGATGGTTCCGTGAAGTTCGCGGGGGGCGCGTAATGGTCAAGAAGCCTGTTGGCTTGGGGCTTGGGACTTGGGGCTTGGGCCTGCTCGCTGCCACTTCGCTCACGATCTCGCTCGTTGCCAGTCAAGCGAAGCCGGCGCCAGCCAACCAACCGGCCCAAGCCTCGAGCCCCAAGCCCCAGGCCCTCTACGGCATCGGCCGCGCGGCCACGCCCGATGAGATCAAGAAGCTCGACATCGACGTGATGCCCGATGGCCGCGGCCTGCCCGCGGGGCGCGGCACCGCCGCCGAGGGCGCCGTCATCTACGCCGCGAAGTGCCGCTCGTGCCACGGCGCCAACGGCGAGGGCGCGGCGTTCGATCGGCTGGTCGGCCGCGACTCGGGCCCGAACTTCAACTTCGCGATGGATCCCAAGCTCGTGAAGACGGTGGGCAACTACTGGCCGTACGCGACGACGCTGTACGACTACACGTTCCGCGCCATGCCGTTCATGCAGCCCGGGTCGCTGACGCCCGACGAAACCTACGCGCTCGTCGCGTACATCCTCGCGCGCAACAAGATCGTCCCCGCGGATGCGGTCATGGACCAGGCCACGCTGCCCAAGGTGGTCATGCCGGCCCGCGACCGATTCGTGCCAGATAATCGTCGGGGCGGCAAAGTGGTCAAGTAACCCGATCCTGACGGGGCGGCACTCCTTGACGGGGTTGCACTCCCTGACGGGACAAGACCAAGGGCCGTCTGGCGGCGTCAGATTGCGCGGAGGTCACATGGCCCGCGTACTCGTTGCCCTGTTGCTCGCTGGTGGGATTGCCGCTCCTGCGCTCGCGCAGACTCCCGAGGTTCCCCGGGTCGGTGCGATCCGCCTGTCCTACGTCGCGCGCGCCAGCAAGGCTGGCCAGTCGGCGCTCGCGGAGATCGAGAAGCTCGTCAAACAGAAGGAAGCCGAGGCGGCCGGCCGCGCGGCGGCACTCGACCAGCAGCGGCTGGAGGTTCAGCGCCGCGGCACGGGGCTGAGCGAGCGCGCGAGAGCCGACCTCGAGAAGGCGTTCGAGAAATCGCGCGTCGAGTTCGAGCGCTTCCAGCAGGACGCCCGCGCCGACATCGAGGCGCTGCAACTGAAGGTCGACAGCGAGTTCCGCGTCAAGCTCTCCCCGATCATCGACGCGGTCTCAAAGGAGAGAGGCCTGCACTTCGTCTTCGGCCTCGAGCAGGCCCAGATCGTGTGGTGGAGTCCGGCGGCGGATATTTCGGAGGAAGTGGTGAAGCGGCTCGACGCGGGAAGGTGATCCCGACCAGGATCACCCTCCCGACGTTTTTCATGTCCCGACGTCCTGCGCCTCCCGGCAGAAGCCGTCAGGCGAGCTACTGTTTTTGTTGCGAGCCTAGCGGCTTGAGGACCGTGAGGTCCTGCGAATCCACGGAGTATTCGGTAAAGGGCTGGTACATCTCGTCCCAGCTCTGCTCCGACCAGTAGACCGGCAGGTGCGGCCCGGGGTTCCACTTGTTGCGCACCGAGTTGTCGTAGACGCCGATGCCGGTGATCTTGCTGCCGGCCGGGATCTTGAGCGGCTCGGCCAGCTCGTAGTTGAACTGCCAGTTGAAGTCGAACTTCGGCACGTTCAGGATGGTCTGCTCGCGGCCATCGGGATAGGTGATCACCCACTTCAGGCTCTTGCCGCGCAGGTGCATGTGGGGCGACATCGCGTAGAGCGTGATGTCTTCGGTCACCGGCGTGATGCCGGTCAGCTTCCAGTTCTCGGCGTAGGGCGGGATGTTCGGCGTCGTGCGGCTGCGGCGCGTGCTGCTCGGATCGGCGACGTACTCGGTCTCGCGGCCCTCGGCGCGATAGATCGACAGGCCGCCCTTGGTCGTGGCCAGCGGATCGCCGGCCTGGCGAATCAGCACCTCGTGGGTCACCGGCACCTTGTTGAACCAGATGCCCAGCTTCGTCCGATCCTTCTCGGGCTTGCCGGTCGGGTTGTAGTGCATCTGCCAGTTCACGTACTTGCCGGCGGGAATGCGCTTGCCGATGTTCGGGCGATGGATGTCGAGGCCGCGGCCCGGCACCCACGACAGCAGCTTGCTCGATCCCGGCAGGCCGGAATCGGTCGACGGCAACCCGCGCGAGCCGCGGTCGCCGATGATCTTGCCGTCGGGGCCAACGATGCGGCCGTCGACCAGCGTGGCGCCTTCGGGAATGTCGACGAAGTAGATGCCGGCGTGGTGCAGCACGGCGCGGGTGCTCGGGTGCAGTTCGACGACTTCGGC
>CAYGMD010000231.1:0-6806 GCA_964350785.1 uncultured Acidobacterium sp. | reverse complement strand
AACCGCTCGACGTCATTGCCCGGTCCGACTCCGAAGACCAGGCCATGGCCTGGTCGCCCAACGGCAAGTGGATCGCGTTCCACTCGCACCGCGAGATGTCGGACGATGTGTGGTTGAGGCCGGCGGACGGCAAGGGCCCGGATCGCCGCATCACCTTTCTTGGCCGCGGCGCCGAGGTGGGCTGGCCGCGCTGGTCGCCCGATGGCCGGACCGTCTTGCTCGATGGCGCGCGCAAGAGCGACGGCCGGTCCGTGGTTTACACGGTTGGCGTCGACCAGGAGACCGGCACGCTCACGTCGGACCTGCGTGAGGTGCGGGCCGAGGGGTTCGACGGCGATATCACGCATGCCGAATGGTGGCCGAGCAGCACCACGGTGATTGCGATCGCCAAGGTCGCGCCCGGCCGGCACGCCATCATCACGATGGCGGTCACCGGCGGACCGCCGCACGTCGTCCGCGAGTTTGCGACCGAGCATGATTTTCCCGGCCTGGCGGTGTCGGCTGATGGCCGCCAGGTCGCGTTCGCAGCGCCGGCCGCGGATGGCTACTTCCAGATCTTCCGCCTGCCGATCGTGGGCGGCGGTACTGCCGTGCAGGTGACCAGCGACCCGTCGCACAAGACGCAGCCGGCGTGGTCGCCCGACGGCGCGCGCATCGCGTTTACGGTGTGGAGCTACGACGCCGTGTTCTTCGCCATGTCATGAGCCCGAAGCTGCCTGGGTGGATGCCGCGGTCGGTGCAGACCCTGGCCGGCGGGTACGACGCGCCGACCTTCACCGCCGACCTGATCGCCGGCGTGACGGTCGGACTGGTTGCCCTGCCGCTGGCCATGGCGTTTGCCATCGCGTCGGGCCTCACGCCCCAGTCCGGCATCTACTGCGCGATCGTCACCGGTTTCATCATCTCGGCCCTCGGCGGGTCGCGCTTCCAGATTGGCGGGCCGACCGGCGCGTTCGTGGTGGTCGTGTCGGGCATTGTCGCCGAGTACGGCGTCGATGGCCTGTTCATGTGCACGTTGATGGCCGGCGTGATCCTGCTGGTGATGGGGCTGACCGGCACCGGAACGGCCGTGAAGTACATCCCCAAGCCGGTGATCATTGGCTTCACCAACGGCATTGCGCTGGTCATCGCCAGCACCCAACTGAAAGACTTCCTCGGCCTCGAGGTCGAGGTGCCGGGCGAGTTGATCGACCGCATGCAGGTGATTGGCGCCAATCTCGGTTCCGTGTCGGCCGACAGCTTCGGGCTCGGCGCGGCGACCCTGTTGGTGCTGGTGCTATGGAGCCGCTACGTCAAGCGGATCCCCGCCTACATCGTCGCCCTGTTTGCCGGCACGGCCGCCGCGTACCTGCTGCAACTCGAGGTCGCGACGATAGGGTCGCGGTTTGGCGGCATTCCGGCCGGCCTGCCGGCGTTTCACATCCCGGTCTTCAGGCCCGAACTGGTGCTCACGCTGATCTCGCCGGCGTTGACGGTTGCGATGCTGGGGGCGATCGAGTCGTTGCTGTCGGCGGTCGTCGCCGATCGCATGGGCGGCGACCGCCACAATCCCAACACCGAGCTGTTTGCCCAGGGCGTCGCCAACATCGTGTCGCCGATGTTCGGCGGGTTGCCGGCGACCGGTGCGCTCGCGCGCACCGCGACCAACATCCGGTCGGGGGCGCGGTCGCCCGTCTCGGGCATCATCCACGCCGTCACGCTGCTTGGCGTGCTGCTGTTCGGCGCGCGGCTGGCGGCCTTTGTGCCGTTGCCGGTGCTGGCCGCGATCCTGTTCGTGGTCGCGTGGAACATGGGCGAGTGGCTGGAGATTGGCGAGGTCTTCAAGCAGTCGTACGCCGACATCCTGGTCTGGACCGCGACCTTTCTGCTCACGGTCCTGGCCGACCTGACGGTGGCCGTCGAAGTCGGCATGGTCCTGGCGGCGTTGCTGTTCATCCGCCGGGTGGCGAGCACGACCACGGTGAGCCGGGTGACCCACGCCTACATCGAGGCCGGGCGTCCGCACATCCTGCAGGACAAGGTCATTCCCGAGTACGTGGCGATCTTCCGCATCCACGGCCCGTTCCTGTTCGGGGGCACCGACAAGCTGCGCGAGATCTCGGATCAGGCCGAGGAATTGCCGCCCGTCGTGGTGCTGCGGCTCCGGAACATGACCGCCATCGACGCGACCGGCCTCAGCGCGATCGAGGAGCTGGCCGACGAGCTGAAGGCAACAGGCCGCACGCTGGTGCTATGCGGCGCGCCGCGGCAGCCGCTGGCGGCCCTGCAGAAGGCCGAACTTCACGAGCGGTTGGGGGAACAGAACATCTGCGAGAGCGTGCAGGCCGCGCTCGATCGCGCGGCGGTCATCGCCAAGGCAGCCGGCTGACGGCGCGGCCGATGCCGAGCGACCCCTTGAACAACAGCTCCACCGGAATCACGCCGCCGACGCGGTAACGGCCGACGGCCGCCAGGCCCGCCGAGGCCATGCAGCCGCAGTTGCTGCAGTCGGGGTTGCCGCCGAACTGGCACGGCGCGATGTGCGTGCGCAGATCGGCCGACACGCAGGCCGTGGTTTGGGCGAAGATGCAGTCGCCGGGGCTGTCGGGCGGGTCCAGGTACGCGTCGATGACCGTCGCCGGCATCTGCAGCTTGGGATAGTTCGGCCGCAGCCGTTTCAACTCCCCCACCACGTTCACGCGATCGGCCGGCGTCAGCATCTCCGGTGACTGCTCGCCGACCTGGGGCGTGTAGAGGCTCAGCCAAATCGTGCGGACGTTGGCGTTGTGCGACCACGTGCGCAGGAATTCGTCGAGGTAGCCGTCGAGGGCCGCCTGCTGGCGCGTCACCGTGCAATGCACGGTGACCTGGTGACCTTCGATGTGCTTCAGGATGCGATCGTACGTGGCCGGTGCGCGGCGCACGTCGTGTTCGGGCTGCAGGCCGTCAATCGACACGCAGATCTGCAGGCGCGGGATCGCGGCCCAGGCCGCGGGAATGGGCCGCACGGCGCTCGTGACCAGCTGGACGTAGAGGCCGCGCTCGGCCAGCCGCGGCAGCACGATGTCTAGCTCGCGGAAGCGCACCAGCGGCTCGCCGCCGACCAGCGAGACATGCAGGGGATGGTAGCGATCGACCACGTCGAGGAGCCCGTCGATGAGCTCCTGGCCCTTGCGGTCGGCGAGTTCGCGAAGCGTGGTCGTGCCGCCCAAGTGGTCGTCGCCGTACGCGTAGCAGCCTGGACAGCGCAGCGGGCATTCTCTCGTAATTTCAATCGAGAGACTCGGACGGTGGCCGGTGAGAATCTTGCCCCACGCTCGCACAAGCCCTTCCATGCCCTGACGCTAGCACAATTGCGAATCGGGTACGTGCGAACGGCCGGGGTTTGAGCCCCGGCCGTTTGCACGCGTCTTGCCGATGCCGGCTATCGCCGCCGGGAATGGCGGCCTTATTTGGCGGCGATGAACATGATCTCGACGAGGCCGTCGGCGCCCACCAGGCCCGTCTTGACCGTGGCGCGAGCTGGGAAGTCCTTGCCGAGCACCGAGCGGTAGCCGGCGTTCATGGCGTCGAAGCCCGCCAGGTCGGTGATGTAGACCATGCCGTCGACCAGGTCGCTGAAGCTGAAGCCCGCGGCCTGCAGCGTGCGGCCGACGCGCGCCAGCGTTTCCCTGGTCTGCGCTTCCATGTTGCCCTTGTTGTCGGCGTTGTTGCCGAGCAGGCCGGCGACGTACAGCGTGTTGCCAACCTTGATGGCGCTGCTGAGCGTGGCGCTCGGGCGGCCCGGCGTGCCATCAGCGTTCGGCGTCGCAAACGCCTGCTTGGGGCGCTTGTTGGCGGTCATGGTGATTTCCACCTGGTATTGCGGACCGGGCAGGCCCACGATCACCGTGGCGCGGGCCGGCGGATCCTTGGGGAAGTGGGGCACATACGCCTTGTTCATCTCGCCAAACTTCGTGCCATCGGTAATGTAGACCCGGTTGGCGACGACGTGCTCGAGGCCGAAGCCGGCGGCCTTCAGCAGTTCCGCCGCGTTGGCCATGATGGTGTTCATCTGCGTCGTCATGTCGCCTTCGACCGGCACGTTGTCCTTGGCGCCGCGCGAGACGAGACCCGACATGAAGAGGAAGTCGCCGGACTTGATGGCGTAGCTGTAGGGGTTGGCGGTCGACCACCCGGCGGGCGTGATGGCGACGCGCTCGCCGCCGGTGGGAATGGCGACGGCCGAGATCTCGATCAGGGCGCCGGGGACGACGAAGTCGGACACCACCGTCGTTCGTGCGGGCGGGTTCTTGGGGAACGTCTCGCGCCACACCTCGGTCATGGCGGCCGCGTCGGCGGCGTTCTTCAGGTAAACGTTGGCGCTGGCCACCTGGGACAGGCTCGAGCCCGCCTTGGTCAGCGTCTGGCTGATGCTGTTGAGCACAGCCTTGGTCTGGGCCTTGATATCGCCCTGGGCGGCGATGGTGCCGGCAACGTAGATCATGCCGTCGCCCCTGGCGGCCGCGCTGAACGGCAGATCGCCGGTCCCCGGAAACAGCTGTCGCTGGCCTTGCACGGTCACCCCCAAACTCACCACGGTCACGAGCAGAAACGTCGTCAAATAGCGTCGCACGGTACACCTCTCGCGCGACAATGTATCATCGACTTGCTACACTGTGCACGGCCCGAGGCCGTCGCCAGGAGGCCGTTTGACTCACATTTCGTATCCCGATTGCACCAACTGATGCCCAAAGCGACCCCGCTCCCGAAGATCCTCCGCAAGCGCTCCAAACTGCACGGCGACGGCGTGTTCGCCGTGGAGCCCATCAACAAGAACAAGCGCATCATCGACTACGCCGGTGAGCTGATCACCAACAAGCAGAGCGAGAGCCGGGAAGATCGCTACCTGAAGAAGGGCTGCATCTGGGTGTTCCGGGTCAACCGCAACTGGAGCCGCGACGCCAACGTCGGCGGCAACGACGCCCGGTTCATCAACCACTCGTGCACGCCCAACTGCTGGATCGACGTCGACGCCAAGACCAAGACCATCTGGATCCGCGCCTCGAAGTTCATCGACAAGGGCGAAGAGCTGGTCTACGACTACAACACGGAAGGCGACAAGATCATCCCGTGCCTGTGCCGGCCGGGCTGCAAGACCAAGCTATGAACTGGCGACGGGGCGTGCTGGCGGTGGCAGTGATGTCTGCTGTCGCCAGCCTCCACGCTCAATCTCGCCGCCTCCGCGAAGACGCTTCGGCGGGGCAGGCGGCGTTCTTCGTCCGCAACCTCGACAACCCGCGCGAACGGCGCGAAGCCCGCGCCGACATCCTCGATGCCCCCGTTCTGCCCGGCTCGATCGTCAAGGCGGTGGCGCTGGTCGCCGCGCTTGAAGAGGGCCTCGTGCGCGCCGACACGAACCACGTGTGCCGCCGCACGGCGACCGTCGACGGCCAGACCTTCGTCTGTGCGCATCCCGACCTGAAGCGGGCAATGTCGCCGGCCGAAGCCCTGGCGTATTCCTGCAACGACTTTTTCGTGTCGCTGGCGCCGCGCCTGTCGCGCGAACGCCTCAACCGCACGCGCCTGGCCGCGGGCCTGGCGCCCGTGGCGGCGGGAACCCCGCTGGCGCCGGCGCTGGTGGGCCTGGCCGGGCCCCGCATCAGCCCGCGGGCGATGATCGACCTGCTGGCCCGCTTGACAGGCGCCGGCAAGGACACGCCCGTGCCGATGAGCCCCGGGACCAAAGCCGTGCTGTTCGACGGACTGCGTGGCGCGGCGGAGTACGGCACGGCCTCGGCGTTGAAGGCGGCCGGCGTGTCGGCGCTCGCCAAGACCGGCTCGATCCTGATGCCGAGCGGCGCGGCGCTGGGCCTGGTCGTGGCGCTGACCCCCGCCGATCGCCCCACGCACGGCATCGTCGTTGCGGCCCCGGGCGGGGCCGGCGTGGATGCCGCGGCGATCGCCGCGGACGTGTTGTCCCAGCGCACCTTGGCACCTGTGGCACCGGCACCCCCCGTGGCACCGTTGGCACCCCTGGCGCCCTTGGCACCGATCCGGTTGGGCCGCACCCTGGCAGACGGCCAAACCCGGGTCGAGACGATCGCTGTCGATACCTACATTGCGCAAGTGCTGGCCGGTGAGGGACAGCCGCGTGCCGGGGATGCCGCGCAGCAGGCGCTCGCCATCACGGCCCGCACGTTCGCCATGGCCAATCGCAACCGTCATCGCCGCGAGGGCTTCGACCTGTGCGATACCACCCACTGCCAGGTGGTTCGTCCGGCCACGGCCATGACCACCCGCGCGGCGCAGGCGACGAGTCGCCGCCTGCTGCTCAATCAAGGCCAGCCGGCCTTCGTGTTCTACTCGGCCTGGTGCGGCGGGCGCTCCGAGCTGGCGTCGGAGGTGTGGCCCGGCGCGGTCGACTACGCCTACGAGCCGTCGGTCCATGACGAGGCCTGCGAAGGCGAGGCTGGGTGGGAGAGCGACGTTCGCGTGCGCGACATCGAGCGCGCGCTGCGCGCGGCCGGGCTGCGCGGCGACCGCCTGCGCGGGATCCGCGTCCTCGCCCGCAACAAGTCGGGCCGCGTCTCGCGGGTCCGCGTCGAGGGCTTCACGCCGGGGGACATGAGCGGCCACGAGTTCCGGATGGCCGTGGGCCGGGTCGCCGGCTTTGCCGCGATCAAGAGCACGGCATTCGACATCGATCGCACCGGCACCGGCTATCACTTTCGCGGCCGTGGCTTCGGCCACGGCGTGGGCTTGTGCGTGATCGGCGCCGGCAACAGGGCCGCCCGCGGCGCGACCGCCGACGAGATCCTGAAGTTCTACTATCCGGGCCTGACGAT
>CAYGMD010000230.1:0-6818 GCA_964350785.1 uncultured Acidobacterium sp. | reverse complement strand
TACGCGTCGTAGTAGCCGGCGCTGAGCACGTACGTGCCGAGCATGATGCGGCGCTTCACTTCGGCGCCAAAGCCTTCGTCGCGCGACCGTTCGTACATGGTCAGCAGCGTGTCGTCTTTGTCGATCTTCGTGCGGTGGCCGTAACGCACCCCGTCGTAGCGCGCCAGGTTTGACGAGGCCTCGGCCGTGGCGATCAGGTAATAGACGGGGATGCCGTACCCGGCGTGCGGCAGCTCGATGTCGACCAGCGTCGCGCCGCGCGCGGCCAGCGCCCGCATGGCGTCGTCGAACGCCGCCAGCACCGGCGCGTCCACGCCCTCGCCGAGAAAGGCCCTCGGGATGCCGACGCGCAGGCCCTGCACGTCGCCCGTGAGCGCCGCCAGCAGGTCGGGCATGGCTTCCGTCGACGACGTCGCGTCATGACCGTCGTGCCCGCCGATCACCTGGCAGGCGAGCGCGGCGTCGGCCACCGTTTGCGTGAACGGTCCGATCTGATCGAGGGACGACGCGAAGGCCATCAGGCCGTAGCGCGACACGCGGCCATAGGTCGGCTTCAGGCCGACGATGCCGCACAGGGCGGCGGGCTGGCGGATGGATCCGCCCGTGTCGGAGCCGAGCGCGAGCGGCACCATGCGGCTGGCCACGGCGGCGGCCGAGCCGCCGCTGGATCCGCCCGGCGTGCGCGTCACGTCCCACGGATTGCGCGTGGGCCCCAGGGCCGAGTTCTCCGTGGACGAACCCATGGCGAACTCGTCGAGGTTGGTCTTGCCGACCATGACCGCGCCGGCGGCTTCGAGCCGCTGGACCACCGTGGCGCTGTACGGCGGCACGTAGCCGCGCAGGATCCGCGACGACGCCGTCGTCGGGATCCCGGTGGTGCACATGTTGTCCTTGATCGCGACCGGGACGCCGTGCAGCGGCCCGAGCGGGGCGCCGGCCTGCTGCCGGGCGTCGAGCGCGCGCGCGCGCTCGAGGGCGCGTTCCGCCGTCACCGTGTTGAAGGCGCTCAGCTTCGGCTCGAGGGCCTTGATGCGTTCGAGATGCGCTTCGCACACCGCGACGGCGGTCGTTGCGCCGTCGGCGATCTGCTTGGCAAGAGCTTGGGCTGTCATAGGGCCTGTCCGCCGTAGCGCGTAGCGCGAAGGTGGATCATGCCATGACCCGGGGAACCTTGAACAGGCCGGCCTCGCGCGCGGCGTCGGGGGCGTTGGCCAGCAGGTCTTCGCGCGACAACGACGGCTGCAGCGCATCGCCGCGATCGACCGGGCGGTTGAGCACGTGCGACGTGGGCGGCACGCCGGTGGTGTCAAGCTGGTTGATCTGCTCGACGTAGGCGAGGATGCCGCCCAGCTGCCGGGTGAACAGGTCGAGTTCGTCGGCCGTGAGCTCGAGGCGAGCGAGCTCCGCGATCCGCTTCACATCTTCTTGGGTCAGGGTGGACACGATGAAAAAATTATAGTGCCTAAGGTGCCTAAGGTGCCTGGGGTGCCTGGAGTGCGATCAGTTCGTGCTCGTCGAGCAGCCAGCAGTCGCCGGCAAAGCCGCTGGCGGCCACCTGCGCGCGCAGCGCCGGTAGCGCCGTGGCGCGGTCGTAGCGAATCGAGAGGTGATAGAGGACGAGGGTCTTTACGCTGGCGGCCCGGCCCACTTCGAGCGCCTCCTCGGTGGTGGCGTGAATCGGATATTTCCGGTCCGGCTCCTCGAGGAACGTGGCGTCGTGCACCAGGAGGTCGGCGTCGGCCACGAGCGCCGGATCGATGGGCATCGCGTCCCCGGAGTGGGCAAAGCGGACATGCGTGACGGTTTCGAGCAGGTCATCCCGACGGCCGTCGCGGGCCGCGGCCTCGACTTCGGCCTGGCTCATGGCGGCGTGCTCGGGCTTGAGCCGTCGTTTCGTCTCGGTGACCCGGTAGCCGACGGCCGGTTCGTCCTCGACATGGCGCACGGCGAAGGCTTCAAGGGACCGGCCCTTGCCGAGCGGGATGGCCGTGCCGGGGGCCGCGGCGATCCAGGTCAAGGGAAACACCACGTTGGCGTACGAGGTGCCCAGCAGTTCGCGGGCGGCCTGGACCCCTTTGGAATGCTCGGGGTAAATGATGGTGAGCGGCTTTTCGTTCGCGCCCTTGCCGAACCGGCGGGCGCCGATTAGGCCGGGGATGCCGAGGACGTGGTCGGAGTGCCCGTGGGTGATGGCCAGCATCGACGGGGAGAAGACGTTGGATCCGAGGGCCAGCTGGAGCCCTTCGCCGGCGTCGATGAGCAATTGCAGAGAACGGTGCCAAAACCAGTTGGAATACATTCCCCGGCTGTAACCCCTGACATCGTCAAGCATCTGACCCATTGTGACCTGACCCGCGGTTGCCAACGCCTCTGACTTGGGTTTATAGTTGGGTTCGCTTTTTTTACGTCTCGAGGATCCTCCACGCCATGAATTTCAAATCCACGCTCTCCGCAGCCGCGCCTGGCCCAGCTCTGGCATTCGCTGTTTATTCGCTTTCGGTGTTGGCCGTGGCGTGTGGGGGCGAGTCGGGGCCGGCGGCTGCCGGCGGCCCTCCGGGAGGCGGCATGCCGCCCATCGCGGTTGAGGCCATCACGCTGGCCAACAAGCCGGTCGAACAGGTGAGCGAGTTCGTCGCGTCGCTCAAGTCGAGGCGGTCGAGCACCATCCAGCCGCAGGCCGAGGGCTTCCTGACCCGGATCGCGGTGCGATCGGGGCAGCGGGTGGCGCGAGGCGCCTTGTTGTTTGAAATCGACTCGTCGCCCGAGCAGGCGGCGCTGGCGTCGCTGCAGTCCATGCGTCCCATGCGCGAGGCCGAGCTGAACTTTGCCCAGCAACAGCTTGCCCGCAACCAGGCCCTGCTCGACGCGGGCGCGGTCAGCCAGCGCGATGTGGAGCAATACGAAACCACCGTCCGCACGACCGAGGCGCAGATCAAGGCGCTCGACGAGCAGATCAAGCAACAGCGCAGCATGCTTGCCTACTACCGCGTCGTCGCGCCCAGCGCCGGCGAGGTCGGCGACATCCGGGTCGTCCTCGGCGACCGCGTGACCAAGAGCACGGTGCTGACAACGGTCGACGAGAACAACGAGCTCGAGGTCTACATCAACGTGCCGGTGCAGCAGGCGCCGTTGCTCAAGGTGGGCCTGCCCGTCAGGTTCGTGGACGATCGGGGCCGGTTGCTGGCCACCAACACGATTGGGTTCGTGTCGCCCAACGTGGATACCGCCACGCAGACCGTGCTGGCCAAGGCGCCGGTGGTCGAAGGGCGCGGCCAGTTCCGCGCCGACCAGTTCGTGCGCGCCCGCGTGGTGTGGTCCGAGACGCCGGGCCTGACGGTGCCGGTCACCGCCGTGGTTCGCATCAACGGCCAGTTCTTTGCCTTTGTCGCCGAACAGGGCGGGCCGGGCACGGTCGCCAAGCAGAAGCCCGTGGCGCTGGGCGAGATTATCGGCAACGACTATGTTGTGCGCGGCGGCCTGGCGCCGGGCGAGCAGCTAATCGTGTCGGGCCTGCAGAAGATTGGTGACGGCGCGCCCGTGCAGGTGGGCGCGCCTGCCGCCCCGCCCGCAGAGAAGCAGGCTTCCTAGTCATGGTCGCCGACGTCTTCATCCGCCGGCCCGTCCTCTCGACGGTCTGCTCGCTGCTGATCATTCTCGCGGGCGCGGTGTCCATTCCGACGCTGCCGATTGCCCGCTATCCGGAACTGGCGCCGCCGGCGGTGACGGTGACGGCGTTCTACACGGGCGCCAACGCGCAGACCGTCGAAAGCGCGGTGACCACGCCGCTCGAGCAGGCCATCAACGGCGTCGAGGGGATGGCCTACATCACCTCGTCCAGCACCAACAGCGGGTTCAGCACGATCACGGTCACCTTCGACGTCGATCGCGACCAGGACCTGGCGGCGGTCGACGTGCAGAACCGCGTCAACTCGGCGCTGGGCCGCATGCCTGCCGAAGTGCGCACCAACGGCATCACCGTGACCAAGGTCACGGCCGGCTTCATGGGCGGCCTGGGGTTCTTCTCGAAAGACAACCGCTACTCGAGCCTGTTCATCAGCAACTACATCGACCTCTACCTGCGCGACGCGATCAAGCGCGTCAAGGGCGTCGGCGACGTGATCGTGTTCGGCGAGCGCAAGTTCGCGATTCGGTTGTGGCTTGACCCCAACAAGCTCGCCAGCCGCCGGATGACCGGCGGCGACGTGGTGGCGGCCCTGCGCGAGCAGAACGTGCAGGTGGCGGCAGGCGCGCTGGGTGATGCGCCGTCGGGGCCCGAGCAGATGTACACCCTGAGCGTGCGGGCCATGGGCCGGCTCTCGGAGGTGTCGCAGTTTGAAGACGTGGTGGTCAAGGCCGGGCCCGATGGCGCGCTGGTGCGCATCAAGGACATCGGCCGCGTCGAGCTCGGCGCCGAAACCTATGCCTCGAACCTTCGCTTCCTCGGCCTCGAGGCCCAGGGCGTCGGCATCACGCTGTTGCCGTCGGCCAACGCCATTGACGTCTTCAACGGCGTGACGGCGGAGATGAGCCGGCTCGAGAAGAACTTCCCGCCGGGTCTCGAGTGGCGGGTCGCGTTCGACAACGTAGTGGTCGTGCGCGAGTCGATCATCGAAGTGCTGTGGACGCTGGCCGAGGCCATCGGCCTCGTCATACTCGTCATGTTCCTGTTCCTGCAGAACTGGCGCAGCACGATCATCCCGGCGATCACGATCCCGGTCTCGCTGGTGGGCACCTTCGCGTTCATCAAGCTGTTCGGCTTCTCGATCAACACGCTCACGCTGTTCGGCATCGTGCTCGCCACCGGCATCGTCGTGGACGATGCCATCGTGGTGATCGAGAACATCGAGCGGCACATGCGCGAGTTCAAGAAATCGGCGCGCCGCGCGTCGGTCGACGCCATGCGCGAGGTGTTTGGCGCGGTGGTCGTGATTGGCATCGTGCTGGTGGCGGTGTTCGTGCCGGTGGCGTTCTTCCCCGGCGTGACCGGGCGGTTGTATCAGCAGTTCTCGCTGACCATCGCGTTCGCGGTCGTGCTGTCG
The DNA here is from genome assembly GCA_964350785.1 of uncultured Acidobacterium sp. Classification (GTDB taxonomy): domain Bacteria; phylum Acidobacteriota; class Vicinamibacteria; order Vicinamibacterales; family UBA2999; genus 12-FULL-67-14b. Next base: position 1,779 of record CAYGMD010000230.1, on the reverse strand, counting down.
GTGTTCAACGCCGTGACGCTGACGCCGGCGCTGTCGGCGCTGCTGCTCGACAAGGAAAGCCACTCGCACGGCGCCTTCTTCACGATGTTCAACCGCATGGTCGACGCCGGCACCAATTTCTATGTCGCGGTGGTGCGCCAGTCGCTGCGGCTGCGCTACGCGATGATCGTGCTGTTCGCGGGCGGGTTGTGGGCGACCTGGACCCTGTTCGGCATCGTGCCGACCGCGTTCGTGCCGGCCGAAGACGAGGGCTACTTCATGGCGATTGTGCAGGCCCCGGCCGGCGCCTCGCTCGAGTACACCACCAACATCGCGAAGCAGGCCGAGAACATCGTCTATGCCGATCCGGACGTGGCGGCGGCGTTCGCCGTCATGGGCTTCAGCTTCTCGGGCGCCGCGCCGAACAACGGCATGATGTTCATCCGGCTGAAGGACTACGCCGAACGGCCGCGCCAGGACCAGTCGCTCGAGGCCGTGATCAACCGGCTGCGCGGCCAGCTGTTCGGCATTCCCGGGGCCATCGTCGTGGCGTTCCCGCCGCCGGCCATCCAGGGCCTGTCGACGTTCGGCGGCTTCCAGTTCGAGGTGCTCGACCAGACCGGATCGAGCGACATCAACGGCCTGGCGGCGGCGATGTTTGGCTTGATGGGCGCCGGCAACCAGAGCGGCCGCGTGCAGGGGCTGTTCAGCAGCTTCCGCGCCGACGACCCGCAGCTGGTGGTGGACATCGATCGCGACCGCGCCCGCAGCCTGGGCCTGCCGCTGCGCGAGGTGACCGAGGCCATGCAGGTGTTCCTGGGCTCGACTTACGTCAACGACTTCGACTTCAACAACCGCGCCTATCGCGTCTATGCGCAGGCCGACGAGCGCTTCCGCGCCGGTCCGACCGACCTGAAGCAGTTGTATGCGCGGGCGTCGAATGGCGAGATGGTGTCGCTCGAAGGCATCGTCCGCGTGCGCGAGACGACGGCGCCGCAGGTGATTAGCCACTTCAACCTGTTCCGGTCCGCCGAGATCACCGGCAACCCCGTGCCCGGCCAGAGTTCGGGCCAGGCGCTGCAGGCCATGGAGGAACTGGCGGCGTCGTTGCCGGCCGGGTTCGATTTCGCCTGGGCCGGGCAATCGCTCGAAGAGGTGAAGTCGGGCACCCAGGCCGGCTACATCTTCGGGCTGAGCATTGTCCTGGTCTACCTGGTGCTGGCGGCGCAGTACGAGTCGTTCGTGCTGCCGTTCATCATCCTGCTGGGCGTGCCGCTGGCGGTGTTCGGCGCGCTCAGCGCGCAGTTGATTCGCGGCTTCAGCAACGACGTGTTCTGCCAAGTGGGCCTGGTGTTGCTGATCGGGCTGGCGGCGAAGAACTCGATCCTGATCGTGGAGTTCGCCGAGCAGCTGCGCGAGCGCGGGTTGTCGATCGTCGACGCGGCGGTGGAGTCGGCGCGCATCCGGTTGCGGCCCATCCTGATGACGTCCGCGATCTCCCTGGATGCTGAGCGCCACCCGGCCTTGTAGTGGGAAACTGCCCCCTCGCTATCCACAAAGAGGTCGCCCTTCCTCCAGGTCTGTTCTGCGACTTTGGCGCACCGCTCCCGCTCGAGGTCAACGGCGGTCTTCACGCAGAACTCCCCGGTGTGGGCGGGGTCGTTCCGTTCCGCCTTGCACCACTGGCATTTCGTGGAACTCATAAACTGTGACTCCCGACCAAGCCGTGGATCTTGATAACCCTCGGATCCGACTTCAGCTTGCTCCCGCCCAAGACGGCGTTTCCGCACGTCACAAGGC
>CAYGMD010000229.1:0-6837 GCA_964350785.1 uncultured Acidobacterium sp. | reverse complement strand
TGGTCCTGGTGATGCCGGGCAGCGGCGTGATCATGATCGCGCCGGTTTCGGTCTGCCACCAGGTGTCGACAATCGGGCAACGGCTGCCGCCGATGTGCAGGTGATACCAGATCCACGCCTCAGGATTGATCGGCTCGCCGACCGAGCCGAGCAGGCGCAGCGACGACAGGTCGTGGTGCGCCGGCCAGTCGGTGCCCCATTTCATGAACGCGCGGATGGCGGTGGGCGCGGTGTAGAACACCGTCACGCCGTGCCGCTCGACGATCTCCCACAGGCGATCCTTCCTCGGCCAGTCGGGCGCGCCTTCGTACATCACCACGGTCGCGCCGTTGGCCAGCGGCCCGTACACGACGTAGCTGTGACCGGTCACCCAGCCGATGTCGGCCGTGCACCAATACACGTCCTCTTCCTTCAGGTCGAACACCCACTTGGTGGTGGCGTAGGCGCCCACGAGGTAGCCGCCGGTGGTGTGGACAATACCCTTGGGCTTGCCCGTCGTGCCCGAGGTGTAGAGGATGTAGAGCATGTCCTCGGCATCCATCGGCTCGGCCGGGCAGTCGTACGACGCATCCTGCATCAACCGGTGATACCAGTGATCGCGGCCTTCCTTGACGTGGATCGGGAGGGGCGCCCCGTGCAGGCGCTGCACGATCACCACGTGCTGGATCGACGGCGTGCCCTCGAGCGCCTCGTCGGCCATCTGCTTCAGCGGCACGACCTGCCCGCGGCGCCAGCCGCCGTCGGCGGTGACCAGCACCTTGCAGGCCGAGTCGTTGATGCGGTCGCGCAGCGACTCGGCGCTGAAGCCGCCGAAGACGACGGAGTGCACGGCGCCAATACGCGCGCACGACAGCATCGCGATGGCCAGTTCGGGAACGAGCGGCAGGTAGAGGGCCACGCGGTCGCCCTTTTGCACGCCGAGCTTCTTCAGCACGTTCGCGAACTGGCAGACCTGGCGGTAGAGGTCGAAATAGGTCAGCGTGCGGCGGTCGCCCGGCTCGCCTTCCCAGACAAACGCGGCCTTGTTGCGGCGCCACGATTTGGCGTGGCGGTCGAGACAGTTGGCGGCGACGTTGATCTTGCCGTCGACGAACCACTTCGCATCGGGCGGGTTCCAGTCGAGCACCTTCGACCAGGGCTGGATCCAGTCGAGCTCCTTCGCGAAGTCCGCCCAGAACGCCTCGGGATCCTTCGCGGCCCTGGCATAGATCCCGGGATCGTTCATCACCGCGCCGGCGGCAAACGCCTCGGCCGGAGGAAAACTGCGATGTTCGCTGAGGAGGGCTTCGATTTCTGGGGAGACCGGGTCGGACATCCCCGAAGTATACGGGAGTAACAGCCTGCCCGCCGAAGCGCGACGCGCGACGGCGGGTGCTATCGGGTGTTCGTGCCGAACCAGCGGAAGCGTTTGGGCCGCAGCCGCAGCAGCTGCATGGCCGAAGCCGCCGACTCGATCATGGCCGGCTCGATGCGCCGAGCCTTGACCGCCGCGCCTTCCTGCAGGGCGCGCTCGGCCAGCAGGTTCACCAGCCGCGGCACACCGCCCGACATGCCGTAGATCACGTCGAGCGCGCGGGCGCTGAAAGCGACGTCGGTGCCGCCGGCAATGGTCAGGCGATGATTCACGTAGCGCTCGCACTCGTCGCGCTCGAGCGGCAGCAGCTTGGCCCGCGTCGTCAGCCGCTCGTCCAGGGCCTGCGGCAGCGTCGGCCCGCCGGAGACGGAGGGCTGGCCGGCCAGCAGGATCTGCAGCACCTTCTCGCGGTTGGGTTCGAGCGCCGCCAGTTGCACGATCTGCTCGACGGTGGCCGCCGGCAGGCTGTGCGCCTCGTCGACGATCAGCACGGCGCCGTCCTCGCCCGACTTCAGCCGCGTAAGGAACTCGTCCAGCAGCTGCCTTAGCTCGAGGCGGGTGGCGCCCACCAGCCGCCCGTGCAGGACTTCGTCTTTCGCAATCGCGCCCAGGTCCTGCAGCAGCAACCGCAGCAGGTCCTCGGGCGACAGCAGCGAGTTGCCCACCAGCACGGCGCGGGTCTTGCGCTCGAGCAGCGCCATCACCGTCCGGCACAGCGTCGTCTTGCCGACGCCGAGGTCGCCGGTCACGAGCAGCAGGCCTTCGCGGCGGCCTAGACCCGCCGACAGCGCGTCGAAGGCGCGGCCGTGCGAGCGGCTCCGGAAGTAGTACTTCGGGTCTGGCGTCAGGCTGAACGGCCGCTCCACGAACCCATAGAAGGATTCGTGATGCTGCTGCGAGGGGTTCATGGCACCACAGTTATCGGGTGCTCGGGGGCTGAGGTGCAGAGGCGCTTCGGTGCGTCGGTGCTGGCGTGCAGAAGTGCGCAGCCCTAGCGGCGCTCTTCGCCGGGGAGCGGCGGCGGCAGCAGGCCGTCGGGCGTCGAGCCCGGGAAGTATGGGGGAGGCGGCGGTGGCGGTGGCGGGGCGCTCTTGCGGAAGATCAGCGTGCCGAACAGGCCGCCCAACATCCCAAACACGCTGCAGACACACAGCATGGCGACGAACGAGAAGACGAGGCCAATGCCAACGACCGGCCCGCTCGACAGGCCCTCGAGAAACGCGCGCGCCTCGGGCGCCATCTCGGTGGCGTTTCTGAGCGCCCGCTGGATCATCTGGCCCTGGAAGGGCGCCAACGCCGTGCTGATGGGAATGATCAGGACGAGCCACACGAACGCGCCGACGACGCCGGCCAGCAGGCCGGCCACCGCGCCGTCGCCCACGGTGATAGGCTCGGCGTCGTTCTGTTGCAGCAGGTGGGCGGCGAGGCCGCCGCCAAACAGGATCCAGGCGCAGCAGCAGTTGGCGAGGTTGATGACCGGCAGTGCCGACAGCACGCCGATCACCAACCCGCCGAGCAGCGCCGGCTGGACCTTTGACGGAGCCACTACCAACCCTCGGCTTTCACGTTTTCAACCCTAGTCGTAGTCCTCGACCAGATGCGTGACCATCTCTTCGCCCATCAGGTAGCGCAGCGTGTTCTTCAGCTTCATCAGCTGGATGAACAGGTCGTGCTCGGGATAGAGGTCCTTCGCGTGCATCGGCGCCTTGTAATAGAACGACAGCCATTCCTGGATGCCGCCGCGCCCGGCGCGCTTCGCCAGGTCGAGGAACAGGGCCGAGTCGAGCACGATCGGCGCCGCGAGAATCGAGTCGCGGCACAGGAAGTTGATCTTCAGCTGCATCGGGTAGCCGAGCCAGCCGACGATGTCGATGTTGTCCCAGCCCTCTTTGTTGTCGCCGCGCGGCGGGTAGTAATTGATGCGGACGACGTGCGCGATGTCCTTGTAGAGCTCGGGATAGAGGTGCGGCTGGAAGATGTAGTCGAGCGCCGACTTCTTGCTTTCTTCCTTGGTCTTGAACGACTCCGGATCGTCCAGCACCTCGCCGTCGCGGTTGCCCAGGATGTTGGTCGAGTACCAACCCTTGACGCCGATCAGGCGCGCCTTGAGGCCGGGCGCGATGATCGTCTTGATCAGCGTCTGTCCCGTCTTCATGTCGTTGCCGCAAATCGGCGCCTTGGTCTTCGCCGCCAGCTCCAGCATGGCCGGGATGTCGGCGGTCAAATTCGGCGCGGCGTTGGCGAACGGAATGCCTTCCTTGAGCGCCGCGTAGGCATAGACCATGCTCGACGGAATGGTGTCGTCGCTCAGCTCGAGCCCCTTCTCGAACGAGGCCAGCGACTGGTGCACCGGGCCTTCCTTCATGAACACTTCGGTGCTGCCGGCCCACACCATCACCAGGCGCGCGCAGTTGTGCTTGTCCTTGAACGCGCGGATGTCGGCGATCAGCTGATCGGCGAGGTCCTTCTTGTTCTTGCCCTTCTTGACGTTGGGGCCCGACAGGCGCTTCACGTAGCGCTGGTCGAACACCGCCGACATCGGCTTGATGGCCTCGAGTTCCGGACGAATCGAATCGAGCAGGTTGCGATCGAGCACGCCGGCCGTGCAGGCCGCGGCGTAGCAGTCTTCTTCGAAGATGTCCCAGCCGCCGAAGACGATGTCGTCAAGGCTGGCCAGCGGCACGAATTCGTTGATCTTGGGGGAGCGCCCGTCGGCGCGCTTGCCGAGGCGGATGGTGCCCATTTGCGTGAGCGATCCAATGGGCTTCGCCAGGCCTTTGCGGATGGCGATGACACCGGCGATGGTGGTGGTGCTGACCGCGCCGAGCCCGACGAGCAGGATGCCCAGTTTGCCTTGGGCAGGTGCGATTTCGAGGGGTTGTTTCACCTTGGAAATATATCACGCCGCCTTCGTCGGACTTTCGCCGCAAAAGCGAATGACGCCGAAGGCCGGCCGGTATCATGAGGCAATGATCGGAATCCTTCTCAGACTGCTCAAGTCCAGCCAGACCCGCGCGATGGATCCGCTACAGGTGTCGATGACCGGCGTCCGCATGGGTGAGCGGTTCCTGCAGATCGGATGTCATGACCGCGCGTTGCTGTCGGGCCTGGCCGCCAAGGTGGGACTGAGCGGCGCGGCCGCGGTCGCCTCGGCGGACGCCGCGTCGGCCAAGCGCGCGGCCGCGGTCGGCGCGAAAGTCGGCGCGCTGATTGACGTGCGGCCGATCGAGGGCCGCACCCTGCCGTTCGAGAGCGACCATTTCGACATGATCGTCATCGACGACACCAACGGCGACTTTGCCGCCATCGACGAGGGCGCGCGGCGCGACTACCTGCGCGAGGCGCTGCGGATTGTGCGGGCGGGCGGCCGCATCGAAGTGGTGGAGGGACTGGGGGGCGGCGGGATGTTCCGCGGCGCGGTCGCGCGCCCGGCCGGCTACGACCTGCTGCGCGACCTGGCCGCCGCCGGCTTCAAGCCGTCGCGCCTGCTCGCCGAGAAAGACGGCTTCCGCTTCCTCGAAGGACTCCGCCCCAACTCATAGGTGCGTCGTCGTGGGCAGCTCGTCGGCCGCCTCGACGATGAACCAGCCCTTGACCTGGCCGAATTCGATCTCGTCACCGTCGGCGAGCACGCGCGGGCCGGTGAGCGGTTCGTTCTGCACCGACGTGCCGTTCTTGCTCTTGAGGTCTTCCACGGACGCCTGGCCATCCTTGATCGTGATGCGCGCGTGGGCCCGCGATACGCTGGAGTCGTTGAGGCACACCGCCGACCCCGGGTCGCGGCCAATCACGTTGTCACCGTACGACAGCACGTGTCGACGATGGCCGATGCGTAAACTCATGACCATGGCAGTGCCTATTTTACTTTGGCGAGCTTCCTGACGAGGTGGCCGCCCGGCTGCCCCGTGAGCGTGGTGCCCGGCACCGTCTCGCCGACGTAGATGTTGCCGTCGGCGTCGACCGCCACCCCCTCGGCCACCGCATCGTCAATCTTGTACTTGACCGAGCCGTCGCGGGCGCTGCCGACGAACACGCCCTTCTTCACGTTGTAGTCGACGACGTAGAGGGTGTCGTCGGGCGTGATGAACATGCCGCTCGGCGTCCCGAACTGCGTCCACTCATCGAGATACGTCCCGTCCTGATCGAAGATCTGGATGCGGTTGTTCGAGCGATCGCCAACCAGCAGCCGCCCGCGCGAATCGATGACCAGGGTGTGCGGCAGGTTGAACTCGCCGGGGCCGCTGCCCTTCCTGCCCCACGCCTTGATGAACGTGCCGTCCTTCGAGAACTTGACGATGCGCGCGTTGAAGTGGCCGTCGGCGACGAAGATGTCGCCGTTGGCGGCGACCGCCACGTCGCACGGGCCGGCAAAGGTATCGGGCCCGTCACCGCGCACGGCCCTGGTGCCCAGCGTCATCAGCAGTTGCCCGTCGGGGGCATACTTGAACACCTGCTGGCCGAGGCCGTTGCGATTGAGGCCGTCGGTGATCCAGAGAAAGCCGAAGCGGTCCACGCGAATGCCGTGCGGCCAGGCGAACAGCTTCTCGCCCCACATCTTCAGGATCCTGCCGTCGCGATCGAGCTCGACGATGGGCGGTTCGGCGCGATGGAAGGCGTAGATCTTGCCGCGCGCGTCGATGGCCATGCCCGGCACTTCGCCCCACGTGCCGCCGCCCGGCAAAGTGCCCCAGCCGGGCACGAGGCGGTAGGGTGGCGCCGGTTCCTGGAGGCTGGCCGGAACCGGCGAGAAGACCCACAGCGCGGCAAGCACGGCCAAGGTTCGTCGGCCCATGCGCGGATGGTAGCTCAGAAGAGTGGACACCCGTCCCCAAAGCACCACAAATGACCGGGGACCTGAATCGAAAGATTTCCGGAAAACAGGCCGGAAAAGGCCGATCATGGAGCCGACGTCGCCGGCGACACCGGCGGCAAGGCTTTTGCCTTTACACGTTGCGCAGCCATGCTTGAAAACCTTTCCCCCGACGTCTTCACGGCCCGCGACATCGCGGCGGCAGCCGGGGTGTCGGACGCCCGCGTGCTGGACCTGCTGGCGCGCGGCGAGATCCGATCAGTGGCGGCGCAGTCGCCCATTGGCGGCCAGCCGGAACTGGCCGGCTTTGTCGCGCACGGCGAGGCGGTTCGCGCCGTGCGGGCGCTCAAGGCCGGCACGCCGGTCGGCGTCGCCGGCAAACTCGGTCTCGGCCGCGAGTTGTTCGCGCAAGGTTTTCGACCGCAGCGCTCGGCCACCGTGCCGCTCGTCGTATCGACGAGCCTGCACGGCCTGGCCGTGGCGTCCATCCTGTTCATTGCCAGCCTGGGGCTGGCGGTGGCCGACGAACGGACCGAGCCGATCAAGGACGAGCCGATCCGCATGGTGTTTCTGGTCTCGCCGGGACCGGGGGGCGGCGGCGGGGGCGGCGGCCTGATGCAGAAGGCTCCGCCCCCCAAGGGTAAGGCAGGCAAATCCAAGCCCATGATGCCCA
>CAYGMD010000228.1:0-6859 GCA_964350785.1 uncultured Acidobacterium sp. | reverse complement strand
CATCCAGCACGATCTGGGCTTCGGGCAGGTCGAAATCCACCGACCCGCGCCGGCGGCGGCGCCCGTTGAGGATGGCAAACAGGTCCCGCATCAGCTCGAACATCGGGACCAGCGGCTTGTACTTCGCCACGGTCTCGGGATCGCCGTCGGTGAGGATGGCGTTGACCGCCGTGTAGGTCATGCGCGCGTCGCTGCGGATGATGCCGTCGTGCATCTCGTGGCGAATGACGTCGCCCTTGGCGGTCACCTCCATCAGGCACGACTGCACGAGCCGGTCGACGTGCGGATTGAGGCTGCAGAGGCCCGTCGACAGTTCCGACGGGAACATGTGAATGGCCTTCTCAGGGAAATAGACCGACGTGCTGCGATCGAACGCGTCGGCGTCGAGGGCCGAGCCGTCGCGCACGTAGTGCGACACGTCGGCAATGTGCACGCCCAGCCAATAGTGCCCGTTCGGCAGCCGCTCGATCGAGATGGCATCGTCGAAGTCGCGCGCCGTCTCGCCGTCGATGGTCACGACCGTCCGATCGCGGAAGTCGGTGCGGCCGGCCAGGTCCTTGTCGCGAACGGCCCCGCCGATGCGCGTGGCCTCGGCGACCGCCTCGGGACTGTGTTCCTTCGGGATGCCGTGCTTGCGCAGGATGATCTCGGTGTCGACGCCCGGGTCGTTGATGTCGCCGAGGATCTCGGTGATGCGGCCGGCGGGACCGCGCGTGGGGGTCGGCCAGCGGGTGATGGTGACGGTCACCATCTGCCCGGCTTCGGCGCCCATCGTTTCTTCGCGCGGGATCTGTACTTCGGCCGTCAGCCGTTTGTCGAACGGCACGACAAACGCCAGCCCGGTGGCATCCATGTCGTAGCGGCCCACCACGCTGCTCGACGCGCGCTCGAGCACCTGGACGATCTTGCCCTCGGCGCGGCCATCTTCCCGGTATCGCTCGATGCGCACCACGACGCGATCGCCGTGCAGGGCCTCCTGCAGGTTGTGCGCGGCGACGAAGATGTCGCGCGACAGACCCTCGATCGGCCGTTCGGGCGTGACGAAGCCAATGCCCGACGGGTGCCCGTCGAGCCGGCCGACGACCAGGTCCATGCGATCCGGCAGCCCGTAGAGCTTGCCCTTGACCAGGACGAGGTCGCCGTCGTTGACGAGGTGGCGCAGCAGGCGCTTGAAGGGCAAACGCTCCTCGCGCGTGATGTCGAGCACGCGATAGAGTTCGCGCGCGGTGGCCGGATGCGGCACCTTGGCGCGCATGCGGCGGAGGAGGTCTTCACGGTTCATGGATCACGATCGCTTGTAAGTCACCGACATTGGTTTGAGTGCGCCCCAGGCGAATACAATCACCGAGCGGCGCGAAAAACGCGAGCGAGTTGTTCGCTGCCAGATAGTGGCCCGGCGCCTGGAGCCCGGCCCTGGCCGCGCGGGCCATCGTTGTCGAATCAACAATACCGCCGGCGACACCCGACGAGCCATCGATGCCGTCGGTGCCGATGCTGACCGCGGCGACCGGCAACCCCTCCACCTGCGCGCCGGGCGCTACGGCGGACAAGAAAGGGCTGCCGCCACCGGAGCCGGCAAGGGCCTCCGCAATCGACAACACGAACTCGAGGTTCCGGCCACCGCGGCCGCTGCCGGTCACCCGCACGGTGGTTTCGCCACCCGAGATCACGCACACGGGGCCGCGCTGGTCGCGCGACATCCGGCGCGCGCGATCGAGCCAGGCCGGGCCGGCCGCCCTGGCCTCCCCCACCACCGGCTCGTCAACCAGCAGCACCGTGTAGCCGCGCGCCTCGGCCGCCGCCCGCGCGCCGGCCATGGCGTCGCGCCGGCCGCCGATCACCCGGGCGGTCGCGCGGGCCAGCGACGGGTGGCCCGCCTTCGGCGTGTCGGGGACCTCGCCGGCCAGGCCGCGGGCGATCACCGCGCGTACCGCAGGCAGATGTTCGTCGCCGCCGAATTGGTCGAGCGCGGCCGCGGCATCGCCCCAACTCGTGCTGTCGGGGACTCCGGGGCCAGAGCCAATGGCGTTGAGATCGTCGCCGACGACGTCCGACAGGGCCAGCGTCACCGTGGTGCCGGCGCAGGCGGCGGCCAGCCGTCCGCCCTTCACGGTCGACAAGTGCCGGCGCACGGTATTGAGCGCGTGGATGTCGGCTCCCGCGTTCATCATCAGCCTGGTGGTGCTCACCTTGTCGGCGAGGCTGATGCCGTCGACCGGCGCCGCCATCAGCGCCGACGCGCCGCCCGACAACAGGATGATGAGTGCCTCGCCCGAGTGCACCGATTGCGCCACGGTCACGGCCCGGCGGCCGGCGGCCTCGCTGCGGGCGTCGGGAAACGGGTGGCTCGACTCGAGCCACTCCACCCCCGCGGGCAGCGCGCCATCGGCGTGCGTGCCGATGGCAATCGCCTGCCGGACGGCCAGGTGCGGCGCCGCCATGAACGCGGCCGCCATGGGCGCCGCGGCCTTGCCGACCGCCACCACGTGCAAGGGACGCGACGTGAGCACGGCGGCGATGTCAGCGTCGGCCAGGGCCCGCTCGATGACGCGTGCCGCCCCCACTGCGTCGACACCGGCGCGGACAATGGCGATCAGGTCTTCCTTGACCGTGGAGAGCGGAACTGTCAGTGGACCTTACAGGGATCGGACCAGCCCGACAGGCCGGTCACGACATCGAACTCGCGGAGTAACTGGGCAACAACTTGATCGGCGTTGGCTTCTTCGGAGAGGCGGTCGACTTCGGCAATGATCTTGAGGAGGGCGGCTTCGGCGTTGTTGATCGCCTGGGCGCTGTAATACTCGCGCTGTTCCTGCAGGCACCGATGGTGCTTGAGGAACTCCTCGCGGTAAAACTCGGAGAGCGCCGATACGCCAGCCGGAACGGCACTATCCATCAGAAAGCGCGGGACTCTGTTCCTCGCCCTCGACATATGGGATCAATTTCAGTGTAGGGCGTTCGAGTGCATGTGTCAACGGGGCGACATTCAAAGACGTGCGGTTTCAATTTGACCGGTCGTTCATTTCGCCGACCGCGACGCCACGGTCCCGGCCGCCGCGCCAACGCCCAGTCCGCCGAGCAGCATGAGCGCGGTGTCGCGGAACCCGAGAAACCCCAGTTGCCCATCGCCCACCAGCCTGGCCAGGTCGGCGCCCAGCCATCGGGCCAGGGCCCAGTACAAGGCGGCCACCGCCACCCAGGCCACCACCGCGCCGGCCCCGCCGAGCAACAAGCCTTCGACGATGAACGGGCCGCGAATGTAGCTGAAGGGCGCCCCCACCAACTGCATGATGTCGAGCTCGTCGCGGCGCGCGTGCAGCGACAGGCGAACGACGGCCGCCACCGTGAAAGCCGCACCCAGCATCAGCACACCGGCCACCACGGCCGCCGCGACCTGCGCCGTGGTCACGATGCCGGTCAGCCGCGTGAGCCAGCGGCGGTCGTAGCGCACATCGGCCACCCCGTCGCGGCCGGCCAGGGCGGTGACCAGTTCGTCAACGGCGGACGTGCCGGTCGCGTCGGGCTTCAGGCGAACTTCGAAGGCCGACGGAAAAGGGTTCTCGGCCACCGACGTCGTCACGTCGATCAGCTCGGGAAAGTCCGTTCGGAACCGTTGGAGGGCGCGATCCTTCGAGACGAACTCGACCGCCGCCACGGCTGGCTGCTGCCGGATATGCTGCTCCAGGCCGGCGCGCAATTCGTCGGACAGGTCGTCGTAGAGATAAACCGAGACCTCGGCGGATTCGAGCCAGCGGTCGAGCACACGCTGCACGGTCACCGAGACGAGCATGAAACCGCCGAGCGTGAGAAACGCAATCGCGATGGTGCCGATCGAGACGGCGGCGGAGCGCCCCGCCCGAAGGATGCTCGCCCAGGCCTCCTCGAAGGCGTAGCCGACCACGGTCACTTGGGCGCCTCCGCCAGGCCGGCCTGTTTGCCATGCTCGAGTTGCACGACCCGTCGCCCCACCCACTTGATCAGCTCGCGATCGTGCGTGGCGACCACCACGGTCGTGCCGCTGGCGTTGATGTCGCGGAACAGGTTCATGATCTCGAGCGACAGATCCGGATCGAGATTGCCGGTCGGTTCGTCGGCCAGCACGAGGTGCGGCTCGTTGACGAGCGCGCGGGCAATCGCCACGCGCTGCTGCTCGCCGCCCGACAATTCGGCCGGCCGGGCGTTGAGCCGGTGCTGCAGGCCCACCCACTTCAACACCTGGTAGGTGCGCCGCCGCTGCTGGTCCACCGGCATGCCCAGCACGCGCAACGCGAACGAGACGTTCTCGAACACGGTCTTGGTCTGAATCAGCTTGAAGTCCTGGAACACGAAGCCGACCGTGCGCCGGTACGCCTGCACTTCGTTGGGGCCCAGGCGCGCCAGGTTGCGGCCGCCCACGATCACTTCCCCCTCGCTCGGCCGTTCCTGCAGCAACAGCAGCCGCAGCAGGGTGCTCTTGCCGGCGCCGCTCGGCCCGGTCAGGAACACGAACTCGCCCTTGTCGATGGTGAGGTTCAGGTCGCGCAAGGCATACAGCCCGCGGCCGTACATCTTCCCTAGTCCCTGCGTTTCGATCACGGTCGGTAGTCTACTAGCTTCAGCCGCAGCCGGCCGAATCCGGCCGCGACCTCCACCACCAGCGGCACCCGCCGCGCATCGTCGCTCAACCAGAGGGTTGCCTCGATGGCCTGGCGCCGCTCGACGCGGGCCGTGAACCGCGGCTCGACCCGCAGCGCCGGGACGGGGGCGCCATCGACCGTGATGGTCTCCCGGGCCGGCACGCTGACCGTGAGCGCCAGGTTACGGCCGGCCTCGCTCAACGGCAGCGCCAGCGAGTAGCCGGGCGCGAGCGGCATGGTGCGCACGTACCAGAGGGCCGTGAGGGCGTCGCGCGCGCCGGGCGGCAACGGCAGCGTCAACGCGCCAGCCTGCCGCGCGGTGGCCGGGCTGTCGCCGGAACTGACCCGCCGGCCGGCATGGTCGTAGGCATACACGCGGTCCACCGACCGGCGCCCTTCGCGCAGGGCCCGTTGGTGCAGCAACGGCCGCAGCCTCGCATCGGCGGCCGTGCGGAAGCGGTCGCGGGCCTCGAAGAAGCGCGACACCCACGGCGCCGTCTCCACCCCGACCTCGAACACCCACGCCGGCGCCTCGCCGGCGGCGCCCTGGTCGCGCGCCTCCGGGGTGACCACGCTCAAGGTGACTTGTCCCGCGGTCAGGTCAAGCGGCCCGTTCAGCCACTGCACGTCGTAGCGCGCCTGCTCGCCGGCGGCAAACGGCGGCACGCCGGGGTCGGGCGGCTCGGCAATCGCCACCTCGTCCAGGGCCGCTTCGCTCTCGGGCGTCCACACCACTTCGTAAATGACGCCGCCATCCAGCCGCGCCCGCTCGACAAACGGCGACGCGACCCCACCGGCGCCGGAGATCTCGCCCGGACTCACCACGAACCGGACGTCCAGTTCCTTCAAGGTCGCCCGCGCGTCGGCCGAGGCGGGCTCCGCAAGGGCGTCAACCAGCGAGGTGTAGAACGACGGGCGTTGCCCGCTGTAGCCGTTGACGATGGGCCGGCCGTGCTCCAGCGACTGCACCATGAACGGCGCGTTCTCGCGGTCCAGCGTGAGCGGCAGGTACAGCACGGCCCCGGCGCCGCCCGCCTCCGCCAGCCAGCGGCCCGTGGCGCTCGACATGGGCGGCGCCGGCACGAACGCCATCGGCGCGTTCGCATACTCGAGGCACAGCAGTGCCGCCAGGATCGCCACCGTGACGCCCTTCAAGCGCGCCTGCGCCACGCCGACGCCGGCGAGCACGCACAGCCCGAGCATCACGACGACCGCGAAGCGTGCCGGCGCGCGGATGGCCTGGAAGCCGAACACGTGGTCGGCCAACCACGCGTAGAGCGGGCGGACGCCTTCGGGGCCGAGCGACAGGACGAGGCCGGCAGCGGCGATGGCGGCGGCCGCGACCACCACCGGACGCTGGTCGCTACGCCAGCCGCGCCACAGGCCGACGGCGGCCAGCCCCATCAGGACGAGCCCCGGAAACATCTGGTGCTCGACGTGGCGCCGATCGCGCTCGCCCGGCAGGGGCGCGCGCGGCAGCAACAGGCCGGTCCGGCCATACAGCAGGTTGTCGGGCGGCACCTGCGTGTAGCTTTGCCACGACGCGGCGTGCGCGGCGGCTTCGAAGAGGTTGCGGCCAAACCCCTCGCGTTGGCTCGATTGCCAATACGGCCAGACCACCGGCGCCACGAGGGCCGCGCCGACGGCCGCGGCCAGGACCATGCGCGACCAGAATCGCCGCCCTCGCCATTGCCCGCTCGCCCACGCCACCGCGGTGGCGCCCACGCCAAGCACCACCGCCGTCATCACGCCGTAGTAGACCGACGAGACGGCCTGCAGCGCGGCCCACAGGCCCAGCAGCACCGCGCCGGCCTTGCGCCGCGCCGCGGCCAGGCGGTACAGGGCCAGCAGCGCGAGCGGCAGGAAATAGAGCGACTGCAGTTGCAGGTGCAGCAAGTGCGCGGATCGGTAGGGCCAACAGGCCCAGGCGAGCCCGGCGACCAACGCCGCCGGCGTGGATGCGGTCACGCCCTTCACCAGCGCGTGCATCGCCAGGCCGCTGCCGGCGATCGACCCGAGGAGCAGCACGTTGTAGCAGAGTGCCAGGTTGCCCGACAGCGCGTAGAGCGGCGCCATGCCCAGCGACTGCAGCAGCAGGTGATCGGAGAACGTGAGCGTGCCGGCCGCCGGGTAAAAGATGTTGGCGTCGAAGACGCGGCCCGAGAGCACCGAGCCGGGGCCGGCCAGCCAGGCCTTGATCCCGGTGCCGAGGATCCAGAGATTGAGGTACGGATCGCCGGCGC
>CAYGMD010000227.1:0-6863 GCA_964350785.1 uncultured Acidobacterium sp. | reverse complement strand
GCCGTAGGTCGGCAGCGTCGCAATCTTGAAGTAGATCGAACCGTCGGTCTGATAGGTGTGGCCGCGCTCCCCCAGCTGGTTGATCATGTCGGCCATGGCCTGGAGGTTTTCGGGGTCGGTCGCGCGCGGCGTGTCCTCGACCGGCTCGATGCCCATGGCCAGGGCGTCTTCGCGGAAGGCCTTGATGTACTGCTCCGTGTATTCGCGCAGCGGCAAGCCGGCCTTCTCGGCGCCGGCGATGGTCTTGTCGTCCACGTCGGTGAAGTTCATGACGTGGTGCATCTTGAAGCCGCCGACATACTTCAGCGCGCGGCGCAGCACGTCGACGCCCACGAAGGTGCGGAAGTTGCCGATGTGGCCGCGGGCGTACACCGTGAGGCCGCAGGTGTACATGCGCACGGTGTTGTCGCGCAGCGGCACGAACGGTTCGACCTGGCGGGTCAGGGTGTTGTAGAGACGCATGGTCACGCGGTGCGCGTCACCGACACGATGTCGGCGTCGAATTCAAAGGTCAGCGCGGCGGCGTCGCTGGCGACGATGATCTGCAGCGAGTCGGGCAGCGTCGAGGCGAGGGCGCGGTGGGCGGCGGCGCGGACCCGGGCCACGAAATCGGCGCCGGCCGCGGCCTCGATTTCGGCATAGCCCACGGCGTGATGGGCCACGTCGCCGACGATGGCGGCCAGCTGGGGATCGCGGGGGACGGCCAACTTGAACCTGAACGATTTGGGGGTCATGCGAATCAGACCGATAGTCTATCGAACAATCGCGCCGCGCGGCGAACATCTGCCGCAATCTGGTCCTGGAGCGCCTCGATGTCGAGGAACTTGCGCTCGTCTCGCAGGCGCTGGACGAACGCCAGCCTGATCGACTTGCCGTAGAGATCCATCGACCGGCCAATCAGGTGCGCTTCGACGGTGGTGGCGAGCTGATCGCCAAACGTGGGGCGCTGGCCGATGTTGGTCACGCTCGGATAGACGGCGCCGTCGACGGTCACCGCCGTGGCATAGACGCCATGCGGCGGGATCAGCTCGTTCTCGGTGGCCAGGTTGGCCGTCGGGTAGCCGATTTCGCGTCCCCGCTTCGCGCCCTCGACCACGACCCCCTCGAGCGCGTAGTGGTGCCCCAGCAGCGCGCCGGCCTCGTCCACCCGTCCCTCGCTCACCAGCCGGCGGATCCGCGTGCTCGAGACCACGAAGTCCTTGTAGCGGATCGGATCGATCTTCTCGGCGCGGAACCCGTACTGGGCCCCCAGCGACTTGAGCAGCGTGAAGTTGCCACTGCGGTTGCGCCCGAACAGGAAGTCGGCCCCCACCCACACTTCGGCCACCCGCAACCACTCGACGAGGACGCGGCGGACGAAGGCCTCGGGCTCCCACTGCGACATCTCGGAGGTGAAGCGGACCACGGCCGTCCCCTGCACGCCCGCACGGGCCAGGGCGTCGAGTTTTTGCGCCTTGGTCATCAGCAGGGCCGGCGCCTTGTCGGGCCGCAGCACCCGGGGCGGATGGGGATCGAAGGTCAGCACCACGCTGGTGCCGCCGCGCTCGAGCGCGCCCCGCTGAATGCGCTCGACGATCTTCACGTGACCGCGGTGCAGACCGTCGAAGTTGCCGAGCGCCAGCACCGGCGACCGCCACGCGAGCGGGCGCGGATCCTCGGGGAAATGAATTACGTCCACCTGTCCACCGTGGCTTCAGCGGAGGTGGACCTGTCGCCGGTGTCAATCGGCACCACGAGGCCATCATAGGCCAGCTCGACGCCGGCCGGCAGCGACGCGTTGGTCTCGGCGTGCGGCAGCCTGTGACACATGTGGGTGAAGTACGTCTGACGCGGCTGCACGCGGGCGACGACCTCGAGCGCTTCGGCCACCGTGAAGTGCGTGGGGTGCGGCGTGTGACGCAACGCATCGAGCACGAGCACGTCGAGGCCCTCGAGCAGCGGCCACGCTTCATCCGGCAGCCGGTTGCAGTCGGTCAGGTACGCAAAGGTCCCCAGCCGGTAGCCCAGGATGGGTCGCGAGCCGTGGAACAGCGGCACCGGTTGGATCCGGACGGCGCCGATGTTGAAGGGGCCGGCGATGGTGGTCAGGGCCAGCTCGGGAATGCCGCCGCCCTTCTCTCCCGAGGGATCGAAAATGTACGAGAACGAACGCCGCAGGTCGGCCGCTGTCCGCCCGTCCGCATACGCGGCAATCGCGCCCCCCTGCATCACGTTGAACCGCCGCACATCGTCCAGGCCCATGACGTGATCGGCGTGGCTGTGCGTGAACAGGATGGCATCGACGCGCGCGATGCGGTTGGCCAGCACCTGCTGGCGCAAGTCGGTCGAGGTGTCGACCAGGATCGACGGCCCGCCCTCCACCGCGATGTGGATCGACGGCCGCGAGCGGCGGTCGCGCGGGTCGGGCGACTGGCACACGGCGCAGGTGCAGCCAATCATCGGCACGCCGTGCGAGGTGCCGCTGCCGAGGATGGTGACCGTCGCCTTCATCTAAGAGATGGAATGTTAGCATGGCGCATGAGCGAACAGGCCGGCGCGCGCTTTCAGCAACTGGTGGCCATCATGCGGACGCTGCGCTCCGAGCACGGTTGCGCGTGGGACCGGCAGCAGACGGTGCAGTCGCTGCGGCCGTTCGTCCTGGGCGAGACCTACGAGCTGCTCGACGCCCTCGACCGCGAGGACTACGACGAGTTGAAAGGCGAGCTTGGCGACTTCCTGTTCGAGGCCGTGTTCCTGGCCCAGATCTGCGAGGAAGAAGGACGGTTTTCGATCAGCGATTCCATCCAGGCCGTCTCCGACAAGCTGGTTCGCCGGCATCCGCACGTGTTCGACGCCGAGGGCAAGGCGTCGCTCACGCCGGGCGAAGTCAAGCAACGGTGGGAAGACATCAAGAAGCAGGAACGCAGCGATGCCGGCGAGCCCGACAAGACGCTGCTGAGCGGCATCCCCCGCGCGATGCCGTCGCTGTTGCGCGCCTACGAGCTGTGCACCCGCGCCGCCACCGTCGGCTTCGACTGGGTGAAGCCGGCCGACGTGCTCGACAAGATCGACGAAGAGACGCGCGAGCTGCGCGAGGCAGTCGAGACGCTGGGACCGAAGTCGCCGGAAGCGGAAGAAGAGCTGGGCGATTTGCTGTTCGCGGTGGCCAACCTGGCCCGCAAGCTGGGCGTGGAACCCGAAGCCGCCCTGCGCGTGGCGAACGACAAGTTCCAGAAGCGGTTCGACGATGTCGAGCGGCAGGTCACGCGCAAGGGCGAGCGGATGCGCGACCTGACGCTGGAACAGCTCGAGGCACATTGGGTGATCGCCAAGGCAACCACGAAGGACTCGAAGGACACGAAGAATCCAGCTTCGTGAGAACACCGTCGCTCTACAGGACGAAACGCCGGAGCGATGATTTCAGGAACTCCGAATGGAAGTTCATCAGCAGTCCAACCTTGAAGGCGCCCGCCTTCAGATACGACAGCAGTTGGGCCTGATGAATGCGGTCCAGACGCTCGACGGCCTTCAGTTCAACGACGATCTGTCCCTCGACGACAAGGTCGAGTCGCTGAGGTCTTAGGGGCTGGCCCCGGTACATGACCCGGATGCTCACTTCCCGCTCATAGCGCAGCCCCTCAAGGGCAAGGTCGGTGGCCATGGCATCGTGATACAGACCTTCTGTGTAGCCAGGGCCGAGCGCTTGATGGACTCGGAGCGCGCACCCGATGGTCCGAGTCACAAACGCTTCGGTTTCCGGAGAGCAGGCTGGAGTGGTTCGAATCAACATGAGCACCTCCCAATAGGGTCTTCTTCGTGTCCTTCGCGTCCTTCGTGGTTTCCTCTACGGCACCGAGACGCGGCGGCCAGTGAAGGTCCGGGCCTCCAGGCTTCGTCCGTCGGTCACGACCTCGACTTGGCCGTCCTGATCGGTGCGCAGCACCCGGGCGCCTGAGACGCGATAGCGCTCCAGCACGTACGACACGGGATGGCCGTAGGGGTTGCCGCGGCCGCTGCTGATCACCACCACGTCCGGCTTCACCGCGGCGACGAACTCGGGCGAGCTCGACGTGCCGCTGCCGTGATGTGGTGACTTCAAGACCACGATCGGCAGCAGGTCGAGCGCCGGGATCAGCGCCTGCTCGACTGGCCTGCCGATGTCGCCGGTCAGCAGCATCGAGACCTCGCCGTAGCGCAGCTCGATGACCAGCGAGTCGTCGTTCCTGACCTTCTGGCGTTCCCAGTCGGGTAACGGCGGGTGGTGAACGCGCAGTTCGACGCCCCCCAGGTCGAGGCGATCGCCTCGCTGCAGCCATCGCCATGCCGCGCGATGCCGGCCGGTCGACTGCTGGAGCTTCTGAGTCGGCTCGTGGTGGGCGACGAACGTGCCGGCCCACACTTCCCGCGGCGCAAAGTCGTTGGCCAACGACCACGCGCCGCCGATGTGGTCCGGGTCGCCATGGGTGATCGCCAGGTAGTCCAGGCCGACGAGCCCTCTGGCCCGCAGCGCCGGCCCCAGCACCCGATCGCCGATGTCGAAGTCGCCGCGCAGCGACACGCCGCCGGCATCGAGCATCAGCGTCCGGCCGTTCGGCAGCGTGACCAGCATGGCGTCGCCTTGTCCGACGTCCATCACGGTGAGGTGCAGGCGGCCATCGCCGAACGATCGCGCCAGCGCCGGCGGCGCGGCCGCGATCCAGGCGAATAGCCCTAACGCCAACCACGACGCAAACGAAGAGCCACCACGAAGGACACGAAACACCGCAATCAGGAGGCAGGCGTAATAGGCCGCCACCACCCCGAGCGATGGCGAGGGCACCCGCCACGTGAGCCACGGCGCGAGGTCAACGAGCGCGGCGCTGTCGACGAGGCCTCGCACCGACACATGCGTGACCCAACCCGCTATCGAGGCAAGCGTCGCCACGCCAACGGCATCCATCGCCGCCGTCACCATTGATGCGATCTGCACGACGGCCATGCACGGCACGGCCACCAGGTTCAGCACCAGGCCGGCGAGCGTGACGCGCTGGAACACGAGCGCGCCAATCGGCATGAGCGCGGCCTCGGCGCACACGGATGCGAGCACCAACAGCAGCGGAGCCCGGGCCCAGCCGACCCGCAGCACCGGCATGCGCGACGTGCCGATCACAATCGCGGCGGTGGCGCCGAAGGTGAGCCAGAAGCCGACGTCGGCGACGGCCAGCGGCGTGGCCACGAGCACCGCTGCCGCGGTGAGCGCCAGCGCGTGGGACGCCGCGGTGCGTTGATCGATCACACGCAGCGACAGGTAAATTGCGGCCATCACGGTGGCCCGCGTCACCGAGGGTCCGCCGCCGGCCACAAAGGCATACCAGGCCAGCAGCACCACCGCGGCGCCGGCCGCCCAGCCGTCGCGAATACGCAGCCACCACAGCGCGGCCAGGATCAGGCCGGCGAGAATGGCGATGTTGCCGCCGGAAATGGCGATCACGTGATAGGTGCCGGCCTCCTGCAGGCGGCGTTCGACATCGGCATCAAGCGCGCCGCGATCACCGATCAGGATCGCCGTGGCCACCGCCGCCGACTGCGGATTGCGCACGGCCACGTGGCGGGCCATGGCCCTGCGGACGGCCGCCCTGGCCGACGCCGCCGTCTCGTCGAACCAGTGGCCGGGCGCCACCACCTCGACGAGCGCGGCGCTCTTGATCGATCCAACCAGCCCTATCCCGCGTCGTGCCAACAGCCGCTCCAGGTCAGGCACCCCCGAGTTGAGGTACCGGGCCGGCCGCCGCAGGAGCGCCGGCGCCCTGATGCGCCGGCCGGCGCGCCACTCCCCCATGGCGCCGGCCGCCAGGACGCCGGTGACGGTCAGCGACACACCGCCGGGAGCCGGCTCAGGGCACGGCCCCAGCCACACCCGCTCCACGTTCATTCGCACCAGCGCGCCGCTGTCGGTGATCGCGGCATCGGCCGCCAGGGTGCCCTCGACGATGATCGGGGTGTCGTTGCGCGGGGCGTCGATGCCGTCAATGGCGAAGCCGCCAAGGCGTTGCTCGAGCAGCGTGCGCAACGGCGGATGCAGCGCGGCGTCTTCCGCCGCCGCCGCCAGCAGCGCCGACACCGCGCCGAGCGCGACCCACCCGCTCCGGCGGGCCCAGACCAGGCGTTGCCGGGAGGCGCACAGAAACGCCGCGACGGCGGCCACCGCCAGCAGCCACCGGATCAGGAACATCCACGCGGGATCGGCAAACACGCCGGCGGCCGTGCCGGCCGCGGCAGCCAGGGCGAGGGCAAGTGAGAGTGACATGCCACGCTCACAAGCAAACGGCGGGGCATCGCAAAAGCCGCGGAAACCGCAGAAAGGGCGTTTGGAGTACGCAGAAAACGCCACGCTTCAACGAAGAAGACGTGGCGTTTCTTGCCGTGTCAGGCACCCCTGAAGGGTTGCCTCCACCGTTACCTACGAGCTGGCGACGGCGGCGTAGTAGTCCTGCAACGCGCGGACGTCGAGCCCTTCGGTCCGGAGCGCGCGAATCGCCTCCAGTGCCGCCGCGGCGCCGGTGATCGTCGTGATGCACGGCACGCCGGCCATCATCGCCGCGCGCCGCACCGCCTTGTCGTCGAAGAACGACTCGCGGCCATGGGGCGTGTTCACGACCAGCGAGATCTTGCGGTTGACGATCTCGTCGGCCAGGCTGGGCCGCCCCTCGTTGACCTTGAACACCACCGAGCAGTCGAGGCCGTGGGCGCGCAGATACGCCGCCGTGCCGCGCGTGCCGATCAACTGGAAGCCGAGCTCGGCGAAGCCCTTGGCAATGGGCAGCACCTCGCCCTTGTCCTCGTTGTTCACGCTGATGCAGACCGAGCCGGTCTCGGGCAGCCGCTGCCCGGCGCCCAGCATCGCC
>CAYGMD010000226.1:0-6922 GCA_964350785.1 uncultured Acidobacterium sp. | reverse complement strand
AGCGGGGCCGGCCCCGCTCCGCGCCGCTCATTTCAGTTCGAACGAAGAGGGCGATTCCGGGCGGCTCGTGGTGGTCGCCGTGGATGAAGCGCACATCCGCCGCCTCGAAGGCCGGCCCGCGCGCGAGGCCGCATCGCGGTTCGTCGACGCGCTGGCACCCGCGGATCGGATCGGCGTGACCGGGCTCGCCCGCCTCGGCGCGATCGAGTTCACGCGCGACCGCCTGGCCATCCGCACGCGGCTCTCGACCCTGGTGGGGGAGGCCGATCCGGTGTTCATGCAGTTCAACCTCGGCCTCAGCGAAGCGCTGGACATTGCCGAGGGCAGCCGCACCCGCCTTGCCGATGCCGTGCTGCGCGAATGCGGCCGCTCGCTCACCGACTACGTCAACCTGGCGCGGGCCGCCGACGATGCCGGCGGCGGGCGGGACGCCTGCCCGGAACAGGTGGAGCAGGAGTCGCGCGCGCTCGCCCAGCAGGCGCACACCCAGGCGCGGATCTCCCTGAGCGCGCTCGAGGCGCTGGTCGCCAGCCTCAAGGACATACCCGGCCCGAAGACCGTGGTGGTGCTGTCGGAGGGGATGGTCGCCGATCCCCGGCGCGTCGACCTGGCCAGGCTTGCCGCCGAGGCGCACCGGGCGCGCGTCGCGATCTACGCCCTGCACCTCGACGTGCCGGTGTTCGAAGCCGCCCAGGACCGCGTGTCGCCCACGCTGGTGCGCGACCTCCAAGTCCGCGGCGATGGCCTCGCGCGGGTGGCCGGCGCGGCGCGCGGCGCGGTGTTCCGCCTGGTCGGCGACGACCTGCGTCCGTTCGCGCGCATCGCGCGCGAGTTGTCCGGTTATTACCTGCTGGCCTTCGAGCCGCTGGCGGCCGAACGCGACGGCCGTGTCCACCGAATCCGCGTGCAGCTGTCGCGCGGCGGCGGTGAGCTTCGCGCGCGGCCCGGGTTTGTCCTGCCGGTCGCGCCGCCGGCCCGCGACGCCGCGCTCGTGCAATTGCTGAGGGACCGGGCGTCGGCCACCGAATTGCCGGTTCGCGTCGCGACCTACACCTACGCCGAGCCCGCGTCGCCGGACTTGCGCGTGGTAGTCAGCGCCGAGGCCGGTGCCTCGACTGCCGTGAACCTGGGCTTCGTGCTGATCGACGCCGGCGGCGTGATTGCCGCCACTGCCGCCCACGATGCCGGCAACGGCGCCTATGCCTTCAGCGCCGTCGTGCCGCCGGGCAACTACACGTTGCGAGTCGCCGCCATCGATCCGCTCGGCCGGCACGGCTCGGTCGGCCGCCCGTTTATCGCGAGGCTGGCCGCGGCCGGCGGCCTCAGGGTGAGCGACCTCATGCTCGCGCGCGTGCCGGTGCGGCCACAGGACCTGCTCGAGCCGCTCATCGATCGCGTCAGCGCCGACGCCGTGATCGCCTACCTCGAACTGCACGCCGAGGATCGCGCGCCGCTGCCAGACGCCGTGCGCGTGGTCGTGACGGGCGCTACCGGCGAGCGGCCGCTGGTCACGGTGGCGGCCACCGTGACGAGGGCCGACGCCGCGTGGGCGGTCGCCCGCGCGACCGTGCCGCTGGCGGCGCTGCCGCCGGGCGCGCACGTGGCGCGCGCCGAGGTGTTGTCGGCGGGCGCCGTGGTGGCGCGCGTGGCGCGCCCCTTCACGGTGGCGCGCCGCTAGGCTGACTGGGGTGTGAGCGAACCCGGGAGCGGCGTTCGCCGCTCCCGGGTTTCGAGTCTACGGGACGTGCGGGACCTAGAAACCGCCCGCGTTGAGCCGGCCGCCGGTCACCGTTCGGCCGGCCAGCGATGCCGTCGGGATCGCGCTGCCCAGGATCGCGGAGCGGATCTGGGCCGCCGTGGCGCCGGGAAATCTGGCGGCGTAGAGCGCGGCGGCTCCGGTCACGTGTGGCGTGGCCATCGACGTCCCGCTGTAGGAGCCATAGGTCGAGCTGCCGTTCTTGCCGGGCAGCGTCGAGTAGATGCCTGAACCGGGCGCGCCGAGGTCCACGGTTGCCGCCCCGTAGTTCGAGAAACCAGACTTCGCGCCGGTGCTGGTAATGGCGGCGACGGCGATGACGCAGTCATACGAGCCGTTGGCGATGCACTGGTAATTGGAAGGGTAGCTGGCGGTCGTGTCGTTGTTGTCGCCGACGCCGTCACTGCCGCCGTTGCCGGCCGCCGCCACGAACAGGATGCCGGCGTTGCCGCCGCGGTTGATGGCATCCAGGAGCCCCTGCGAGAAGCCGCCCCCGCCCCACGAGTTGTTGGTCGCGACAAGGTTGAAGCTGTGGCGGGTCTTCAGGTCGGTGAGGTAATCGACCGCCTTGATCGCGTTGGCCAACGTGCCGCCGCGGCGGCCCAGGAACTTGGCCGGAATCATCGTGACCTGCCAGTTCATGCCGGCGACGCCGAGGGCATTGCCGCCGGTCGCGCCGATCGTGCCGGCGACGTGCGTGCCGTGGTCGTCCTGGGTGCCGTCAAACGTCGAGTTGTTGTTGCCGTCGAAGTCCCAGCCGTGGACGTCGTCGATATAGCCGTTGCCGTCGTTGTCCACGCCGTCGACCGGGTCGAACTGGTTGACGAAAACGTTGACCGTCAGATCCTGATGCGATCGCATGACGCCTTCGTCGATGATGCCGACGTAGACGGCGCCCTGGCCGGTATTTCCCGCCGCCCACGCCTCGGCCGCCTGGCTGCCGAACTGGTTGGCGGGCGACGAGGCGTCGCCGTACATGCCCCAGAGCAATCCGTCGGTGAAGTACGGGTCGGTGGCCGTGGCGTGATGCTGGTAGATCCAGTTGGGCTCCGCGAATTCCACCGCGGCGTCGCCGGACAGGCCGCGAATCGCCGCCGCCACCGCCAACCCGGGCGGCAGCCGGAGCAGTTCGAGGTCACCCTTGCCATCATCGCGGCGGCTCGCCGGCACCACCACTTCTTCACGCACCGCACCGATGCGCCCGCGCGCGGCCGCGCGTTCGGCGGCGGTGGAATCAGCGGAGAACTGGACCAGCACCTGGTTGCCGACGGCAACCGGTGTATCGGGTTGTTGGCCGGCCACCGGCACGAACAGCGTTGCGGCCAGGAGAGCCGAACCGGACAGGAGCGGGAACGTGCGTGTCAGATGCATGATCACCTTCCAGGAGGTACCAAGGGCCCAAGGAGCGGGATGAGTATACGCCTCGGGAGGGACGGATCGCCACATGCTAAAGTGGGCGGTTAATGCCAGCCACCCCCCCGCTTCGCCTTCTGAACACCGATGACATCCTGGCCGGATTGCACGCCTTGCGCGAGCAACAGCCGGTCAAGTACTGGGCGTTTTATTCGAGCCAGCTTGGCGGCGTGGTCACCGATCCGGCCCTGATGGTGATCCCGTTCGACGATCACATGGTGCATCGCGGTCACGGCATCTTCGACACGGCCAGCATCGTCAACGGCAAGATCTACGACCTCGACGCGCACCTCGATCGCTTCATCGGTTCGGCCGGGCGTTCGAACCTCGTCCTGCCCGCCGGCCGCGAACAGATGCGCGAGATCATCATCAAGACGACGGCGCTTAGTGGACAGCGCGACGGCGCCATCCGCTATTGGCTGTCGTCGGGGCCCGGCAGCCTCGAGCTCAGTCCGGCCGCGGGCGCCGAGCCCGGGTTCTTCGTCATGATCTTCGCCGGGTTGTCGTATCCCGATCGCTGGTACACCGACGGCTTGAAGGTGATGACGACGACGCTGCCGATCAAGCCCCCGCTCTATGCGATCACGAAGAGCACCAACTACCTGCCCAACGTGTTGATGCAGATGGAGGCCAAGAAAGCCGGTCTCGACAACGGGGTGTTCCTCGACGCGTCGGACAACGTCGGCGAGAGCTCGAACATGAACGTGGCGTTCGTGACCGAGGACGGCGTCTTCCGCCATCCGAAATTCGACCACATCCTGTCGGGCTGCACCTCGTTGCGGTTGCTCGAGCTGGCGCCGGCGCTGGTCACGGCCGGACTGATTGCCGGCGTCGAGGTCTGCGACATCCCGGCCGCCCGCGCCCGTGCCGCCCGCGAGATGATGCTGATTGGCAGCTCGATCAAGGTCGCCTCGATCGTGGAATGGGACGGCGCGAAGATCGGCGACGGCCGCCCCGGCCCGGTGGCGAAGGCGCTGTTCGGACTCCTGGACGAGGACATGCGGAGCGGCCAGGAACGGCTCATCCCCGTCCCGTATTAGCGCCGGCCGGGCATGCCGGCATCGGATGAAGTAGACTCACCGGGCGAGGCGCCGCCCCCCGGTTTAGCGGAATCGTCTCACCATTCCCGGGTGCGTCCGGGCCGTCGAAGGATTTCCGCATGCAAATCAACGAGCGCACGATCGGCGACATCACCGTCCTGGACCTGCAGGGCAAGCTGACCATCGATGACGGCGCGGCGCTGCTGCGCGACAAGGTAGCCAGTGTCGTGTTCCAGGGCCAGATCAAGGTGGTCCTCAACCTGGCCGGCGTCGGCTACATGGACAGCGGCGGCCTGGGCGAACTGGTCCGCTGCTCCATGGCCGCGCGCAAGGCAAACGGCTCGGTGAAGCTCGCCAACCTGACCAGCCGCATCACCGACCTGCTGACCATCACCAAGCTGCTCACGGTGTTCGACACCTACGACTCCGAAGAGAAGGCGCTGGCCAGCTTCACCGCCTGAGCCGCGAGGCAACCCCGGCCCCGGGGTTGCCTCCACCGGCCCGTGTCAGTAAGTGATCCGCACGCGGTACTTGAGCACCGCCGTGCCGCCGGCTGCCACCGGCACCTTGAACTGCGCCGCCCACGCCGCGGTCTTGGTCCACTCGTGCGACGCGCGAACCATCCGCCACGAACCGCCCAGCGGCTCGTTAACCTCCACGGCAATCGCGCCGGCCTTGTGATTGCGGAGCGTTACTTCATACTCGAACTCGTAGACGTTGCCGGCAATCTTCTCGAAGTCGGTTTGCGCGCGTTCGCACACTACGTCGAACGCGTTGCCGATCTTCACGTTCAGCGTCTCGTCCTTCGGCGTGTGGGCGATGCGGTCTTCGCCCACGAACTGCGTGCCGCCCTTTGAGTCCTGCTGGTAGACCCGCAGCACGCCCGCCGGCATGGGAACGCCAAGCCCGCCCGGCTGCCCGTTCTTGAACTGGTAGTAGACCTGCACCAGGTCCTTGATCGGCGACCCCGGGTGTTGCTGGTTGCGGTAGTAGTAATTCTGTCCCTCGACGACGTAGCGTTTGGTGATGGGGACGTCGGTGCCTTCGAGCAGGCTCACCTGTTTGGTCTGGTTGTGGTTGATCGTTGTCTTCCGGCCCATCGTGTAGAGGTGATAGTCCGAGAAGGATTCCTGCGCCATGGTGGCGGCCGCCGGCGCCGCGATCGCCCGGTCGCTCATCTCCATGGCCATCTTGCCAAGCTGCTGGCGCACGCGATTGAGGTCGCCCGCCACCAGCTGCAGCTTCGCGTTGCGGAAGGCCGTGCCGCTGCCGTTGGTCAGCGTCACCCAGCCGTTGAGGTCAGCGGCCTTGTCGTCGCGCGCCACCGTCAAAACGTAGTCGGCGTGCCATGCCAGCTTCCCGGCGAGGTATGACGCCTCCACGCGATGCCGGGCTTCGCCGTCGTTGGCCACCGTCCAGATCAGCGTCGGCCGCGAATAGAGGGTGGCCGGCAGCTCGGGGAAGCGGATGTGGTCGGCACCCATGCCGGTGACGATTTCGGTGCCGATCTTCCACACCGGTGCCGCGTTGTAACTAAGCAGCGTCGCCTTCACCTCCTCCTGCCGGGTGGTGCCGCCGTCCTGGCGGTTGCGCACCAGCGTGACCTCGCGGCCCACGTACTTGCGCAGCAGCTTGTCGGGTTCGAGCAGGTCGTACTCGTAGTTCTGTTCCAGCACCCGCACCCGGGCCGGGTCGGTCAGCGAGCGAAAATGAACCGTGGCCGGGTTGACCGTGGCGGCAATGTCCATGAACCGCAGGTTGCCGGTGCCGCGCGCCAGCTGCAGGTTGCGCACGTCGCGCACGAGCGCGATGTCCGAGTTGTAGACCGTGAGGGCCAGCTCCGACTGGTCATCGAGCGTCGTCGTCAGGTCTTGCTCGCCGCTGGTGACCGGGGCCTCGTCAGCCACCGCCGGTTCGGCCTGCAGGGCGGGCTGGGCTTCGGGCCGGAGCAGCAGCGCGCCACCCAGGATGGCGAGCGAGGCGAGATACGTGCGTGCAGACATAGGAACCGCTCCTTGAGAACGGGGCCGTTCGTGGCCCTTTCCCTTAGAACGGGCCGGCTGGAATTCCTTGCAGCCGGTGGGGCTCGTCGCTTCGCGCCTCGTAGGGCCGGGGCGTGGGGAAATGCCTTTCCCACGAACGAAGTGAGCCCCAGGATGCGAGCGGAGCGAGCGACCCCGACGAGCGCCGGAGGCGCGAGCCCTACGGCCGCGTCCAGGTGCGGCCGCCATCGGCCGTCTGGAACGTCCGGCCGTCGGCGGCGGTCACGGTGGCATGGCGTTGGTCGGTGGCTGTGACCGCGGTGAGATCGACGGATTCGGGAAACGGCACGCGGACAAAGGTGCGGCCGTCGGTGGCAAGCCGCACCATGCCCGCCCGGCCGACCGTCCAGATGACGCCTGGCGATGGGGACGATCGCGCGGTGACCGCCGCTTCCGTGGCCTCAGCAGCTTGCGCGCGCGGCGCGACAGCGGGCGGCGCCGTAGCGGCGACACGGCCCTCGGCGGCCACGTCGGCAAGCTTGGCGGCCTCAGCCCGACGCTCACGAGCCTCGAAGGATTGGGCCGCGGGAGCCGGCTGTGTGGCCGCCGCCTCCGTGCCGGCCCGGGCGGGTACTGACTGGGGCGCGGCCGATTCAACCGCGGCAGGTGCGGACGGGGCCGTCAAGCGACTCTGTGGCACCACCATCCACACGGTCACCGCCGCGGCGGTG
>CAYGMD010000225.1:0-7084 GCA_964350785.1 uncultured Acidobacterium sp. | reverse complement strand
GAAGGCTACCCCGCCAGCGCGTGCGCGACGATGGCGACCGTGCGATCGATGTCCTCGTGCGTGTTGAACACCGACACCGCCAGGCGGAGGCGGTTCTCGTAGCCGATCACCGTGCCCACCACCTTGCCCGCCTGCAGCAGCTTCGTCGTCGCCGCCGCGTCCTTGACCTCGAACGCCACCGTCGGCGTCTCGGTGCCCATCGGCGTGAGCGGCTTGTAGCCGAGCGGCGGCAGTTCCTTCTGCAGCCGATCGATCAACTGCTTCGCGTGCGCGCGGATGTTGGGGATGCCGAGCTTGTTCACGTAGTTGATGCCGGCATCCACGCACGCCGCCATCATCACCGGGATGCCGCCGGATTCGTACTTGGCCGCGTTCGCCCATCAGCCACTTGTAGGTGCCGGCGCTGGCGAAGTCGATGCCGAGCGCCTTGAGGTCGAGCGGCACGGCGCCCACCGCCTGGATGATGTCGGCATACACGTACGCGCCGCGCGCGTGGGCGATGGCGCTCACCGCCCTGGCATCGTGCATGAACCCGTTGACGTTCGACACCAGCGCCAGCGACACCAGCTTGGTGTTGGTGTCGATGGCCTTGGCCATGTCTTCCGGATCGATCGCCCAGTTCTTGTGCTTGACGATGCGGAGCTGGACGCCTTTCTTTTCCAGCTCCTTGTACATGTAGAGCGAGCTCGTGAAGTGCAGCTCGTCGATCACGATGTTGCCGCGCCGCCGCGCCAGGTCCAGGCCCATGATGACGATGTTCTCGCCGTCGGTGGTGTTGGCGATGTAGGCGATCTCGGCGGCCGAGGCGTTGACGAGCGCGCCGAACTTCCTCTTCAGCTCGTCCTGCTTCGCCGCGCCGAAGTCGCTGCGCCCCTCGCCGGGGCCGTAGAGGCGGTAGTCGGCGAGCTGCTTGATGGCGTCGGCCGCGAACGTCCCCACGGGGTGGATGGCCGCCGAGTTGAGGTAGGTTTCGCGCAGGACCGAGGGAAAATCCGCGCGCACGGATGAGGGAAAGATCCCGGCGCGAGACGGCGCTCCTTGCCAGGAGGGCAGCACTTTAGTGCTGCCGACGCCTGTCAGCGCGAATGTCGTGGAAGGAAGTGCCGCGGCAAGCGCGCCGGCACCAGCAAGAAATTGACGGCGACCAAGAGTGGTCATGGAGCCTCCGGCGCCATTATAGGCGTCGGAAGCTCCAAAATACGGTTAAGTCAGATCGCGGGTAAGCCACATGAACGCCTGGACGTCGAACATGTCCTTGGCGCCGATCTTCTCCAGCCGCTGCAGCAGGAACTGGCTCATGCGCTGCATGGCGTCGAACGTCGGCCAGTTGGGCGTGGCGGTGTAGCGCAGGTCGAAGTTCATGCGCGCGGCCATCAGTTCGGTGTTCGTGGGCTTGAGCGCCATGAACCGCTTCGGGTCGGCGAGGAACGGCAGCAGCGTGATGTTCGGCCAGGTCAGCACCTTGCCGCCGTCGCTCGGCAGCTGGGCGACCGCTTCGAACAGCGCCGCGAACTTGGTCGAATCCGGCTTGGCGATAAACGCCAGGGCCGCCTCGAGGATCTGGGTGCCGGCCTGGTCGCCCTTCTTCAGGCCCTTGTGCACGGCCTTCACTTCAAAGGTCGAGGGGATGTTGGTGGCCTTGAACAGCGCGTCCAGCACGTCGGCGATCTCGGCGTGCTTGCCCTGGTCGATCAGCTTCTGGCCGCGGTTGCCGCCGAAGTTGGCGACGAACACGTCGTGCGCCGCGCGCTTGTTGCGCAGGTCGGCGTCCATGAACTTCTCGTCCTCGAACTTGTCGGGGTAGGTCTTTTCAAACCAGGTGATGGCTTCGTCCAGGTGATGGACCAGGCCCTTGGCCTTGGCCTTCGCCTTCGACTTCTTCGGCTTGGCGCCGCCGGTGCCGATCAGGTCCAGTTCCGGGTCGCTCTGGACCTTGGCCTTGGAGATCTGCGGTGCGTCTTCGCGGAGCTTGCGTTCGGGGCCCTGGGGAGTCTCGACGAGCGACGTGAAGTGGATGATGGCGTAGGGAGGGGTGACGTCGAGTACCTTGCCTCGCTGCCAAACCGTGTGTTCAACGAGAGTACCAATGTCTTTCGGAGTCAGCAGCATACCTCTATTGTAGTCCTTCTGCTCCGTTGGCCCCGATTTTGATTTTTGCCGCCATTCAGAGTCCGCCATGGGTCTAATTCTAGCGGCGCATGGCAACGGGGGCTGTTCAATACAGGACACCAATGTGGTGTCCGGCTTCTTGACCGCCGTAGCTTCAGCGAAGGCGGTTAGCCGGACCTCAGTCGGCACGCCTGATGCATTAGTTTTGCCCGGAGAAACCCCCATGGCAGCACGTAAGACGACTGGAAATACGAAACCGACGAGCGAAACCGAGACCAAGGTGGTCGCCCTGGCTGAGCAGCTGGGCTGGTTCCTGGGCACGGCCCAGGCCAAGGCTGAGGGCTGGCTGGAAAGCGACAGCGTCAAGAAGGAGCTGGCGCGCATCCGCGACGGCGCGAACGAACTGCTGCAGCACATCGACGCCGCGGCGCGCGCGGCGCGCCAGGAGACGGTCAAGCCGAAGGCCGGCAAGCAGGCCCCGTTGGCGGCGGGCCCCGACGCGCGCAAGGTCGCGAAGGCGGCGAAGCCCGACCGCGGTCCCGTGGATGCACCCGGCAAGCGTCATCGCCAGCCGCCGCCCCAGGTGAAGCTCACGCCCGCCATGCGGCGCATGGGCGAGCCCGAGGGCAAGCAGATGGGCCAGAAGAATTTCAAGATGGGGAGCGGGCGTAAACGCAACACGGACTAGACCCGACAGGAGATAAGGAGTTCCAAAGAGGATCTCCTTATCTCTTCGTCTCCTGTAAGAATCTAGCCGCGATCGGTGTCGTCGAATCGCCGGCCAACCTCTTCGCGGAGCATTTGGGTGTTCTCGAACCCAAGGTTGACCACGCGCCGCGTCTCCTCGAATTCGATCGTCATCTTGTGATCGAGAGAATCAACGTTGCCGTCGACCGTCTTGATGTCTGAGCGCACGGCCGCGATGCCCGACTGAATCTTCTCGAGCTGCTTCGCGATGCCTTCCAGCGTCATCTCACCGCCGATCCTACCATCGTCCATATCGTGACTCAGGCACTCAGCCAGTACGCAGAATTTGCGTACGTTGTTCGCTGAAGGCGATGCAACGATTTCGTCCGAGGAACAGGTGCTCGCCGACTTCCCGCGACTGACCAGGGACGACATCCGCGCGTGCTTGGCTAACGCTATATGTCTCGGCCCAGACCGACGATGGCCGCCTCCAGCAACGCCTTATGGTCCCGCGATCGGTGTCGTCGAAAAGCGGCGCCGTCGTTAGCCAGTCTTGCGTTTGGCGCCGCGCTGCCGCTCGGCCATGTACGACCGCAGCACCGCGTTCATGCGCGACTGATAGCGCGGGCCCTGCGACTTGAACCAGTCGAGCACATCTGCGTCAACTCGGAGCGAAATGGGTTGTTTCGCCACGGGCTCGACGACGGTAGCGCCTTCCCAGAAATTGGCGGGCAGGTTCGCGAGCTCCGCGGGAGAGGTGGCGAGAATCTCGCGGTCGGTGAGCCGCTGCAGGCGGCGCACGTCGGCGCGACCGCGCGGAGCCGCATCAGGCCTGGTCCGTGATTTGTTGGTAGATCGTGTGCTCATGGCGGCTGCTCACTCTCGCTGAAATAATTCGCCTCTCGGTCACGCCGTCGGCAGCGGTCCGGTCGGTGTAGACAACCGTCAGGCCGATGTCCACTACCGCGTCCAGGGCGACGACGCGACGCTCGCCGTAGTCGCGGCGCGTGTCGGCCTGCTCCAAGGTCCGGCGTTCGAAAATCCGCGCGGCAAACGCAAAGTCGAAGCCCCGTTTGCGCAGGTTTCGTTCACTCTTGCGCGGATCCCAGGTGAACCGGACCTGGACATCATACAACTGTATATACGAATGATCAAGACGGCGGCCCATGCCGTTTGCAGGAGCACGGCCCGTGCCCAGTCACGATCGCGTGATTTGTCGAGGGATTCGTGATTCGGTCACTCAGCCAGTACGCAGAATTTGCGTACGTTGCAGGCCGAAGGCGATGCAACTATTTCGTGCGTAGGACGATGGTAGTATCCGGAAGCTCGCGGCGGCCGGAGCAAAAACGTTGTCTGCTTTGCCTCCCGCCGGGACCACCGAGCCTGGCCTCGGACTGCAACATGAGCGAAGACCGGGTTATTCGAAGCGGTCCCTTCAAAGGCAAGACGATTGAGATGGCGTCGACTGCAGGCGTGGATCTCGTGCGCGACGTGGCCGAGGATTTCATGCGCGAGATCTTCGGAATGGAGCCTGGGGACTATGCCATCAGCGACAAGTCAGAGCTCGGTGACTTCGTCGGGGTAGCTGATGAGACCCTGGATGCGATCCAGGCGAGGGTGCGTCGCGTGTATGGCTTGGATGTGTCCGGTATTCCTCATGGGAACCTGCTCGCCATCTTCGTGAGGATCCGTGGCTTTCAGTAGCCGCATGCGCCATGAACCTGCTCGAGCGCATCAGCGTTGATCCGGCCATCCGCTTCGGGAAGCCGTGTGTTCGCGGGACGCGGCTGACCGTGGGGGATGTCCTGGGTTACTTGGCTGGGGGAATGTCTGAGGATCAGCTGCTCGCCGACTTCCCGCAACTAACCAGGGACGACATCCGTGCCTGTCTGGTCTACGCTGCCGCTGACCGTGATAGCAGTTGATGGTTCGAGTCAGGACGTCACGCGGCTACGATCGGTGTCTAATCTGCGCCTAATCTGTGGCTGTTTTGAATCTGCGGCCCCAGGACTGTGCCATCGCGACGAACTCGGCCTCGACTTCCGGCCAGTCGTGCAGAGTGGCTGGGTCGAAGTCGGCACCGTTGGGCCAGAGCAGCGTGTAGCCCTCTGGACTGAGGGCCACCTGGTTGAAGACGCTCAGGTCTTTCAGCGGCCCGAAGAGTTCCCCTTCAAGTACCGGCAGGAAGTTGATGCGGCGGACGACGCCGTCTTCAAAGCCAACCTCGAGCTCGTAGGGCCCGACGATGGCGAACGAGACCACGCGGTGCATTGGATGGTTCGTCATGAGCTACGCCAGTGGGTCGATCTTGACCGGGGGTTGACCCGAATGCAAGAGGGTCCAGTCCTGAATCAGCTCGGCTCTATGAAGCTCGGCCCAGGCCTCGACCAGGCGTCTCTGTGGGACCGGCAGGTCGCCGCCCAGTAGCTCCAGTGTGTCGATCGCCACCGTCGCTGCGTGGTCCTGGTAGATGGCGTGGAAGTGTGGCCGGTGGTGCTGCGCGCCGGCTTCGGCGAACATGCGGATGACGATTCCGTAGAAGCGGGAGATTTCGGGCATGCGGCGCTGAGGTGCGAGCTGCATGCCGCGCCTTTCTCACGGATTTCCCCTGCGTTCCGTCGTTTAGGTCATCCGACTGGTCTCAGGTTCTGCCACGCGAGTTCACGAGTCCCGCCGCAATTTCTGCCGTCCGGATCTTCGTCCCGACAAGGAGTGCCCTCCCGACAAGAGGTTCCCTCCCGACAAGAATCGCCCTCCCGTCTGGATTTATAGGTTCTAATCTGTGGCTGTTATGTCGATGTCAAATCGGTGGCCCGTGGCCGTCGTGTTCGTGGCCCTCTCCAGCGCCGTAATCCTCGGCCACCCTCGATGACATCGCCGCCAACGACTACAACCTCAACATCCCCAGATATGTCGAGCCGACGTCGACTCAGGAAGTGGTGACAGTTGAGGAAGCGATGAAACGCCTGGAGGCCAGCGCTGTGGCTGCCTTTGAGGCTGAGGACAAGCTGATTCAGATTTTGCTTC
Source organism: uncultured Acidobacterium sp. (assembly GCA_964350785.1). GTDB lineage: Bacteria > Acidobacteriota > Vicinamibacteria > Vicinamibacterales > UBA2999 > 12-FULL-67-14b. The sequence goes on along the minus strand of CAYGMD010000225.1, from coordinate 1,261 downwards.
GGGAAGGGCTGCTGATCGATGGCCGTTAGCGAGCATCACTGGGCTTTGCTCACGAAAGCGGCCACCTCAATCGAGCCGGGCACCTTCGCGCGCTACTTCGAGCTGAAACGCCTGCTGGCAAGCGGAGACCGCAAGGCCTTTCAGCACGAGTTCACGACCTACTACCGGCTCAATATCGGTGGTCTTACGCCCAAATTCAAGCGGCGTTATTTCGAACTCTTGTTTGAGTGTTCGCCGTCCGGCCATCCTGATCCGTACACGCCGATTCTGATCGAACTGCATGCCTTCGAGCGCCTCAAGGGCGGCCCCTCGATTCAGGCATCGTTCGTGTCCAAGCTGGTGGCCATCCACGACGAGTCGCGCCCGATCTACGACCGCCACGTCTCGAACTTCTTCGGCATGGGCGTTCCGACTATTGGAACCCCGGAGTTCCGGATCGCCGGGTTCGTCGCCAACCTGGTCCGGATCCAAGAGCAGTATGAAGAGTGGGCCGGAGACCCGCGGTTCGGCGCGATCCAGGCCACTGTATTCAAGAAGCAGCCCAGGCTGAAGGACTGCCACCCGTCTCGCCTCTGCGATCTCCTGGTTTGGACGGTCGGCTCAAAGGGGTTGAGCTGATGCCGCGCATCACCCAACAGCAGCTCGAGTCATATCTCTGGGGTGCCGCCACGTTGCTCAGGGGCACCATCGATGCCGGCGACTACAAGCAGTTCATCTTCCCGCTGCTGTTCTATAAGCGCCTCTGCGACGTCTTTGACGAAGAAACACAGTCTGCGCTGAATGAGTCAGACGGCGACGTTGACTACGCTTCTGGAGAAGAGCATCACCGCTTCCAGGTGCCATCCGAGGCGCATTGGCGGGAAGTGCGTCAGGCGGCCAAGAACATTGGTGCAAAGCTTCACGCATCGATGCGTCTGATCGAGACAGCGAACCCTCAGAAACTCTACGGAATTTTTGGCGACGCTTGCCGCCCACGTCGGCAGAGTTGCTGGGGTGGCTGGGGACGGTGGAGGAGCTGGTTGCCCATGTTGCTATTGCACAATCCTGACGACGATGGCATCGTCGTCTTGGAGGCGCAGGGTTTCACCATGAGCATCGAAGAGCTTGAGGCGGCGGCGTTGAAGCTGGAACCGAAGTCACGCGCTCGGCTGGCCGAACTGCTTTTGGAAAGCCTCGACCAGCTGTCGCCTGAGGAGAACGCCCGTATTTGCGTATTCCGGCCATTGTGATCACTCAGTCCGGTCATCGTGATCGCCGATTC